>CAIRTW010000253.1 GCA_903881585.1 uncultured Bacteroidota bacterium | reverse complement strand
GTCTGTTTTACAGGGATGACCAGGCACAACTCTATTCTTATTCATTTACCGGCTATTTGCACCTTCGAACGCGGATTGCCTTATCTTGTTGTGGAAAAACCAGCCAATATGAATAGCTCTGGGCTTCTTCTGTCTTATTGCAAAACGTTAATTTTCATTTTAGTTACAATACTAAGCGCTTTTCCTGTCTCCGCACAAAAAAAGGAAGGGATGCCGCTCATTGACTCGCTGCTGATACAAGTGCCTAAGGCAAGCGATGATACGAACAAAGTACACCTGCTATTGCGTATAAGCGATGCATATATCTTTTACATGCAGGATAGCCTCAATTGCGAATATTATCTGCGCAGGGCAAAGGCACTGGCTGAAAAATTAAATTTTATCCATGGTATCAAAGAAGCGAACGGAAATTTTTATTCACTTTACCGGCTGCAAAGCAATAGTGGCAAGGCTATGGGATACCTGCTTAACAATGCTGATCTGTGCAAACAAAATAATAGAGATGGTGAAGAAGCAGAGTGTTACTACAAGATAGGAACAGCTTATACAGCTCTTCATATCACAGACAAGGCACTTGAATATTACTTCCTTTCGCTAAAGAAATATGAGGCGCTGAGAGATACTGCTGCGATTGCAGATATGTGGTTCAGCCTGGCAAATGATATTTATATACCGTCAAAAAATTATGCAGGTGCGGTCAAATACCTCAGTAAACTGCTGGATTATTATAAACGCAATAATTCTGAAATCGGAATGGCAACTGTGCAAAATGCGCTGGCGCAGATATGTGCAGACACCAGAGAATATAATAAAGCGCTGAAATACTACCAGCTGAGTTATGAGGTTTTTTCCCGTTACGCAGCAGCCGGAGATAAGGATAACATTTATAAAATAAAAGCCGTCAATGTGATAAAAAACATTGGCAGGGTTTACCAGGCGAATAAGGAATATTTAAAAGCGATAGATTGTTACAACAGGTGTTACGAAGAGGGGAAGAAAGTTAATTTCCCCGACCACCTGTGGCTGATGGGCCTGGGAGAAGTATTGGTGGATATTGTCAGGGACAGCGCACACTACGTACCTGCAAATGATTTTATACCGGCTGGTAATACAGCCAGGCTTCAAAAAGCTATTGTGCTGCTGGACACCGCATTGACCACATACGGCGGCGCCACCGAAACAGCTGAAGAAATATACACGTACTTGTCTGAAGCACTCACCATGTCTGGAAGGTATAAGGAGGCACTGGCAGCCTACAGACAGTCGATCATTAAGAAGGACAGCATTTTTTCAGCAGACAAAGCCATCAGGCTCGCTGCTGTTGATAATAAAAGGGTACTGGAACTGAAGGATAAGGAACTGGAGTTAGAGAAGGTGATGGTATCCAGGAAGAAAAAGGAAGAGCTGTTATATGCCGGAGGCATTCTTTTGCTTTCTTTGTTGTCCATATTTATATACCGGGAGCGCAGAAAAGCCGACCACGAAAGAAAACGGTCGGATGACCTGTTGCTGAATATACTGCCTGCAGAGGTAGCAGAGGAGCTAAAAAAGACTGGTAATGCCACCGCCAAACAATTTGACAATGTGACGGTTATTTTCACAGACTTTGTTGACTTCACCAGGGCCAGTGAAAAAATGAGCCCGCAGGAACTTATCGATGAGCTTAATATTTGTTTCAAGGCGTTTGACGGGATAATGGGCCGGTATAACATTGAAAAAATAAAAACGATCGGAGATGCCTATCTTGCTGTTGCGGGATTACCTGCGGCTGACCCCAGACAAACGGAGAACGCTGTGAAGGCAGCCATGGAGATACGGGATTATATACGTAACCGCCGGAAGCAGGTAGGGGAGAAAACATTTCATGTTAGAATAGGGCTGCATACCGGTAGCGTTATTGCCGGTATAGTGGGCATAAAGAAATTCGCTTACGATATATGGGGCGATACGGTGAATATGGCTGCCCGCATGGAGCAGCATGGTGAATCAGGTAAGATAAATATCTCAGAGACTACTTAGTCGAGCCTCAAAAAGTCTGTAAGCATTGCTGTTATTGAGTATTGTTAGGAAAAAGGGCGAAAAAAGTTGCAG
>CAIRTW010000252.1 GCA_903881585.1 uncultured Bacteroidota bacterium | reverse complement strand
GGGTTTCGTTGTAGTGGGTGTGGGAGCACACGGGTTCGAACCGCGGACCCTCTGCTTGTAAGGCAGATGCTCTGAACCAGCTGAGCTATGCTCCCGATTCCGTTTTAAGGGACTGCAAAGGTAGGTATCATTTTTGTTTTTGCAAAGCCATTTCAAAAATATTTTTTGTCAATGTATTTTCCGGCATTTGAAATAGACACTTTTGCTATCTGACGCGGCCTAACTTTTAATTTGTTATTCAGTTTAAGTAATTGTCATTGTTCCTTACCTTTGGTGCGCCAAAATGTCCTGGCTACAATAATTAACACTATATGGGTTACGTAAAGGATCTGTTCAAAGCAAAAGCGGATGAGCAAAACAAGGAGATAAAAAGCATTATAGAGCAACATGGCAATAAGAAGATAGAGGATGTGACCATAGCCCAGGTGTACCAGGGCATGCGCGGCATCACTGGCCTTGTTACCGAGACGTCACTGCTGGACGCAAATGAAGGCATCCGCTTTCGTGGGTTCTCGATACCTGAGTTGCGTGAGAAACTGACCAAGGTGACGGGTGGCAATGAGCCGTTGCCGGAAGGCCTGTTTTACCTGATGCTGATAGGCGAGATACCAACGCACGATGATGTGGACCACATCTCGGCTACCTGGGCGCGCCGGTCGCATGTGCCAAACTATGTGTTCGATGTTATCGAATCGTTCCCGGTATCTGCGCACCCGATGACGCAGTTTACCGCGGCCATACTGGCACTGGGTACCGAGTCGAAATTTGCTAAAGCATATAACGAGGGTATCAGCAAAAAGGTGCATTGGGACTATATCTATGAAGATACCATGACGCTGATAGCGCGCCTGCCGCGTATTGCAGCCTATATCTATCGCCGGAAGTATAAAAACGGTGAGCACATACAGCCAGATGGTATGCTGGACTGGAGTGGCAACTTCGCGCATATGTTAGGTTATGAGGATGAGAGCTTCCGTGAACTGATGCGCCTGTACCTCACTATACATGCTGACCATGAGGGTGGTAATGTATCTGCCCATGCTACCCACCTTGTGGGCTCTGCGCTTAGTGATCCTTATTTGTCATTTGCCGCAGGTATGACCGGACTTGCCGGCCCACTGCATGGCCTGGCTAACCAGGAAGTGATACGCTGGATAGAAGAGATGTGCAAAGAGCTGAACTCTGATCAGCCAACTAAAGAACAGATAGGCGCATACATACACAAAACACTTACTGATGGCAAAGTAGTACCGGGCTATGGCCATGCTGTACTGCGTAAAACGGATCCTCGCTTCACGGCACAGATGGAGTTTGCGAAGATGCACTGCCCCGATGATCCAATTATTAAGACTGTATGGAACATCTACGAAGTAGCGCCACCAATATTGGAAAGCACAGGTAAGATCAAGAACCCATGGCCTAATGTGGATGCTCATTCCGGTGCATTGCTTAAGCATTACGGGCTGGTGGAAGAAGAGTTCTATACTGTACTATTTGGTGTATCCCGCGCGCTGGGTGTGTTGGCCAGCCTTTGCTGGGACCGCGCCCTGGGCTTCCCGCTGGAGCGTCCGAAATCCATTACTACAGAGTGGGTTAAGAATTTTATAAAGAAAGAGCAAACAGTGAGTTAGACCTCTCCGCCCCTCTCCAAAGGAGAGGGTGAGGTCGAATGAGTTATGAAAAGCATGCAGTGGTACACTGCTTGCTTTTTAGTTTTAAGAGGGTCTAAAATATTTATACATTTGTGGCAGCATGATTAGCGAGGTTCATATAAAAAATTTTAAATCGATTGTTGACCTTACCCTTGATTTGGGCAGGGTGAACCTGTTTATTGGTGCAAATGGAAGTGGGAAGAGTAATATTCTGGAGGCGATTGCTTTTGCCACATCGACTAATAGCCAAAAAGTAAATGATCTCATTTACTCATCAAAAGGCGCTCGAATAAACAACTCTTTATTATATGGTTCAGCATTTGATGATAAAAATGACGATATAGGAATTGATATATTGATAGAGGGGTATTTATTAAAGGGTATTTTTAATCAGAACTCAGAAAACGAATGGATCAATACTTCCAATTCAGTTCATGCGT
>CAIRTW010000251.1 GCA_903881585.1 uncultured Bacteroidota bacterium | reverse complement strand
CTGTGCTGTTTACTGCACTAACAGCGCCTGTAGCCGAGTCAATAGTGTACAACTGGTATGTATGGCTGCCTGAGTTGTATCCCAGTCCGTATAACATTCCGTTAGATGAATAGTCAATGTCTATCATTGTCTGTCCGGAAGCCATACCGCTTAAAGAAACAACTTTGCTGATATTATTCGGGTTCTGTGAGTCGAAATATATCAGCTTACGAAGGTTGAGCGAAAGGCCGGTAACCAGGTGGCCCGCAACAGAACCTGTAGTTGCACCTTGTGCACCAAAAGCAATGTCACGCACATTCAGCGAGCCGCCGCCTATAGCGCCCAGATCTGTGAGTGTACCGGTCATTGAGCTGAGGTCATACTTGTATAAGTGAGCACCGCTCAGCAAAGTGCTGCCTGTCATAAAAACAGTATTGCTATGGGTCATGCTGTCATACCATGCATCCATGCCTATACTGCCGGTAGCGTTGAAGATTACTCCGGTTGTGATACCCACAGAGTGCAATGTATTTGATGTGTTCGTAAAGCCGTTCAGGTAGCTGCCGGCATCCATTTTCACCAATACGTTATTCACAGCATCATAGCCTACCTCATCTGTTGCATCTGCACCATAGTAGCTGTTGGTATAGGCAGTGGCGGCCAGGGCCGAAGTTAAACCCGAATACAGATCGCCACCCGCAAATGACAAGCCGCTGGTACCTGTAGCAGTAACAGTACCATTGTCCGCATTCATCACATAATTGTTGCCATTTCTACCCACAATGCGCACCTGGTTATCTGCGGTAGATACAAAGTCAAATGCCGCATTGCTGGTACCACCCAGGTTCACACTGGCCAGTGTACCGCTTACTGCATTAGCTGTATATACCGTACCAGAGTTGCTGATCGTATATAATTCAGCCATCTGCGTTACTGAGTCATAACCTATTGCATAAAGCGCTCCGTTTCCAGGCCGGGCATCCAGTCCTGCCAGCAATTGTCCTGACGCAACACCCGAAATTGCGTACGGGCCATTGATGACCCCCGGTGTGTTTACATTACTTATTGTAAAAATTTCATTGGCAGTAGTGATGCCATAGAGTGTAGTCTGCGCCTGCGCAGCACCGGAAACCAGCAATCCCGCCACAATTCCCGTTCTTAGTAGATTCTTTTTCATCGTTCTTTGATTAAGTGAATATTTTTAATTCGCTAGGAGTAAAAAAGAACCATGCCAAGCTGGCTAATGTGGAATTTCGGAAATATGCAAGTTTGAAAATGCCCGTTAGGGTGAAAGCCATCCATTAATAATAGAAGGCTCTTTTATTAAGATCTGGCAGAAAAGGACATTACTCTTGCTCCGTTTTAAGATGGAGGTTGTAAATCAGTTGGTTAGCCCATCAGATTGTGGTTCTGAGGGTCGCGGGTTCGACCACCCTGCCTCCCCACCCAATATCCCGCAAAAATTAGAAGTACTCCTGTGCGGAAAACAGGAAAAAACATTACCATATGTCCGTTTTAAGATGGAGGTTGTAGCTCAGTTGGTTAGAGCATCAGATTGTGGTTCTGAGGGTCGCGGGTTCGACTACCCTGCCTCCCCAGCCCAATATCCCGCAAAAATAGAAGTACTCCTGTGCGGAAAACAGGAAAAAACATTAACATTTGATCCGTGTTAAGATTGAGGTTGTAGCTCAGTTGGTTAGAGCATCAGAGTGTGGTTCTGAGTGTCGCGGG
>CAIRTW010000250.1 GCA_903881585.1 uncultured Bacteroidota bacterium | reverse complement strand
GCCTGTATAGCCTTAGTGCTCAACCTCGTCAATATGACGAGGCAAGCACTTCTGTCCCTATACCAATGGCTAATAAAACAGCACTATTATACATCCATTTTACTAATGAGCGAATGTTGAGTTATTTAGCAACCCCTAATTAAAGATTTGATTTCATATTCATGTAATCAAAATGATATTATTCTAGACTTCTTCGCTGGTTCAGGAACCACGGGACACGCCATAATGCAACTAAATGCGGAAGAAGGAGGCAACCTAAAATTTATTATGTGTCAAATAGACGAACCTATTGACCCATTAAAGAATAAAGACGCTTACAACTTTTGCATAACTAACGATTTACCATCAGTAATTTCAAGCATAACAGTAGAACGATTAAAGCGGGCTGGAGAAAAAATTGCTAAAGACATTGCAGCACACAACATCAAAAGTGGCATGTTTGAAGAAGATAAAAAACAAGTGCCTGATATTGGTTTTAAAGTTTTCGACAGCGTAGCAGCGCGAAAACTGGATGTGGATGAAAAAGGGCAAATTTCAATCACCGAAAATGGTATTGATGCGCTAAGCCGCATTTACAGTATGATTTTCAACGTTGGCTTAGACGAACCCTCACAAGCACCCGAAATAGTTATAGAAAATTGTATTTACAAAATCGGCTCAAATTATTACATAACCAACAGCGGGAAAATAAACAATGATGATTACTCAAGCGCTATTAAAAACGGCAAAGTATTTATCGACGGATGGACCGCAAGCTTGAATGGGACCTTACAGAATTATAAGGAAGATGTGAAAATTGTGTTTTGAATATTTTGGCTTTTATCCGATCTAAGCATATTAGCTCCCCTAGTCGAAGCATCCCGCTTCGTCCCTCGCATAGGTGAGTTATATGGGTAAGCACAATAGAGATATGTTGTACAAGTGTGCCATAGCCACTGATGCGAAATAGAAGCAATCAAAGTTTGGACAACAATTTTTTTGAACTCGTAACGTTCGCCCTTCGGTCCGTTTTGGATACTTTAGCATGAGTGCATTTCAAATTAATTCTCCGTTTGTGTACCTACATTCAACCCTTTCAGGGTTGTCTCGCTTTTTGTTGTTTTCCGTGGGTTACACCCACGGCTAATCATATTTAAGCCCATTCGGGCTTGAGGTGGCGATATTTTTCATGTGAAGGGCTGAAATGCACCTTTAGCATTGATTCTGTTTTTTTTTCATTTAATTGGCGTACCTTTGCATCCCGAAATAAATCGGGAGGTCGCTGCTACAATGGCGGCGGCATTTAAATTTAAAGTTCTTTATTAAATGACTTCTTTTTCAGACTTCCCCATGCGGGAAGAATTAACGCGGGCTATTTCTGACCTTGGCTTTGAGACACCTACTCCTATTCAACAAAAAGTAATACCTCAACTTTTAGCTGAGCCTATAGATATTATCGGGCTTGCACAAACGGGTACCGGGAAAACGGCTGCCTATGGTCTGCCATTGCTTCATCATGTGGATGTTGCAGTAAAACATGTTCAATGCCTGGTGCTGAGCCCTACGAGGGAACTCTGTATGCAGATACAGGAGGAAATGAGCAAGTATGGCACTTATATGCGCGGACTGCGTATATGCGCTGTGTATGGCGGTGTGCCCATCAGCGGGCAACTGCGCGAGGTAAAGGCGCATCCGCAGGTGATCGTAGCTACTCCTGGTAGGCTGATAGATCTGCTGGAGCGTAAAGCATTGTCGCTGGAGCACCTGCAGTATGTGGTGCTGGATGAGGCCGATGAAATGCTGAACATGGGTTTCCGCGAGGACATAGACCTGATACTGAAAAACACACCTTCGCGCGAGCATACGTGGCTGTTCTCGGCAACAATGAGTAATGAGGTGCGCGGGATAGCCAAGCGCTTTATGAAGGACTGGAAAGAGTTTTCGGTATCTGCGGCAAACTCAACCAATGAAAACATTGACCACCAATACTATGTAGCCAATCACCACAACAGGTTTGAGACGCTGCGCAGGTTGCTTGATTTTACACCCGGTATATATGGTATCATATTTACCCGTACCAAGCAGGATGCACAGGAAGTATCTGAAAAGCTGATGAAGATGGGCTACCCGACCAGTCCGCTGCATGGCGATATGGACCAGAAGATGCGCAGCAAGGTAATGGAGCGCTTCAAAGCTAAGTCGCTGCAGTGCATTGTGGCTACGGATGTTGCTGCACGTGGTATAGACGTAAATGACATTACCCACGTTATCAATTACGAACTCCCGGATGATCCGGAAGTATATACGCACCGTAGCGGCCGTACTGCACGTGCCGGTAAATCGGGTATCTGTATGTCTATCGTTTCTCCGAAGCAGATCTCAAATATCCGCCAGATAGAGCGCCTGGTGAAGCAGAAGTTTCATAAGAGCGATATACCTGATGGTGCTGAGATAGTGCGCAAGAAAATGTTCTTCTACCTGGAGCAGATAGCTGCTGCCGAGCCGAAGGCCGACTTTGCGAAACTGTATAAGGATACGATCCACGAGACATTTGCAGACGTAGATAAGGACGAACTGATAAGGAAACTGATATACCTGCAGCTGAAGGACACTATCCTCACTTACCAGGACACTGAAGACCTTAATGCTGGTTATGACCGGAAAGAAGGTAAGGATAGG
Source organism: uncultured Bacteroidota bacterium (assembly GCA_903881585.1). Classification (GTDB taxonomy): domain Bacteria; phylum Bacteroidota; class Bacteroidia; order Chitinophagales; family Chitinophagaceae; genus Nemorincola. The sequence continues at coordinate 734 of CAIRTW010000250.1, read as the reverse complement.
AGTTTTGGCAACCGCTATGTGCGCCTGTTCATAAACCTTGGCGAAAAAGACGGGCTGAATGAGCAGAAGCTAATGCAGTTTATCGTTGAGTCAACGGATATTGAACCAAACACCATAGACCGCATGACCGTGCGCGACATGAGCAGCTTCTTCAATGTGCCGGGCGATGCCGCAGAGCATATCATGGAGAACCTGGCTAACAAGAAATTCAAAGGACGCAAGGTGCGTGTGGATGAAGCTGAGCAGTCCCGCTTTGGCGGCGGCGGCGGTGGTGAATCACGCGGCAGCAGCAGGCCAAAGCCCCAGGGGGCGAGGTATTCCGGCGACGTAAAGTCTTACGGCGGTGGCAGAGACAGAGATGGTGGCGGCGGAGGCTATAAAGGAAAGAGGAAATAACCTGCCTGCCGGCAGGCAGGTGTGAAAATAAAAAAATATTCAAATGTGAGAATGCCCTGCGACATGTGGGGCATTGTCTTTTATACTGCGTAAGGGGTAAATTCGTGAGTAAGTACCCTGATTAAACCCCATTTATCATGTATGGCTATAAAAACGCGAGTGAGTTCTCTGTCCCGCGTGAGCCAACCACCCCGGCTGAAAAGCATGCTTCGCTATGCTTTTCAGCGCGCCCCTCCTAAAAAAAGGAGGGGAGGTGTAGTGCACCCATGTTTTTCTTTGCAAAGAGCGTGTGCGCAGCAAATTGTTTACTCAGCAGGAGTATCACACACTAATTTATG
>CAIRTW010000249.1 GCA_903881585.1 uncultured Bacteroidota bacterium | reverse complement strand
TACCAGAAGAAAAATGGTCACCGTCAAAGCCTGACTAAGATCAAGATAAATGAAATTGCTTAATTTTAACTCGTAAATAGTAATTAATAATAAGTAGTACCAATGGCACACAAAAAAGGTGAAGGCAGTGTAAGAAACGGTCGTGATTCACACAGCAAAAGACTCGGTGTAAAAATATTCGGTGGCCAACCAGCCATCAACGGAAACATAATTATACGTCAACGTGGTACAGTGTATCATCCTGGTGATAATGTAGGTTTGGGTAAAGATTTTACTATCTACGCTCTTACAGACGGTATAGTAGAATTTCGCAAGACACGCACTAAGACATTAGTATCAGTAAAAGCAGTCAATACAGCAATCGCCGAGGCCTAACCCCCACGGCGATTTTGCCATATAAAGGTTTTTGTTTAACCCTTAAATTCACAGTTATGGCAACAGCAAAGAAGGCAGCTCCTGCGAAAAAAGCAGCACCTGCAAAGAAAGCAGCCCCTAAGAAGGCAGCACCAGCAAAGAAAGCAGCTCCTAAAAAAGCTGCACCAGTAAAGAAGGCTGCACCTGCAAAGAAGGCAGCACCTAAAAAAGCGGCGGCTCCTAAGAAAGCAGCAGCTAAAAAGAATGCTGGCCCTAAGAAGGCAGCCGCTAAAAAGAAATAGTTGTTTTAGCGAACTTAAAAAAAAGAGGCTGTTCAATACAGTCTCTTTTTTTTGTGTATAAATGGCAATCAAAATGTTATTTGCGAATCCACTATGCTGCGTTCTGTATATTTTTTTATTTACGTTATTTATTTAAACTCAAAAAAAAGAGATCGGCGCGGCATTTCTGGTACGCCTGAAGGCTGAACAAGGGGAAATGCATCTGGGTTTGCTGTTTTGTCAATTTTCCCAACGATGTTCCTGGTAATGACAATAAATAATTTTGGAAATTTTTTTTCCAGGGAGCAAGGCTTGTCGGAGGTCGGAACTGTTTTTGCCATACCTATACTGCTATTTGTTTTTGTCTTTGTCCGTTACAGGGACAATAAAATTAAAGAATTGAAACAGCGGTACGATGGAACGCTAACCCAGGAACAGGCGCAATCTATTTTCTGGAAAGTATTTCTGTTATTTCTCGTTATTTGCTTTTCGCCGCTTTTCTTTTTGCTGAAATAATCGGAGCTTTTACACGGAGTTACAAAAGCATTTGCGCTTAAATATACAATATCTATTCACTTAAACCTGGGACTCCTTAACTTTGCCTGCATATGGAAAAGATTCACATTATTGCACTGATAGAAGAGAGCGCCCACCACTTTCTGTTTTGTGTAAAAACAGAATACACAAGCACGAAAGAAGCCGGGCAGATCATGGAGAAGTATATGAGGGAGGGCAAGATAACGCCGGAGGAAGAGCATATACTTAAAACCCAATTTGTGGACACACTAAAGATAGCAGGGGTAGTAGTGCCATTTGTACTGATACCCGGCGCATCTATACTGATGCCGATACTGATAAAAGTAGCCGCAAAACACAATATAGAATTGCTGCCATCGGCATTCAACGAACCCAAACCTTCACCAACCGGCATTCAGCCAGTTTAAAACAACTTACGATGAAGCCATTTAATTCAAAGTATATTTTCCTGTGCCTCTTTGCGGTGCTGTTTACGCAGTATTCGTTTGCGCAGCGCCCCCATGCAGACCTGGCGGCGGCGGACGATAAAAGGACGGTGGCACAAAGAGCTACCGATGAAAAAACGCTACAGGATTACTTTGCTAAAAAGCATATTAAAGCCACCAAAACACCACTCGGGGTATATTATACGATCTCCAAAGAAGGCACGGGCAATAAGATCATTGCCGGCGAGACCGTGAGCCTGAACTATACCGGGAGGCTGCTGGATGGCACGGTGTTCGATTCTAATACCGACCCTGCTTTCCGGCATACAGAACCATTGGTTTTTGAAGTGGGGAAGGGCGCTGTAATAAAGGGTTATGATAAAGGTGTGCAGTTGCTGAAAAGAGGCTCTGTCGGCACGTTGTATATCCCATCGGGTCTGGCATATGGAGAGCGGGGCAGGCCGCAGATACCGCCAAATTCTATACTGGTATTTGATGTTGAGGTGCTGGATGTGATGCGGTAATTGCGGCCCGAATGCGATCCTTTTACTTGGTGAGCACATACCCCCAATCCTTTAGCCAGGTGATGATCTTGTCTTTATAGTCGCCCTGGATGATGATATAGCCGTCTTTTACGCTGCCGCCGGTGCCGCATTTTGTTTTCAGCTGTTTGGCGAGGGCTTCCATGTCATCAAGCGTACCGACAAAGCAATCTACCAGTGTCACAACCTTGCCGGCCCGCTGCTTTGTATCCAGTTTTACACGCAGCTTTTGCTTGTCTTTAGGCTGCGTTTCACCAGGCTCTTCCTGCGGGAAATCATTGAAGAAATCCTTGTTGGTAGAGTATGCGAGACCATCGGGGCGGGCGGTGTTTTTCTTGGACATATTTCAAATTCAAAAGTAAAAATTCAAAAGGGAAAAGTGAACGCTGTAAAGTCTTTTCTTTTCCAATCCGGTCTATTGGCATTAGTTGATCTCCAGGTCATTCACAAAGGATTTTTCAGGCGAGATCTCGCTCAGTCGCAATCCAGCCCTATCTGAGATTATATTGTTGACAATCATCTCAACTTCTGTTCTCGGAATCCCAGCCGGTTTGAAAATGCCATAATTTAACTCCGCTATTTTATTTGTGAGTTCTCTCATGTTTGCCATAGCGAAAAAATCTCTGAAAAGTTTGAACACATGGCCGTTCAAATTTGGCAGAACGAGTTCGGGGAATTGCTGCGCTGAGCGAGCCTCCAGTTGTCTCCATATTTTCTTTCGACCAGTTCAGGAAATATTTCTTCGAGCAAAGTAGTGGGAGATATCTGCTCGTTGACTAAAAGTTCTTCCTTAATCATTGAGCGTAACTTGTAAAATATTTTTTGACTCATGCACTGGCTAGGAGTACTCTCATTATCCTTCACCAAATTCCACACTATAGTATGTAGATCATCAACTGTACGCGCTTTCTCAGAAGCAATATCCGGTATTCGGATATCGAACGTATTTTCAATCTCCATTATTATTTCAACGCTGTCTAAGCCCATGCCGTCTTCGAGGTCTAAAGTAAAAAAATGTGCGGAGGCGAGTCTTTAAAATTCAAATAGTAATCTCACACTTGAAATGCTTCTTGTCAACGTTTAGTTTATGCATTTTCCAACAATTCTTTTGCAGCTTTCTAAAAGATTGTTCTGCACTTTTGGGTATGCTGCTGGACACGATATATGCGCTATACGTAGGGTTCTCATTTTTTAACGCAGGTAGCAGTTTGTTATAAGTTGCTACTACCTGGCTGACTGCAGCATCAACATCTTCTCCCTTAAATTCAACTAAAACCACTTCGTTTGTATCACAAACCTTAAAAATATAGTCGCACTTTTTTTCAGTCTGGCTATTGTTAAGGCAGCCATCATTTTTTACCCTGCAAACTTTCTTTTGTGTATTGATTCTGAAGTGCTTGCCATTTTCTTTCGCCGAAGTAGCATGTTTAAAACATATTTCGACATCACTGGCTCCAATTATCTTTATTAGTTCGTTGCAGCACATTAGTCCCGATATTTTAATTCCAGCAACTTGCTAAAAGTTTTGCCAAGTTCTTCTGATACATCATCAATATTTGACGGACCTATTGACTGATCTTCATTATCTAATGTGCTGCGGCAATAACCATCTTCAAAATAATAGCAGGCTACTTTATTGAAATCAAGCCAAAGGCTTTCCGGCACAACTTTATTTATTTCTTCTTTTAGCTCCGGATGTTTATCAAAGGCGCTTTTAGCTTGTATAAGATTGTCAATAGCAGTCAGGGTGTACGGGCTGTGGGTGGTGATAATGAGCCTGTCATTTGAATAGCTTACCCTGTCAATAATGAATTCAACGAGTGCCTTTTGAATAGTAGGGTATAAATTCGTTTCAGGCTCTTCTACGATAAAACAATTATCAATTAGGGGTTGCTAAATAACTCAACATTCGCTCATTAGTAAAATGGATGTATAATAGTGCTGTTTTATTAGCCATTGGTATAGGGACAGAAGTGCTTGCCTCGTCATATTGACGAGGTTGAGCACTAAGGCTATACAGGC
>CAIRTW010000248.1 GCA_903881585.1 uncultured Bacteroidota bacterium | reverse complement strand
GGAAAAAAGTAGCATAAAAAGCTACTTTTTAAGCCCTCAGCTTTCATTACCTACTATAACAGATAATACAACCAAGAACAACTTCGTTTTACAGCAAAAAGAAAAACCGCCTCAAAATTGCTTTTGAGACGGCCTCTTTTTATTTGCCCAAATTGTCCGGGTATTAAACGCAAGCAGGAAGATCACAGTACAATATCAATTGGACACCTATATCAGGCGGGCAAGGTTTCGCAAAACTGCTGACAGCGCCCCCCCCTACCCCCGCAAAAGGGCGCCAAAGCGTGAGTGATAGTTTTCATGCTAATATCAGTTGTTGAAATAGCGTTGTTTCCTTACAATCGGACAATTTTCTCCGAAAAGCAAGGCCGAACATTAGTGCTTGCCAGCCACTTATTGCGGATAAAGTGGTTTAGTAGCGCAAGAAGCCGCAGACCTACCGGAAGGTAATAGCAAATAAGGCGGTACCGCTCCCGGAATAGGCACAAGAAAGCCTTTATTACTTGCGCCTGCAGTCTACAGAGAGGGCTGGATAGGTTTTGAGCCAACTATTACCGGTATCCCGCTCATCCCAAGGATCTCGTATAGCCAAAGTGATTTCCAAATGTGGGCCTATAAAATGAAAAACAGCAGCAAGAAGAACTTGCTACTGTTAATTATTTCACTTTATTCCTTAATAACCTGTCGTTTTTCCAGGCAGGCCAAATTTCATTAAGGCGCTACAGCGTAAGTGACATTGCACTTTTCGCCTTCGTCAGTCCTTATTAAAGTAAGATGATTGGTCTCTACCATCGGCACCATGTATTTGGCAGTGGTGCCCGTTTTGTTCTTTTTCAGTGTCAGCACCACATTTCCCACCTCATCGTTGGTAAGTGAGTACGTGCCCATTTCTTTTGGGTTATCACGCATATCACGGTAGGTCTTTACGTAAGTGCCGTAGTTGATATTGTTGCCGTTAGTAGCAGTGAGCTTGAGCGTAGACAGAAAGTGTATGTACTGGCCTTCAGAGCCTATCTTATCAGGGCATTTCATAGCCACAAAGCACCATGTCTTATCAAGCAGTTCATACCTGTTTACAGGTTGTGTGTTGGCGGCTGGGGTATTGGTCTGCGCGAAAACGCTTACTGGCAAAGCAATGACGCATGCCATAAGTATCTTTTTGAGCGATTTTTTTATCATAAAAATTTTTTCTTCGGGTAAAAGTAATAAAACCTGTGATTAAATTAAGTATAGCATCGCAAAATAATCAATATTCTTTTAGCGTGGTAGTAACCGGCAAGAAAAAACCCCCGGAGATCGGGGGTTTTGGAAATGATATTAAAGCAGTATTAAAATTAGATAACTCTAACGTTAGCAGCGTTTAAACCTTTTTTACCATTCTGAACTTCGAAGCTCACTTTATCATTCTCGCGGATCTCATCCACCAGGCCTGATACGTGTACGAAGATGTCTTGTCCGCCGTTTGACGGAGAAATAAAACCAAATCCTTTAGTTTCATTGAAAAATTTTACTGTTCCTTCTTGCATTGTAGTTTAAATAAATTGATTAAGAAAGCGCAAAGATAATTAAAATATCTGGTATTCCTAAATAAGTTTGTTAAAATAAATACATGGAAAGGGACATAAATGACCGCGGGCTTGTTTATCCTATTCTTCTTCATTGTGTAAGGTCTCCACCTTCGACCCGAAGAAGTTGAGGAACAATACAATGAAGGCTACGACCATCACGGCCTGTACGCACACTGTAAGCTGGCCAAGATGGCTGGCGGGGTGCATATCGCCATAACCAATGGTAGTGGAAGTGACAATGCTGAAATAAATATAGTCGATCATGGAGTAGGGCTTAGGGCCAAGTAAATGGAGGCTGGCGTAGATAACAGCAAAACAAAGGGATATCTCCATATAGTTAAGAAACAACATCAGTATGTTGCGTCGGTAGGAGCGGGGCTTGACAAACATATCTGAAACAAAGATCAGCGAGGCAACGTAACAAATGGTCTCAATGAGCAGGTAGGAGGAGATAACAATGGCTGCCATACTCTTGTAGAACCCCGTGGCAAGGAAAATAAGAGGCAAGCAAGTCTTAAACAGTACATAGAACTCTATAGCCACATTCCGTTTTATAATGCCATAGCGCCCGAAGATATTGCGGAGATGAATGCCGGGAAACAGTATCTGTACCGCCACCAGGAACAAACGGAGTATCTTTTCAAAGCCAATATCATGGTGCCTTGCATTGTTCCATATCCTTTTAACGTTCACTGCATAACCAGTGTATGCAGAGACATTTACCGGCTTGTTGTACTCCGGCTTGCCAAAAAACAGTTTGTATAAGATATGCTTCATTGTGCTACAGCAAGATAGTGGAATTTGGTTAAAAGGTTAAAGGGTTGAAAAGTTAATGGAGTTAATAGTGTAAAAAGTTAATAAGATGATATGGCTCTGCATTTAATACGGAACCATTTAACCTCTTACCCTTTTAACCTTTTTTGTACATTTGCAGCCATTTATGTCTGCGCTCAAATTCTACCCGTTAAAAGTTAAAGATGTACGCCCGGAAACGGCCGATTGTGTTTCCGTGTCGCTGGAAGTGCCCGCTGACCTGGCCGAAAGGTTCCGGTTTGCGCCTGGCCAGTACCTCACTTTCCGCCGTCATTTTAATGATGCCGAGGTGCGCCGCTCTTATTCCATCTGCTCCAGCCCTAAGGACGGTGAGCTGCGTGTGGCGATAAAGAAAGTGGACGAAGGCAAATTCTCGACCTACGCACATGGCGAGCTTAAAGCCGGCGAGGTGCTGGATGTGATGCCGCCTATGGGCAACTTCACCATCAAGCATAAAGAGGCAAAACATAAAGAATATGTAGCTTTTGCAGCGGGCAGCGGCATCACACCTATCATGAGCATTATGAAGAGTGTGCTGGAAGATGAGCCAAACAGCAGTTTTACACTGGTGTATGGCAACCGCTCCAAGAACTCCATCATTTTCCGCGAGGCTATAGAAGCCCTGAAGAATAAGCATATGCTGCGCCTGCGGGTGTACTACATACTTAGCCGTGAGTACATGGATATACCACTGTTCAGCGGGCGTATAGATGCAGCAAAGTGTGCCGACTTCTGCAAGTCGCTGATAGATGTAAGCTCGGTTGATGAGGTATTCATCTGCGGGCCTGAAGAAATGATACTTTCTGTGCGCCAGCAGCTTATAGACCTGGGCATGCCGCAAAACCGGGTACACATAGAGCTCTTTACTTCACCCGATCAGCCCAAAGCCGGGCATGAAAAATGGGTGGCCAGTCACAAGAGTAACAATGGCCCCGCCAGCAAAGTGAGCATAACGCTAGATGGTACTACCTTTGATATGGAAGTGCCGTTTGTGGGTGAAAGCATACTCGATGCGGCTCTGAAAGCCGGCGCAGACCTCCCATATGCCTGCAAGGGTGGGGTATGCTGTACCTGTCGGGCATTAGTGACCGAAGGCGAGGTGGAAATGGAAGTAAACTATGCACTGGACGAGCATGAAGTGCAGAAAGGCTACGTGCTTACCTGCCAGGCCCACCCTAGAACGGAGAGAGTTGTGATAGATTTTGATGCGCGATAGGGTCAGGATTTCAGGATTCAAGAATTTTCAGGATCGTTTGTTCCTGCATTCAGTTCTTATATTTCTATAAGAGTACAAACAGCAGCAGGGCTATGAGAAAGGCGAACAGGAGTATTTCAAGTACGCCAAAGAAAATGCTGATCATAGCCATATCGTGATAGTACCATTCTCGTTTTTTAAGGCTGCGAACGCCATGTATAATGGCCGGTACGGCAAGCGGCGCACAGAGCAAACCCCATAAAGCAAATTTGAAAGCGATCCTGGCCTGCTGCAGGTGGTAAGAATTATCGTTGGCCTGTTCCCATTTTTTATGTTTTCTGCGCTCCTGTCTTCTATGGCCGGCTGTTGCTAAGCTGCTCGTTTCAGATCGTTTTGTTATCACAAAACCAGCATCAGCGTTTATAGCGATACAGGATAACAGCAGTGCCGATAAAAAAACGATCAGGAAGTTTTTCATGGGTATTTTCATTTCCGCGTCGCTAAGATACAGGTTTTGATCAGGATTTTCAGATTCAACGGTCTTTCAACACGAGCTAAACCTAGTTGAAATGAATTTCCGGCATCCTCATAGCAAAAACTGCATCTCTGCCAGCTCTTTGCCCACTTGTTGCACTCCCTTAAGAATGCGCCTTGTTTGTAAAGCGGATGGTTTCTTATTACCCTTGATATATTGTGCTAAGAGGCTTTGATTCATCCCGATCCGCTGGCTTAATGCTTTTGCGTTAATCACTTTATAAAACTCAAAAAATTGGGGCAGATCAAGCGATACTTTGATGTCCTTTTCCGCTATAGTTTTGCCCTCGTCCTCAAAATAAAGATTAAGCGCTTCCAGCATGTTAGATTTCAGCTCAGGGAAATCATTACCTACTGTATATACAGCATACTTACTGGCATAGGCGCTGTATCCTGTATTTGTCCGCTCCACAACCATCTCTATCTTTCTCATGTTGTTGCTATTTCAAACCTGCATCTTTAAGAATTTTTATCTCCAATCCCTTGCTTACTTCATTGCTTCCGTGGAAAGGGCAAACTACTTTACCCTTTTTAACAGGATGGATCATGGTCATGTGACTGCCCGACTGCCTTATAGCATATCATCCATCTCTTTTTAGTATTCTTACGAGTTCACTGGATTTCACGATCAAAGGTAATAAATAAATTACTTCATTTGTATGCCTGTAATGATAAAACGAGCAATATAATTTTACGTTAGCTTTCGATAATGATTGTCGGGAGTCATTCATTCAGTTTCTTATCAAGGCCTCCGGTGTATCATGAGGCAAAAAAAGCAGTCTGTAGTAGGCAATGGCCAGCCATTATATCTGTTAATATCCTTAGGAAAGTTTGAAATGTCGCAGTTGTAAACGACATTTATATTGATAAGACCATTTTTTTCCTGATGAGCTCATTCCGCTTTTTTTTCATTGTTTCTCTTATTGTGTTATTTATTGCTGGCGGCCTGTATGGACAGCCGAAGGGCAAATCGAAACTGGCGGAATATACTGCTGCCAAAAATCATTGGGTGGATAGTGTCTACGATAAGCTCACTGAAGAAGAGCGCATAGGGCAGCTCTTTATGGTGGCTGCATACTCTGGTGGGAAAAACTATAACGAAGAGCAGGTAACAAAATTAATAACCGATCACCAGGTAGGCGGGCTGATATTTATGCAGGGCGGTCCGATAAGGCAGGCCAACCTTACGAACAAATACCAGCACCTGGCACAGCTACCGCTGCTGCTATCTATGGATGCAGAGTGGGGCGTGGGTATGCGGCTGGACAGTGTGAAGAATTTTCCACGGGAAATGATGCTGGGCGCTACGCATGATACCGACCTGGTGTTTAAAGTTGGCGGCGCAATAGCGCAGCAATGCAAAAGGCTGGGCGTGAACATAGACTTCGCGCCCGATGTGGATGTAAATAATAATCCTGCGAACCCTGTTATCAATTCGCGTTCTTTTGGGGAAGATAAAGTTTGGGTCTCTAAGCTCGGCATTGCATTTATGCATGGGCTGCAGCGCAATGGCGTGATGGCATGTGCCAAGCATTTTCCGGGGCATGGCAATACGAGCGTGGACTCGCATAAAGACTTGCCGCTGGTGCCAAGAACGGTGGAGCAACTGGACAGCACAGAGCTTTATCCTTTCAAGCAAATGATAGCGGCCAGCGTGAGGAGTGTGATGGTGGCCCATCTGGAGGTACCTGCATTAGACACGGCTGCTCATGTGCCAACAACATTATCAAAAAATGCAGTGTCCGGATTGCTGAAAAACAAACTGGGTTTTACTGGCCTGGTATTCACAGATGCGCTGAATATGCAGGGCGTTACCAAATACTTCCCCGCCGGAGATGCCGATCTGCGTGCATTTGAGGCAGGAAATGATGTGCTGCTGTTTTCGCAGGATGTTCCAGCAGCGCTCGCTAAAATAAAGAATGCAATAGATAGTGGTGTCATTCGGAGAACGATGCTGGACACGAGTGTAAAGAAAATACTGGCTGCAAAATATGATGCAGGATTGCATGAACCATGGAAGGATATTGATACTACCAATATCACCGGCGACCTGAATAAGTATGTGGACAGTTTCCGTGCGCGGGTATCAAAGGCTGCGATAACTATAGTAAGGGACGATAACCAGGCGCTGAAAAAAGTGAATGAGAATATGCGCATTGGCTATGTGGGCATCAATGCAAGCGCTTCTACACCGCTCTACGAGCGCCTGAACGATGAGTTTAACAATGTAAAAGCCGAGTGGCTACCTAAAGGCAGTCCGGCAGACACAATACAAAAAGTGCTGGATGGCATGCCTAAGTATGATATGACCATCATTGCTGTTCACAACCTCAGTTTTGCACCGGGTAACAACTATGGACTGGGCGATGAAGCAGTAAACTTCCTGCAGCAGGCCGGTTGCCGGAATAATGTGCTGGTAGTGCTTATGGGCAACGCCTATGCCATGCAATACTTTTGTGGTGCAGGTTCTGTGATCGTAGCATATGAAGATGATACGCTCACCGAAAACGCAGTGGCAAACCTGCTGCTGAAAAAAACAAAAGCAAAAGGCAGGTTGCCGGTAACTGCATGCGTGAATGGGCAAAGCATATGCCCGATGCCAGTGAAAGCGCCCGTTATTGCTAAAGAGGCATCTAACGAGTTGCGAAAAGTGTTTTACCCAACAGATGCCGGCGTGGTAGACCAGAAGGCGCTGGACCGGTTGGATATGTTTATGGCCAGGAACATTGCTGATGGCGTGTTCCCGGGGTGCCGTGTGCTTGCTGCAAGAAATGGCAAGGTGTTTTACGACAAGGCCTTTGGTTATACCCGCTACGACAAGATGCACCCCGTTGACACCAATATGCTGTATGATATGGCATCGTGTACCAAGGTGCTGGCAACGACAATATCGGTGATGCGGCTCTATGAGCAGGGCAAGCTGGACCTGGATAAAACGCTGGGCGACTACCTGCCGCAGGCAAGGGGCACCGACAAAGCCGGGCTGCACATAAGAGACATACTGCTGCACCAGGCAGGGCTGAAGGGGTGGATACCTTTTTATAAGGAGACAGTGGACGATGATGGCAAGCTAAAGCCTGAGCTGTACCGGAAAACACAAAGCCCCGGCTTTGATATTGCGGTGGCAAAAGATGTCTGGCTGCGCAGCGATTACATAGACACCATGTGGAGCAAGATATATGCAAGCCCGCTGAGCAATGCAGGAAAGATGGTGTACAGCGATCTTGATTTTTACTTCATGGCAGCTGTGGTGAAGCAGATAACCGGTGAGACAATAGATAAATATGCGGACGAGGAATTTTATACACCTATGGGGCTGAAACGTATCACATATCTCCCGCTCAAAAAATTTGACACATCGCAAATCGTACCTTCTGAAGTTGAGGTTACCTTTCGCAGCCAGACGTTGTGGGGCTATGTGCATGACCCCGGCGCGGCTATGCTGGGCGGTGTGAGCGGCCATGCGGGCCTGTTTGCAGACGCGCACGATGTGGCGGCTATTTTCCAGATGCTGCTGAATAAGGGAGTGTATGGCACGAAGCGATATTTTAAGCCCGCGACCGTGGATATGTTTACGGCATACAACAGCAAGATCAGCCACCGTGGCCTGGGATTCGATAAGCCACTTCCTGACGCTGATGATGCCGGCCCGGCCGGTGAGCGGAGCAGCGGCCTGGCGTTTGGGCACCAGGGTTTTACCGGCACCTGTGTATGGGCGGACCCGGCTACGGGTATTGTGTTCGTATTTTTATCCAACCGTGTATTCCCCTCCGGTGCCAATACCAAGATCACCAAACTGGGCGTGCGCACCACAGCGCAGGATTATATTTATGAAGCGCTGGGCGTACCGGTGGATCATAACCGGGCGGTGGTTTATAAGAGTGTGGTGAATCCGTAGAATCCCTCCGTGAAGGGGAACCAGGCATTTAGCGTGTTTTCGGAATTTCAGCTTTGAGTAATAACTTGGCTTGTTGATTTTTATTCATTTTATCTTTCTTCTTGCGCAGGCTGATCTAGACTCTGGTAACAAACTGTTAAAAAACATCCCCTACCCCTTTTTGTAACCCTTTCCGTTTAGGGTTATTTACCTGTAGTTTTGTTCCTTTACAGGAGCAAATGGTTTGCTGAAATAGCAAACTGTCTTCACACACACAATTTTATGAAATACTTTTTTATTACAAGCCTGCTGTTCATATGCGTGCTGCAGCAAAGTTTTGGGCAAACCTATACTATTAAGGGAACGGTAGCGGATACACTGAATGCAGCACAACTGCCGCGCGCATCCGTGGTGCTTATCCGCACCTCTGATTCTGTGATACAGACTTTTACCCGGACGAAGGCTGATGGCAGCTTTCAGTTGAAAGTGCCTGCGCAAGGCAAGTATATCCTGCAGGTCACGTTTCCCAGCTTTGCCGATTATGTCGATGTTATCAACGTAAAGAAGAGCACAACGGACTATGGAGCTATTCCTATGGTATCAAAGGAGCATCTGCTGAAAGAGTTTGTGCTGAAGCAGCAGGTGGCAGCCATAAAAATAAAGGGAGACACAACCGAGTACATGGCCGACAGCTTTAAGGTGAAAGATGGAGCTACCGTAGAAGACCTGCTGAAACGATTGCCGGGCATACAGGTGGACAAGAATGGGCAAATAACTGCGCAGGGCGAGACAGTGCAGAAGATACTGGTGGACGGCGAAGAGTTTTTCTCTGATGATCCTAAGGTAGTGACACAGGGAATGCAGGCCGGTGTAGTGGAAAAGGTACAGGTATATGATAAGAAAAGCGACCAGACCGATTTTACCGGCATAGACGATGGCCAGCGAACCAAGACCATAAACCTGGAGCTGAAAGAAGACAAAAAGAAGGGCTACTTCGGGAAGATAGATGCGGGGGGCGGCACTGACGGCTACTTTCAGGACCAGGGGATGATCAATGCGTTCAAGGCCAAGGAGCAGTTTTCGGTGTTTGGTATTATGTCTAATACAGACAAGGTGGGGCTTGGCTGGCAGGATAATAATAGCTTCAGCAGCGGCAGTGGCGTAACCGAAATAACGGATGAGGGGCAGGTGACCATCACATCCAACAACAGCGCGGAAGACCTGGCAGGTTGGGACGGAAAATATAACGGTGAGGGGTTGCCGCAAATATGGACGGGCGGTGTACACTTCGCAGATAAATGGGATGGGGACAAGGAACACTTTACCGGCAACTACCGCTATGCCATGCAGAACGTGGACATAACCGGCACAACAGTAACGCAAAACCCACTCCCTAATGATGGGGAGAGTGTGATACACCAGAACAAAAACCAGTTCAGCCGCGGCGACCGCCATGGGCTGGACCTTATGTATGAATGGAAGATAGATTCCCTGACCTCTATAAAACTAACAGCAACAGCAGGTGAAAAGAACACGGATATATCCACGATGTACAACAGTACCACGCTGTTTGGTGATACGCTTTTGTCTAACACCAATAAGCGGAAAGTGACCAGCAATGCAAACGCAGATTTTGTAAATGCAGACCTGCTGATAAGAAGAAAATTTGCAAAGAAGGGCCGGACACTGTCTGTGGATATAAAGGAGAATTATAAAGATTCCAAGAGCGATGGCCATCTTACTTCTTTTACGAATATTTATACGGATACTGTTCCCAGCGTTATTCCGTCCTATGTAAGCCAGCAGAAAACCAGTGACTTGGGTACACTGGCATTTGCGGCCAAGGCCACTTATACCGAGCCGCTGTCTAAAGTAGCTTACCTGGAAGCAGATTATGGCGTGACCGTTAACAATAGCAACTCTGCAAATTATTCGTATGACAGTAATTCAAGAACAGGCCGGTTTGACACTCTCGACAAGTATTACAGCACAGATTACAAATACAACATCCTCACCAACATGGGTGGCCTCGCAGCTCGTTTTGTGTACAAGGAGATCAATTTCTCCTTTGGCAGTGATATTTCCAATTCGCAATACTTCCAGTCTGATGCGGTGCGGCCCGACACGCCTGCCCGCAGGTATGCGTACCTGAATTATTTTCCAAAGGCAACATTTGTCTATAAAGTAGGGCGGGAGACCAATCTGAGGTTTAACTATCTCGGCAGCACCACACAGCCCACTATTGATGAAATATCGCCGCAGCACCAGAACACAGACCCTACGAATCAAACCGTGGGCAATCAAAATCTCAAGCAGCAATTCACAAATGCGTTCTCGTTGCGCTTTAATAATTTCAAGATCTTGTCGCAACGCTACTTATTTGGTAGTGCCAGTTTCAATACGATCAGCGATGCTATCAGCACCAATACCACCAATATTAATGGTATCCGCACCACCCAATATGTAAACGTAAATGGCAATTATAATGGCTTTGCATTCCTGGGGTATGGCTTTAAGCTGAAGAAAATAGATCTGCAGATAGGCGCACATCTCAATGCAGGCGTGAACCACATCAACAGCTACATAAATGATTCGCTGAACCATAGCAACAATAACACCTACACCTTCACGCTGGACCTTGAATACTACAAGGATAAGAAATTCACAGTTGAGTTCAATCCGTCGGTAACCTACAATGACAATAAATCGAGCATCACAGCTTACAGCACCAGCTACTGGACGAGCAGTAATGAGCTATCGGGGTCCGTGCAGCTGCCGTGGAAGTTGGAGCTGAGCGCCACTGTAAACTGGTTCCTGCGGCAGCAGACCACCCTGTTTTACAAAGACAATAATGTGCTGCTATGCAACGCATACATAGGTAAGAAGCTGCGTAAAAAGAGCGATATTGAGATACGCGCATCGGTATTCGACATCTTTAATCAAAACGTAGGGTACGACCGCAACGCACAAGCAGGCATCATTACTGAGAATACTTACAACACGATCAGGCGTTACGGTATGCTCAGCCTTATCTGGAATTTTTCACACACACCGGCAGGCGCACCGCCGCCGCCGGGTGGAGGAATGATGATGATGAGAAGGTAGGTGACACATGAAAAGTTGATAGGTTGATAAATTGAAAGGTTAATAGGTTGTTGAGTATAATACGCGAGCTGAGACGTTGCAATGCAACGTCTTTACACAATGCACAAATAAATTAAGACAGATCATGAAACGGATATTTTTGACAATGAACATTTTGTTTTGTGCGGCCATAGGGGCTCAGGCGCAATACACCACCGTGGGCAAAATAGAGTATGAGCGCAAGGTGAACATCTATGCGCAGATGAAAGAAATGGAGGAGGAGCAGGGCTCAAACCCATTCATGGAGCAGATGAAGGCCAAGATACCGAAGTTCAACAGTTCATATTTCGATCTTGTGTTTGATTCTTCCCGGAGCATTTATAAACCGGGAAAAGAAGTGGAGGGCAGTGTATTCAAGATGTTTGGCGGCGGCCCGGCAACGGAGAATATCGTCTTTACTGATTTTGCAGCCAATAAGATAAAGGCCAACAAGAAGGTGTTTGACCAGAAATTTTATATAGACGACACCATCCGGAATATAGAGTGGACGGTAAAGGATGAGATACGCACCATAGCCAATTTTAAATGCCACAAAGCAGTTGGCAGAATGTGCGATTCTGTTTACGTAGTTGCGTTTTATACCGAAGATATTATTGTAAGCGGCGGCCCGGAGATGTTTGGCGGCCTGCCCGGCATGATCATGGAGCTGGCCATACCCCGCCTGCATACCACCTGGACCGCTGATAAAGTAGAGCTGGTATCCCCAAAAGAAACAGACTTTGTGGTTCCTGACAAAGGAAAGAAAGTAACCGAAAAGGAATTGTTTGAAACATTGCAGACCAGTTTTAAGAGCTGGGGCAAAATGGCCTCCAGAAATATCTGGTGGTCGGTATTGTGATTACAGATATTTGCTTACATAAAAGTGCCTCGCTTATAGCGGGGCTTTTTTGTGCCTAACATTCCTCATCCTTACACGGTACTTCCGCAGATTCAAGCTCTATGGTTGCATGGTGAATGCTGTTGTGCAGCAGCTCGTGCTTTATTTTGTGCACCACCTCCATTTTTTCGTTGAAGGTTAAAGCCTCGCTCAGTACCAGGTGGGTAGTCAGTGCATTCTCGGTGGTGCTCATAGCCCAGATGTGCATGTGGTGTATGTTTTCCACGCCGGCTACCTTTTTGATAACATCTTCTATCTTATCAAAGTCTATATCGTCCGGCACGGCGTCCAGCGTCATACGAAGGCTTCCCATAAGGAGTGACCAGGTTCCGATCAATATTATGGCCAGCACCACAATACTTACTGCACCGTCCAGCCAATACCAATTCGTAAACTTGATCACAAGGCCGGAAACCACTACCCCCAGCGACACCATGGCATCGGTCATCAGGTGCAGGTACGCGCCTTTTGTATTCAGGTCGTGGTCTTTATTCCTGAAGAAAAGTAATGCAGATGCCAGGTTGATCACAATGCCTATACCCGCTACTATGGCCACAATACCGCCATCTATATCGTGGCGGGGGTGTAGCAATCTATTTACCGACTCATAGCCCAGCATACCTATGGCCACACATAATACCACGGCGTTGGTAAGCGCGGCCAGGATAGTGCTTTTCTTATACCCGTAAGTAAACGTCTCCGTCGGCTTCACCTTGGCCAGCTTAAAGGCGATAAGCGACAGTGCAAGCGCAGCCACATCACTCAGGTTATGCCCCGCATCCGAAAGCAAAGCCATAGAATGTGTCATAAAACCGGCAATTGCCTGCACGATCACATATGCACTGTTCAGTATTATGCCAAATATAAAAGCCTTATTAGCCACATCTCCGGGCTGTACGTGATGGTGATGGTGCCCGGCGTGGCTGTGCCCATGGCTATGATCATGATCGTGGCTGTGACGGTGCATTGATGAATGAGCTGATTCAGGTGCAAGCTACGAAATATAGAGTTAGACATCTGTGGCGCTCCTTCCTTCGTATATAATAGAGCAGGCATTGGCTGAGAAACGAAATTCAAGGCATTTTGGAATACAATAAATTGCAAACTTATCGCGTTGTCAATCAATCGTGAATATCTTGTTAATTACGTAGAAAAATAACAAAGCATAGATATATCGTTATACATTTAATTTTCAAGAAGAGTCGAAAGACCCGCATTGCCCATGATAGATGAAGCCCGCACATTATTAAGCAGCATACAGGACACTATAGTGAACCTGGATACCATGCTTGCTGAAAAAAATGACATGATCGACTTGTTGTCGCATGATCTGCGGAGCCCTGTGAACAGGATTTTGGGCCTCAGCAACCTGATAAAAATAGACGACGACACCAAGAAAGAGATATATGCCGACTATATCACCGAGGAGTGCAACAGTCTGCTTAGTGTGCTGCAGAATATATTGATGATGCTGAAAGAGGACAGCAGGCCCTTCACAATGATCCAGGTAAACCTTAAAGAACTTATAGACGAAACAGTCCGGTTCTTTGATTTTGCCCTCAATGAAAAAAAGCTAAAAGTCCATGTTTCTGTGGAAGCGTCTATATTTATTACTGTTCAGAAAGAGCTGTTCATACAGGCTGTGCGGAATATTATGGGCAACGCCATTAAATTCTCCTCAGATGGGAAAAGCATTTTCATCTCTGCAAAGCAGGAAAACGACGGCGTATCACTTTCAATAAAAGACGAGGGCCTGGGGTTCCTGCAGTCGGAGATCGAAAGGTTGTTTGACCGTTTTACCAGCACCGGCAAAAAGGGCACACATGGCGAGGCATCTATAGGCCTGGGATTGTACCTGAGCAAGAAAATGATAGAAAAGCATAATGGCAAGCTCGTTGCTGCCAGCGAAGGAATAAACAGAGGCGCTACATTTACGATCATGCTTCCTAGCCTCGTGACCAAGAAGCCACGGGCCAAAACCGTCCAAAGATCTACAGAAAATGGCGCTGATATCCCCATCATCTCCGGGCGAAAAACAGGCTCTCGTTTCATCTCCCCGCAAACAATATAAAACCCATAACTGGAAAAATATGGAATCCGACTCCAGATTTTTCCAAACATATTGCTGTATTGTTCATAAAAGCAATCATTCAACATCTTTCCCAAACTTTCCCCTTTTACATTAGTTTTGCAGCCTAATTATCAGAACCTATACAATGCAATCCGCAAACGAGATACGCAGGCAGTTTTTAGATTTTTTTCGCAGCAAGGGGCATGAGATAGTGCCGTCTGCACCTATTGTTATAAAGAACGACCCTACCCTGTTGTTTACCAATGCGGGCATGAACCAGTTCAAGGATTTTTTCCTGGGCAACCAGGTGCCGAGCAGCACCCGTATTGCTGATACGCAGAAATGCCTGCGCGTAAGCGGTAAGCACAATGACCTGGAAGAAGTGGGCGTGGATACGTACCACCATACCATGTTCGAGATGCTGGGCAACTGGAGCTTTGGCGACTACTTTAAGGAAGACGCCATAGCGTGGAGCTGGGAGCTGCTTACTGAAGTGTATGGCATACCCAAAGACAAACTGTACGTAACGGTGTTCCAGGGAGATGCTGCTGAGAACCTGCCTAAGGATGAAGAGGCTTACAACTTCTGGAAGCAGCATATAGCCGAAGACCGCATACTGCTGGGCAATAAAAAAGACAACTTCTGGGAGATGGGCGATACAGGCCCATGCGGCCCATGCTCTGAGATACACGTGGATTGCAGAACGGATGAAGAGAAGAAACAAGTGGATGGCAAAACACTGGTAAATGCCGACCATCCGCAGGTGATAGAGATATGGAACAATGTGTTTATGCAGTTCAACCGGCAGAAGGACAGCAGCCTGGTGCCACTGCCCGCTAAGCATGTGGACACGGGCATGGGGCTGGAACGCCTGGTGCGCGTGCTGCAAGGCAAGCACAGCAATTATGATACGGACCTTTTTACCGGAATGATTGCTGTGATAGAAAAGAAAACTGGAGTCAAATACGATAGAACCGCCGTTAACACTTGGGATAACCATTCCATAGATTTTATTAACTGGAAAAGAGCCGTTTCTTTTCGCGTCTTGGCCGACCATATACGAGCTATTTGCTTTACAATAGCAGATGGTCAACTTCCTTCTAACACTGGTGCTGGTTACGTTATTAGACGCATACTAAGAAGAGCTGTTCGGTATTATTATTCGTGGCTAGAGTATAAGAAACCATTATTGGTGCAGTTAGTTCCTGAGCTAGCGCGACAATTTGAAGATGTCTTTCCAGAATTATCAAAACAGATAGATTTTGTACAAAGAGTTATCAAAGAAGAAGAAGAAGCTTTTCTTAGAACTATTGATAGAGGATTAAAGTTATTTACTCAATACTTAGACAAAAAAATAGTAGCAAGAGGCACCGCAGTTTTTTTGAATAAAAATTCTCCAATCATTAAGAATGTTGTTGACGGAAAATTTGCTTTTGAATTATATGACACTTTCGGTTTCCCATTAGATCTTACCGAATTAATAGCTGAAGAGAATAATTTTTCTGTAGATATCGAAGAGTTCAATAGTTGCATGCAGGAACAAAAGACCCGTAGCCGCGCTGCAACATCTCTGGACACAGATGACTGGGTGATCGTAAAGGACGGCAATGCGACCAGGTTTGTAGGGTATGATAGTTATGAAGCAGAAGCTTCTGTGCTAAAATACCGCCGTGTGACCTCTAAGGGCAAGGAATCGTTTCAGCTAGTGCTGGATACTACGCCGTTCTATGCCGAAAGCGGTGGCCAGGTAGGCGATACAGGCGAATTTATCTTCCCGAATGAGAGCATACAGATAGTAGATACCAAGAAAGAAGATGGCCTTACAATACACTTTTCTGAAGTGCTGCCGGAAAATGTTTCCGCGCCGGTGCATGCTAAGGTGGATGTGGTAAAACGAGTGTCAACCGCTGTGCACCACAGCGCTACGCACCTGCTGCATGCCGCACTGCGCGAGGTGCTGGGCACACATGTTGCACAGAAGGGATCGCTGGTGAATGAAGAACATCTGCGTTTCGACTTCTCGCATTTTGCGAAGGTTACTGATGCTGAGACAGCAAGGATAGAGGCGATAGTGAATGAAAAGATAAGAGAGAACATACCGGTAGTTATTAAAGAAATGGCGAAGGATGAAGCGGTGGCGCTGGGCGCTATGGCTTTGTTTGGCGAGAAGTACGGCAACATTGTTCGGGTAGTGGTCATGGATCC
Source organism: uncultured Bacteroidota bacterium (assembly GCA_903881585.1). Taxonomy (GTDB): domain Bacteria; phylum Bacteroidota; class Bacteroidia; order Chitinophagales; family Chitinophagaceae; genus Nemorincola. The sequence continues at coordinate 28,994 of CAIRTW010000248.1, read as the reverse complement.
GGCATATTCCATAGAGCTGTGTGGTGGTACCCATGTGGGCGCTACCGGGCAACTTGGCTTCTTCAAGATAACTAGCGAAGCAGCGGTGGCTGCAGGTGTGCGCCGTATGGAGGCCGTGAGCGGTAAGGCGGCGGAACACTTTATCAACGAACAACTGCAACTAATAGCCAATATCTCAGCTCAGCTGAAGAATGCCAAAGACCCGATAAAGGCCATTGAGCGACTACAGGAAGAGCGCACCCAGTTTGAAAAGCATGCCGAACACCTGGAAAACAGGATGCTGGTGGGCATACGGAACGAACTGCTGACCAAGGACGAGATCATCAACCAGGTGACTTTTGTGGGTCAGATGGTGTCTGTAAGTTCGCTGGATGCGCTGAAGCGCCTTTGCGCAGACCTGAAATCGCATCTTAACGATCACGTGATCGTGCTATGCGCCAATATAGATGGCAAACCTTTTGTGGCAGTGGGCGTGGATGAAAAGGTAGCTGCAGCCAAGGGCCTGGATGCCGGCAAGATCATAAAAGAGCATGTGGCGGCGGTGATAAAAGGCGGCGGCGGAGGTCAGAAAACGCTTGCTACTGCCGGAGGGCAGGACCCATCGGGATTGCAGGGGGTCATTGATAAAATAAAAAGTTTGTTGTAACTTTAGTGAAAGGAGTAACTATGAAAATATACAATCTTACCGTGGTTATAGAAAAAGACGAGGATGGCCGTTTTCTCGCTATCTGTCCGGCTTTGCAAGGATGTTACACAGAAGGAAGAACAATGGCAGAAGCACTGGAAATGATTGAAGACGCAATAAAACTAAGCATTGAAGATCGCTTGGAAAGCGGCGAGGCCATTCCGGAAGAATTATATTCCTCCCAATTAAAAATTGCCGTGTGAGTCCAAGACAGCCGGTTGTTACTGCGAAGAAATTAGTTTATAAGAATAATGACGGTCTCCGCGCAATAATTCCGGTACATGCCAAATTTGATCTTGGAACCGGGTTATTAGCACAAATACTAAAAGACGCCAACGTTACTATTGAAGAATTAAAAGAGTTGCTTTAAACTTAACAAGCGGATGAAATATTCATTTCATTAATATGATTGCCATTAGTTTTTCTCCCCAGTTTTCTTATTTTTACCATAGTAAACGATGATACTTCGGAACCTTCTATACTTTATTGCTGTCATCCTCATCATAGGGTGGGTGCTGGGCTTTATTGTATGGCAGCATAAGGGCCATATGATACATGTGCTGGCCGGGCTGGCGGTGGTGTCGCTAGTGCTGGCGCTGATGCAGAAGCCGGCGAAGGATGTTGACTGAAAACTCCAAGAAAAAAATTCCAAAATCCAAACCGCAGGCACCACTGCAGTTTAAAGACTCCCATAGCCGCAACTCTCCGCACCAAAAAACAACTAATTCCCAAACGGGTCTTATTTATCCACAATAGGGCATTTGGCCTGAAAAATTGCCTCTAATTCAAATATCTTTGTTTCAAAACCAATAATACCAATGCGTTTCATAGTTACATCAACGGCTTTACTCAAAAATCTGCAGCAGGTAGGCGGAGTAATCAGCGCCAATACTGTATTGTCTGTGCTGGAAGATTTTCTTTTTGAACTGCGCGGCAATACGCTGACGCTTACTGCTACCGACCTGGAAACCATGATGCGTGTGCAGATGGAAGTAAGCGATGGTAAGGGTGATGGCCGTATCTGCATTCCCTCTAAAATACTCACCGACTATCTGAAAAATCTGCCTGAGCAGCCCATTACGTTCAACATAAACGAGAGCGATCTCTCGATAGAAATGTCGAGCGATGTGGGCAAGTACCGCATAGGCGGCGAAAAGGCGGATGATTTTCCGAAAGAGCCAGCTCCGGGCGATACAACGGCATTTACAATGCCCTCCATATCCTTGATAGAGTGCATCAATAAAACACTGTTTGCGGTAAGCTCAGATACGCTGCGCCCTGCGATGACAGGTGTTTATTTTGAGCTGGCTACAGACAGCATCAACTTCGTGTCAACAGACGCGCACCGGTTGGTGCAGTTTCGCCGCGACGACATACGCTGCCCTGCCAAGGATGGCTTTGTAGTGCCTAAAAAGCCACTGCAGCAGCTGCGTGCTACCCTGCCGGCCGATGAGTCTATACTGCAACTGGCCTACAATGGCAGCCACCTGTTTGTGACGGGTGAGCGCCTGAGCCTGAGCTGCCGCCTGATAGATGCCCGTTTCCCGGATTATAAGGCGGTAATACCGCTGGACAACCCATACAAGCTAACCATAAACCGCGGCGACTTTGTAAGCGCACTGCGCCGCGTGAGCATATTTGCCAACAAAACTACCAACCAGGTGGTGCTGGACATAAACGGCAACGCCCTGCAGATAAGCGCCCAGGATGTGGACTTCTCTTATGAAGGCAAGGAAATGCTGAGTTGCCAGTACAGCGGCGAGGATATGAAAATAGCCTTTAACGCAAAACTGATGGTGGAAATGGTAGGCAACCTCGACGGTAACGAAATTCAGGTGGAGCTAAGCACACCTACACGTGCAGGTATCTTCCGCTCAATGGATAAGGTAGAGAATGAAGATCTGCTGATGCTGCTGATGCCGCTGATGGTGGGGGTTTAGTAATTTGAAAATGTGGAAATTTGAAAATGCTCTCATTTTGGGGGCATTTTTCGTTTTCGCTCTTATGTTAGGTGGTAGGCTTGTTTTTTTGGGGAACAACAATGTGCTTGCCGTATGTAGGCATGATGGCATACAAAAGTGTGAGAAACAGCAGACAGATGATCACAGTTATGAAAATATCTGAAAAATTTGAAAGTTAGGTGGGACAAGATTGTCTCCCGGGGGATTAACATCCCAATCATATCTGTCTAAAACCATCTTCCAAGATAAGCCAATGGACAAAAGTGAAAACAGGAGCCACGTCACCCATTTGTCGAATAACAACTGAAGTGACAACAGCAAGGCGATCGTTGAGTACAAAAGCCAATAGGGAATACCGAATGAGCTAATGGCCCCAAAACAGTCGAACCGTGGGATAAAACAGCATGTCCAGAGCAATAGCAGCAGAAAATAAACCGAACGGTGGAACCAGATATTTTTAAGCAGCTTCTTCATAGTCTTCAAGTTGGCAAAAGACAAAAATTCAGTCACTGATTTGAATTCAGCTTAAACCTCATCAAGTCATGGTTCGGCGGGGTTCACCATGACAATCGGGCTTCATCTTTTTCAAAAACCCATTACTCCACTTCAGGAGCGGATAACAAAGGCAGCCTACTTCTGGGGCCAGGGTTAATAGTTTATCACCTGCTCCTCCATTACTTCCGGCATTTTGCGGAATTCGTATTGCTGGTTGCGGAGCTGGGGCTCAAAGCCGGCTTCTCTTATTGATTGCTGGATGCTTTTTGCGGTGAAGCGGTGTGGTGCTCCTGCGGCGCTTACTACATTCTCCTCTATCATTATAGAGCCAAAGTCGTTGGCGCCGGCGTTGAGGCATATCTGGGCCACCTGCTTGCCAACAGTAAGCCATGACGCCTGTATGTTCTTTACATTGGGCAGCATAATGCGGCTGAGAGCTATCATGCGTATGTATTCTTCGGGCGTGGTCATATTTTTTATCCCACGTATTTTCTCCAGCAGTGTGTCCACATTCTGGAAGGTCCATGGTATAAAGTTGAGGAAACCTTTCGCCCCTTCCGGCTTTTCTGCCTGCACCTCCCTGATCTTCACAAAATGCTCAAAGCGCTCCAGTACGGTCTCCACATGCCCAAACATCATGGTGGCGCTGGTGGTAAGCCCCAGTTTGTGGGCTTCGCGCATCACATCCAGCCACTCCTGTGCGCCGCATTTACCGTTTGATACCAGCCTGCGCACACGGTCATTAAGTATCTCTGCACCTGCGCCCGGCATGCTGTCCATACCTGCGGCCATTAGCGCCTGCAGCACTTCGCGATGTGTGCTTTTCTCCAGTTTGGTGATGTGCGCCACTTCTGGTGGCCCCAGCGTGTGCAGCTTCAGATTGGGGTATAACCCTTTCAGTGTTTTAAATAGGTCCACATAAAATGCAAGGCCCAGGTCGGGATGATGGCCACCTTGTAATAGCAGTTGGTCACCGCCATACTTAAAGGTCTCTTCTATCTTGGTTTTGTAGGTTTCTATATCAGTAATATAGGCCTCGGCATGACCCGGAATACGATAAAAGTTGCAGAATTTGCAATTAGCTACGCATACATTGGTGGTGTTTACGTTTCGGTCTATCTGCCAGGTCACTTTGCCATGTGGCACCTGTATCTTGCGCAGCTCGTTGGCTATGTGCATCAATTCGGCAAGCGGGGCATGCTCAAACAGAAAAACACCTTCTTCTGCACTCAGGAAATCAAACTTCGAAGCCCGGTCATATAACTCTGATAACTGCATCAAAAACAACTTTAGAGTGCAAATTTACTGAATAATTATGAGGGGTAGTTATTGCGGTATAGGGGATGGTTATGGGGTAGTGTTTGGGGTCATTTTGATGTTGTGGAATTTCACCCTTTCATGGCTTGCGTGGTTTATTTACTACTCCGGGGCGATGCCCCAGACTGTTATATTTCGCCCTTTCGGGGCAGCCTTGTTTTCGTCTCAGCGTTCAACAATGGGCATTTTGTGTTCCAAACTTGGCATCGTGCATCTGGCCTATGTCCTTGCAAAATGCATAAAGCAGGTCTGTGTCTATATTCTCTGCATTTGAATCAAATTTCATGTTATGCTTTTCCCGCGAGAGGGTAAATTCCTTCACTCCCATACATTCCAGTATATCTTCAAGATCATAGAGGGCTTTGTTCAGTTTCGTGTATTCTTCCTGTTGTATCGTTCTCATTTTCCGGCTATTTTTCTTGCTCCCTTATACTTAATCAAATCACATGCCACCGGAACACGGCATAGTATTTATACCTACCTATTAAAATATGCCATGGAAAAGAGAGTATTGGGGCTGATACTGACCATGTTGGGTGTACTTGGTCTCATAGCAGGCGCGGTAAAATTTGTGGGGCAGAGCAATAATTCGTACGACATTAAGGCCATCTGCATGTATGGCATAATGGCGCTGATCTTCTTTTTTGCAGGAGTTGGGCTGATTCGCGGGACGAGGGATATACCGAATGGATAGCTCTCCCTCCAAAAAAGCCTGCAAAGGTTTCCCGGCAAGGCTCAAAGCCGGCCGGCAGGTAGGCTTCATCCCGATAGCTATCGGGGCTCATTTCATTTTTAGAACGCCAAGCGAAGGCATCGCAAAAAATATTAAAATACATTCTATTTTTTTGCTGTCTGCGGGAAGCGGCAGGAAACACCGAGGCTTAAAATAGTGTGATTATCATATCCTGCATCACCATAAACGCTCACTTTGCGGGAAATGTAGTAGCGGGCACCCACTTTCAAGTATAGGTCGGTCGTATGGTCCACTCTTATAGAGGTGCTGTCACCCTGCGGGTAGGCGTTTTGGCGGATATTATTAACTGATAATCCTACGCCCGCAAAAGGGTCCAGCCTTTTTACCCTGATCAGGTTTCCGAGGTGGTAAAAGGCAGCAAGGCCACCGCTGAATGACCGGAAAGCGTCTGTTCTGTTGCGCAAAAACGGGCCATTGTTCCCCACATATTGCTGGCTGAAATTATAATTGAACGCATCGTAGCACAGGGTGGCTGCTATGCCCACATTCCGGGTAAGGCCATATTCTACCTTTGCATAGAGCGGAACAAAGCCGGAAGTGTTATTCTTTACAAAGCCGGCGGGAAGCGAATAACTATTGCGGTAGGCGTCCACAAAGCCGCAAGACAACGATGGTATAAAGGAGCCGCGCTCATAGTATGCCTGCGAGGGCAAGCGTCTGTTGGCGGTGGTATCCTGCTGCGCCAAAAGCGTAATGGCGCATAGTGAAAGTAAAAGTGTAAGACAGATCTTCATATTGCGGCAAGCTAACAAACAAACGGTAAAATTGAAAGAAAATTACATTGCGGGTAAAACAAAAACGGGATATACCGTGTGGCAGAAGTTGCACTGCAACTTCTCTCTACCGAAGGCCCATATAAGTGTAGCAGGGTTAAAACAAACATCCCCCCGGAATACGGAGGGATGCTGAGTATCGTTAAGAGAGAAGATTATCACTCATCTTCGTCCCTGTTCCTTTGTTTCCTTTTTGGCTTTGGAGCTGCGTCATCTTCGTCTTCCATCTTGTCTGCTTTACGACGGTGAACTTCGTCGCCTGGCTCATGATGGCTATGCATTTTGTGACCGCAATTGAAATTTTTGCTGATACCAACATTCACACTATGGCCGAATGTTAAATCGAAAGTGTTTATGCTGTAAGTGGCACCTGAATATTTAACAGTACTGTAATCGATACCGCCGATGTTGAAGTTCATACAAACTCCACGGCCAAAGTTAACACCCAATGCAGGGTAGAAACCTACGTAAACACCGTTGTTCTTGTCATAAGCCGGGTTACCTTCGTTGGTTGTGTAACCACCCTGGTAGTCGAAATCGAACTGGCCATACCAGAAGAAAGTTTCGCTTTTGCGGATGTAATGTGAGTAACGTGCAAATGGGCCAACCCTGTATGTATTAATTGTAGTGCTATTTCCAGTGCTATCTTTAGTAGCATCCTGTTTCCACATAATAGACAGACCTAAAGTCCAGTTGTGGTTAAATTGATAACCAACACCTGGGGCCGCATCCCATACAGTATGTTTGCTAAGATCAGCGTTTCTTGTTGAAGCAAGGCTAACGTCACCATACAACAATATGCTTTTTGGTTCCTGGGCGTTTGCTGTTGCTACAGTTCCGGCTGTTACTAATAAAGCGAGAATCAGTTTTTTCATACAGAGTGTGTTTTATTTAGACATGCAAATATAGTCGCGATTTCCAAAAAACCATAACTTTTGCAAATTATTTTCACCCCCGGCCCCTAAAGGGGTGTACTTTTGTGCTATATCATTAAACTAAGTATATCAATTTAGTTATTCGGGCCTGTTTAATGCCCTCGCGGCAAGCCCCTTTTTTAGCCCTGATGAGGCTTGTCGGGGATTCTGAAGCTAAATATCATAACATACAGAACTCACCGAAAAGAGACCCCCATTTCATACCGGGAGGAGCCGGAGGGAGCTTTAGGATGTTCATGCAGCTAAAACGCCCGTATAAAAAAACTAAGACGCCAGAGGCGTTTTGGGGAAATTAAAAAACTGATCATTTTATTTTCATTTGCGCAAAATAAGGATGGTCAGGATTAACAATAAGCTCCTGCCTCAGGGGATGTATCAGCACATCCATATCTTCTAATGGAATGCAGCCCAGCAGCGGCTCTGCATCACCGGGCAATATCATGGCATTACAAAAGGTGCGCCTGTTTTTAAAATGAAGTTCTATTGACGAAACCACATCACATTCCACTATGCTTCCATTAGCCAACTGGGCTTTTCTTTTTTCCATGATCGGGAACTTTAACTGTTCCTGTATATTTTCATTGATGCAAAGCATATCTGCGCCTGTATCCACACGAATATTTACAAACATCCGTCTTACTTCATCCTGATCAATAAAATTTCTGCGCACTAACGCCATGTCATCGTTATTGATCAATTCTATATCCGCATATATCGCACCCATAAATAAAAGTTGATGATGCAAAAGTATTGAAATATTTGCATTTTGATGTAAAGAAGCAGACATTGAAAATCCGAACTAAATATAAAGCACCTGGCTTAATGACATGATATAAAGCACTCCTTTTAGGAGCCCGCTGGTTATTTCTTTATGTACGTGTACGTTCCGTAGATCATCGGGCAGAGCCGGGGGTCCAGCCCATAGTCCAGGTTGCTTTGCCATTCAGTATGAAAAGCACTCCGGTGGCACATATAAGGCACTCCATAGTTGCGGGCCAGCCCAAGTACCTGTCCATTATGGTTAGTTACGTCGGCATGCTTCCGGGACGTCAGTGCCTGCTCATTATTGCCATGCCCTGCTATCCATTCCATAGAAATAAACACGCCTCCGGATACTGATATTCTTTTGCTGGCAAGGTTCACTTTCACCCATTCATTGCCGGTGTTAGCATGCACTATTAGATTGCTGTCTGTCAGTTCTTTGCCGGGCAGGTTAGTGCCGGGATCTTTTTCATAAATATGTATGCGGAATTTAGTGTCAGGTACGCCCTCATTGGTGATATACACGAATATCTCTTTCAGGGTGTTCTTATTCACCTTGTCGGCATAGAGGAATACGGCATCTTCTTCCCCGTATTTCTGGTAGCAGTCGGAGGTATGGCGTAGTTTCTTCTTACCTAAGTAGCGCCGCCGTACTTTGCCTGTTTCTGCGGTAAACACCACTTCTTTCAGACCAGTGCTTTCTTTCTGCAGCTCTATAACCAGGGAGTCTTTTGTAAATGCTCCGGTGGATATTTCCCTTTTTGCATAGCCCAGCGAAGAAATGATAAATGCTTTTACGGAGTCTGGGATAGCTGTGAAAGAGAACCTGCCATTCTCATCGGTATAAACACCCTCATTCCGGTCTTTCACCTTTACTATACCGTAAGCAATGCCTTCTTTTTTCTCTTTGTCTATTACGCGGCCTGCGAAGACCCGCTCCTGTGAAAAAGAAGAGAGGGAGCACAGCATAATTATTGTTAGCAGCAGGTATCTCATAAGGTGTATTATTAGTTTTTGCGAAATTATTGTTTTGAAAGATCATTCCTGCACACTGCTCATAGCAGCCCTTGCGGCCTGCGCCATATCCCTTATCAGCAGCGGGTCACGCTCTATCGCATTGCCTACAACAATGAGATTGGCGCCTGCTTTACAATTTTCATAAACTTTCTCCGGAGAAACGATGCCGCCGCCTACCACCAGCGGTATCTCTATATGGCTACTTACAAGGGTTATCATTTCGGCAGATACGGGCCTGCGCGCGCCGCTGCCTGCATCGAGGTAAATAAGGTGCTTACCCTGCAGCTCACCGGCCCAGGCTGTGCACAGCGCTATTTCGGGCTTATCGGCGGGTATGGGCATTGCATTGCTCATGTACGACACCGTGGTCTGCACACCGCCGTCTATAATGATGTAGCCTGTGGAAATAACTTCCAGACCGCTGGCCCTGACAATGGGGGCGGATGCAACATGCTGGCCTATAAGCAGCTCCGGGTTGCGGCCTGATATAAGAGAGAGATACAACAGCGCATCGGCATAGGGAGTAACCTGCGCCGGGCTGCCGGGGAAGAGTATCACCGGTATATCACTTTCCGCTTTAAACCGCTGGATGCACAGTTCCAGCTGGTGGGCCAAGAGCAAGCTGCCGCCCATGAACAGGTAGTCCACGCTGGCGTCATTGCAAAGCCTTGCTAGGTATTGCATATCGGCCGGAGCTATTTTGTCCGGGTCTGCAAGAACAGCGAAACCGCTCTTTTTCTGTGCTTTCAGATCGCGAAGCTGACCATATAGTTTGCCTGTTGCCACGGTTGCCGGTTAAAAGGTTATAAATGGTGGTTAGGCATTGGGGCGTTTCTTCAGCTCATCGCGAATTTCGGCAAGCAACGTTTCTGTAGCTGTTGGTGCCGGAGGTGGTGCAGCAGTATTTTCCTTGTGCTTCATCCGCTCAAATCCCTTTACGATCAGGAATATACAGAAAGCCACGATAAAGAAATCTAAAATGGTCTGAAGAAAGTCTCCGTAAGCGAATACGGTGGCACTGTCTGCGGCGGCGGCGGCCAGGGTAGGATAGGAAGCTGCTGCCGACTTACCTGTTTTTAGGACAATAAACAGGTCATTGAACTTGGTACCAGACGGAGTGAGATAGCCAATTATTGGCATCAGGAGGTCACCTACAACTGCGGTAACGATCTTGCCAAATGCGGCACCAATGATGACACCTACCGCGAGGTCCATAACGTTTCCCTTCAGGGCAAACGATTTAAAATCTTTTAAGAAAGCCATGGGGTAAAAGTAAGTTGATATGTTGAGAAGTTAAAAGGGTGGAATAGAGAAATATACAGAAGGTTTTGGAAGCGGTATTGGTTTGCTAGATAGGGGCATAGAGAGATTAAATACTCAGGAAACTATTTTTATTAAAAACGTTTCCCTAGTTTTGCGGCTTCTTAAGGAAGGTTAAGATGGAACCATTGACAAAAATACTTAGCGCATCCGCAGAATTGTTTAGCCAATATGGCTTTAAGACAATTACTATGGACGATATAGCGAGAAGGGCCGGTATTTCCAAAAAGACGCTTTACCAGCATTTTGCGAATAAGCAGGAAGTAGTGAATGAATCGGTAGTGTGGTACAAGAACCAGATGACGGATACCTGTGGCGCTGTGCTGAAAGATGCAGAAAATGCGATAGAGGCAATGGTGAAGATGCTGGCGTTCTTCGACAATATGAACAAGCGCATTAACCCGATGGCAATGTTTGAGATGCAGCGCTTTTTCCCGGAGGCGTATAATTTGTTCCGGGGAATGCTGGTGGAGAAAGATGTGGTGATGCTGCGGGAGAACATATTGCAGGGGATAAAAGAGGGCCTTTACCGGGAAGACCTGAATGCCGACCTGCTGGCGCGTTACCGGCTGGAAACATCCTTACTGGTGCTGCAGCCCAACCTGCTGGTGAGCGACCGGAACGACCTGATGACCGTGGGGCTGGAAATAGGCGAACACTTCTTATACGGCATCATGACTCAAAAAGGAGAAAAACTTTATCAGAAATACAAAACAAAATATTTAAAGCAAGCAGCAACCGCATGAGACGAATACACACATACTTCATAATTATTGCCTTAGTTACCGGGGCTGTGAACCGGGGTTTATCACAGGAGGTGGCCACACCGCTGAGCATGCAGGCTTGCATGGACTATGCCCTGCAGCACAACTACAATATCAAAAACTCGCAGCTTGATGTGCTCATACAGGATGCGCAGAACAAACAAACGCTTGCCGCCGCTTATCCGCATATTAACGGTAAGGCTGAGCTGGACGATTATCTGAATCCGCAAAAGACATTTATAGATGCCAGCAGTTTTCCTGGCTCCACGGCTCCGGAAGGAACAATAATTGGTTTCCCATTTGCAATTCCTTATGCAGGAACGGCAAGTGTAAGTGCATCACAACTCCTTTTTGACGGCAGCGTATTCGTTGCAGTGAAAGCCAGAAATACTTTAATTGAATTATCAAAACTAAATGGAGCTGTGACGGAAGAAACTATCCGGTACAATGTTTACAAAGCTTATAATTCATTGGTGATCACTTACCGGCAATATGACATTATAAAACAATCATTGAGCTTCGCGCGCAGCCTGGAGCATGATATGATGGTAACGAGAGATAATGGCCTTGCTGAAAAAATAGATGTAGAACGTACGAGCGTACAGGTAAACAACCTGGCATCAGACAGTATAAGCATAGGCAACTTGCTCACTACATCAGAACAAATGCTGAAATACCAAATAGGAATGAACCTGAATACACCTATTATTCTTACAGATACAGCGTTGGAAGAACGCAAACAAAATACCATCAGTTTACTCAATGAGGCTGAAGATTATGATAAAGTACCTGAATATAATGTGCTAAAAACATCGCTTAAACTAAATGAGTATAATTTGATGCGGTACCATTATGCTGGTCTTCCTGCTTTAAATATTTTTGGCGCAATGGGATACAATTATGCTGCAGATAAGTTTTCCCAGATAATGAACCCCACAAATTATGCTTTTAATTCGATGGTGGGTTTGCAGTTAAATGTGGCTATATTCAATGGCTTCCTTCGTCAAAACCAGGTTACTGAGGCTAAACTGAATATTGAAAAATCAAAAAACAGCATTGAATATCTGAAGCAATCATTGGACTTCCAGGCCGCAACATCAAGGACCACTGTTAAAAACAACCTGCTACAGGTGCAAAGCCAAAAAAGAAATATGGAGCTGGCAACTGACGTACTGGAACTGGCACAGAAAAAATATAAAGCCGGCGTGGGCAGCAATCTGGAAGTGACACAGGCACAAACAGACTTGTTAAGGGCACAAACCAATTACTTCAGTGCATTGCTGGACCTGATCAATGCACAAGCTGACCTGAAAAAAGCGCTGGGGCTGCTGAAGTGACCTCTCCCCGGCCCTCTCCAAAGGAGAGGGTGAGGTCGAGTGAGTTGTGACTATATACTAACGACTATCTACTTTATACTATCCACTAAAAAAAATAAAACAAGCTATAAATGAAACGATTGATTCTATTACTGATACCTGCAATGATCTTTGCATCCTGCGGTTCAAATACAGGAAAGGTAGCTGACCTCGATAAGCTAAAAAAAGAGCGCAGTGAGCTGGACCAGAAAATAAAGGCCCTTGAAGGCCCCGGGAACGACAGCACAAAGAAGGCCACGCCTGTATCTGTGATAGACGTAGAACCAACGGATTTTGTCTCTACCATTAATGTGCAGTCGCAGATAACCGGCGACCAGAACACCTACGCAAGTTCACAGGCGCCCGGTATCGTGAATAACGTGCTGGTACACACAGGCGAACGTGTAACCAAAGGCCAGGTGCTGGCTACCCTGGATTTTGCAGGGATGGAACAGCAAATAGAAGGCCAGCAAGCGCAACTGACACTCGCGAAGACTGTTTATGAAAAGCAGAAAACCTTATGGGCGCAGAATATAGGTACCGAAGTACAGTTGCTGAAGGCAAAGGCTGACTACGAGTCGGCGCAAAGCCAGCAGGCAGGGTTAATAGCCCAGAAAAACATGTATCGTGTCATATCTCCGATCGCTGGCGTTGTGGACCAAATGAACCTAAAGATCGGCGATGCTACTGCTCCGGGTGCACTAAGCATAAGAGTCGTAAATACAGACAAGCTCAAAGCCGAGGCAAATCTTGGTGAGAACTACCTGGGCAAGGTAAAAACCGGCAATTCTGTAATGCTGATCTTCCCCGATCTTAATGATTCCCTGAAAACAACTCTGGCATATGTTGCAGAAGCTGTAGACCCTAACTCCCGCGCCTTCCTGGTGCAGGTGAAGCTGGACAATAAGCACAACCTTCACCCTAATATGTCTTGTATTATGAAGATAGGCAACTATGAGAGCAAGAACACACTAACTGTTCCTATATCTGTAATTCAGAAAACGAGTAAAGGCGAAATGCTGTATGTAGCAGACGGAAATAAAGCCAAAGCGGTCTATATAAAAACAGGTGCTAACTCAAATGGAATTGTGGAAGTGCTCTCCGGCCTTAGCGCAGGCGATAAAGTGATCACAGCAGGTTTTGAAGACCTCGATGACGGCGCACCTATTACAACAATGCAATAAAATACAATATTCAGTTTAGCAGCTAATTCTCTATATGAAAGACAGTTTCAAAGAATTCAAACCATCGAGCTGGGCGATAGACAACCGCACAGCGGTGTATCTTATTACCATCTTTATTACGCTGGCAGGCCTATTCACATATCTAAGCCTTCCGAAGGAACAATTTCCGGAAATAAAGATACCGCAGATCATTGTGCAGACCTTCTTCCCCGGTACATCGCCGGAGAATATGGAAAACTTGGTGACCAAGCACCTGGAAAAGCAAATGAAGAACCTGACTGGCATTAAGAAAGTAACCAGCAATTCGTTCCAGGATTATTCGGTAGTGATAGCCGAGTTTAACACGGGTGTATCTGTAGATAAGGCCAAACAGGACGTAAAAGACGCGGTAGATAAGGCCAAAGCCGACCTGCCGAAGAACCTGCCCAACCAACCTGAGGTAAAGGACATAGACCTTTCTGAGGTGCCTATTCTAAACGTGAATATATCCGGCAACTATGACCTGAACCGCCTGAAGAAATATGCCGACAAGATAAAGGACAATATAGAGGCGATGAAGCAGATAAAGCGCGTGGACATAGTGGGCGCGCTGGACCGGGAGATACAGATAAACATGGACATGTATAAAATGCAGGCTGCGGGCATCACCTTTGGCGATGTGCAGAATACGGTGTCGGGTGAGAATGTATCGGCTACTGCGGGGCAGGTGACCATGGGCACACAGAAAAGGATACTGAGTATAAAGAATGAATTCAAATCGGCAGACCAGATAGCCAATGTGATCGTGAAAAGCCAGGCAGGTAAGGCGGTTTACCTGCGCGATATTGCGCAGGTCACCGACAGTTTCCAGGAGCAAAAGAGTTATGCACGCCTGGATGGTAATAATGTAATAACACTGAACGTCATTAAGGCAAAAGGAGAGAACCTGATCCAGGCATCGGACAACATTACAGACCTGGTGAAGAAGATGCAGGGTACGGAACTGCCTAAAGACCTGAAGATAGTAGTGACCGGCGACCAGTCTGAAAAGACGAGGTCAACACTTACAGATCTTGTCAATACTATCATCATCGGGTTCCTGCTGGTGACCATCATCCTCATGTTCTTCATGGGTGTTACTAATGCTTTGTTCGTGGCCATGTCTGTTCCTCTGTCTTGCGCCATTGCATTCTTAGTGCTGCCGGGAATAGGGTTTACCATGAACATGGTGGTACTGTTCTCCTTCCTGCTGGCGCTGGGTATAGTGGTAGATGACGCCATAGTAGTGATAGAGAATACCCACCGTATATTCGACAATGGCAAGATGCCGATAGCACAGGCAGCGAAGTATGCCACGGGTGAAGTGTTCATGCCGGTACTCGCGGGCACCGCTACCACGCTGATGCCGTTCATACCGCTTGCATTCTGGCCCGGTATCATTGGCAACTTCCTGTTTTATCTGCCAGTAACACTGATCATCACACTTGTTGCATCACTGCTTGTTGCCTATATCATTAACCCGGTATTCGCGGTGAGCTTTATGAAACCACATGATTTTGATCATGAAAATGATAAGCCGCGGTTTACGAAGAAAGATGGTGTAATGACTGTGATATTTGTAGCAATTGCGTTGCTATGTTATCTGGCCGGAGGTATAGGATTTGGCAACTTTGTGATCTTCATTTTGCTGTTTATCATGCTGGAGAAATTTATTTTCTCCAAGTGGATACATGCTTTTCAGAACAGGATATGGCCTGCATTCCAGGGTTGGTATACGAAGTGGCTTAAACGTTCCCTGGCGCATCCTGGAATAGTATTGCTGATCACCCTTTTGGTAACTGTACTTGCAGGTGTATTGTTCCACTTCCGTGGGCCAACGCCTGTGTTCTTCCCTGACTCCCAACCCAACTTTACTTATGTATATCTCAACCTGCCCGTAGGTACCGACCAGGCGCATACCAATGATGTGCTGCTGGGACTGGAGAAAAAAGTAAACGCCGCCATTATAGATCCAAAAACCGGAAAGCGCTACCATAGTGTGAAATCTGTGATCGCCAACGTGACTGTAGGTGCCGTAGATCCTAACAGTGGCGAGATAGGCGACTTCCCCAACAAAGGCAAGGTAACGGTAGCCTATCAAGAATTTTCGAAGCGTGAAGGCGAGTCAACTGTAGCTATTATGGAGCAGATTCGTAAAGCCGTGAAGAATATACCAGGTGCAGAAATAACAGTGGATAAGGAAAGCGGCGGCCCTCCTGTAGGCAAACCAATAGTTATTGAAATGACAGGTGACAACCTGGATAGCCTCGTAGGTATATCGGAAAGGCTGAAGAAATATCTCTCTGACAAGCAGATAGCGGGCGTGGAAGAATTGCGCAGCGACTTCCAGGCCAAAAATCCGGAGATCGTGTTTGACCTGGATCGTGAGCGTATGAATGCAGAAGGCATAAGTACCTATACTGTAGTAAACAACTTGCGTACGGCGGTATTCGGCACAGAGATCTCCCGTTTCCGGGATCAGAATGACGACTACCCAATGACACTTCGTGTAGGCGGTTCGCAGCGGCAGAACATAGACGCGATACGCAACCTGCCGATAGTGTATCGTGATATGGGCATGGGTGGGGTTATCCGCACTGTACCTATCAGCGCCTTTGCCAATGTGTACTATTCCACCACTTACGGAGGTATCAAGCGCAAAAATGAAAAACGCTATATCAGCTTGTCTTCGAACGTGATCAGCGGTTTCAACCCAAATGAGGTTGTTGCTGTAGTAAAAAATGAGCTTAGCAACTTTAAGATGCCGGCCGGCATAAATGTAAAAATGGGTGGCGACCAGGAAGACCAGGCGGAAACGATGAGCTTCCTCGGTAAGGCGTTCGGTATAGCAATGGCGCTGATCGTACTGATACTGATATTGCTGTTCAACTCCATCAGTAAGACAGTGATCATTATGAGCGAGGTCGTTTTCAGCCTCATAGGAGTATTCCTTGGGCTCGGCATCTTCAAAACGCCTTTCTCTATAGCTATCAGCGGTATAGGTATCGTGGCGCTGGCCGGCGTGGTGGTGCGTAACGGAATATTGCTGATAGAGTTCATGGATCTGATGATAGCGGAGGGCATGGCGCCGCAGGATGCAATAGTAGAGGCAGGCCGCACGCGTATGACACCCGTACTGCTGACTGCGATAGCAGCCATACTGGGCCTGATACCACTTGCAGTAGGTATGAACATCGATTTCGCATCATTGTTCAGTCATCTTAATCCTCACATATTCTTTGGTGGTGACAGTGCCGACTTCTGGGCGCCACTCGCATGGACCATGATCTATGGTCTCAGCTTTGCAACATTCCTTACACTGATACTGGTGCCGGTGCTAATGCTGGAGAGCTTTAAGTTTAAAGCATGGGTAAAGAGGATATCAGATCGGGTAAAAGCATCGGTAGCAGAGTAATAGCAATGATAAACTGCAGATAATGTGTTTGCTTAAAGCATGGATAAATAGCGTAACCGGAAAAGAACAACAGGGGAGCAATGATGGAAACTGCAAACACAAAGGAGCCGCCCACAAGGCGGCTTCTTCATTTTAGTAATGTATTTACAGTATTACTTTTCCTTTTTGTACAAGCCCACAAGATCACCTGTGGCCAGGATGTGGCCTTCCATAGCCTTTTCGAGGCCGGCCTTATCTGTGTTTTTATCAATGGTCAGTTTTGTGTCGACGGCATAGACCATGAAGTGGTAATGATGGGTGCCTGTAGGTGGGCACATCCCTTTATAGCCGTTCTTCTTGATGCCGTTAAGGCCTTGTTCCGCGCCTTTATAGTCTTCCGCTATCTTGCCATCTGTAGGAATGTTCCACATTACCCAATGCGTGAAGCCTCCCGGCATGGGGGCGTCAGGGTCCTGCAGGATCTTTGTGCCGGCTGGAGCCTTGCTGATCTGCAATGCGGGGCTTACTCCCGTTCCTTCGCAGGAATATTTAGCCGGTACCATGCCATCGTTTTTAAAATCAGGGCTGGTAACCGACAAGTCAGATTTGGGTGCAAATGACACGAGGCCAACTACGGTGAATGCTGCCATTACTGTAAATAGTGTGCGCATAAAAAGATGGTTTTGATGGTGAAAAGTAAAATCAAATATATAGAATATAGCGAAAGGCGTACCGATAAAGTTTCGGGTGAGCGTATAAAGAGAAGAGGTAACTGCGCAAGCAGTTACCTCTCTAATATTATTATAACCGGCCTACTTGTTCATTGTAGCCAGGAACTCCTCGTTGTTCTTAGTTCCTTTCATCTGCTGTAGCAGGAAGTGCATTGCTTCATCTGTATTCATATCAGCGATATGGTTGCGCAGAAGCCACATTTTACTCTGCACATCTTTAGCCATCAGCAGGTCGTCGCGGCGGGTGGATGATGATGTGATGTCAATAGCCGGGTAAATGCGCTTGTTGGCGAGCTTACGGTCCAGCTGGAGCTCCATGTTGCCGGTACCTTTGAATTCTTCAAAGATCACTTCATCCATTTTGGAACCGGTATCGATAAGCGCTGTAGCGAGTATTGTGAGCGAACCACCGTTCTCTATTTTACGTGCAGCGCCAAAGAATTGTTTTGGCTTCTGCATGGCATTTGCTTCCACACCTCCGCTCAATACTTTACCACTTGCGGGCGCTACTGTGTTATGAGCACGGGCAAGACGGGTAATAGAGTCGAGCAGGATCACTACATCGTGGCCTACTTCTACCAGCCTCTTTGCTTTTTGCAATGCTATGGTAGATACTTTTACGTGCTTATCTGCAGGCTCATCGAATGTAGATGCGATGACCTCTGCACGAACACTGCGCTGCATATCGGTAACTTCCTCGGGGCGCTCATCCACCAGCACTATCATCAGGTAGCACTCGGGGTGATTCGCTGCTATTGCATTGGCCACTTCCTTCAGAAGCATGGTCTTACCTGTTTTGGGCTGCGACACAATAAGGCCGCGCTGGCCCTTGCCTATGGGCGTAAACAAGTCCATGATACGGGTGCTATAGTTGCCGCCGGTAGTGGTAAGATTCAGTTTCTCAAATGGGAACAATGGTGTGAGGTAGTCGAAAGGTACGCGGTCGCGTATCTCATCGGGCAGCCTGCCGTTTATCGTTTCCACTTTCAGCAGGGCGAAATATTTTTCACCTTCCTTGGGTGGGCGCACATTGCCTTTTACGGTATCGCCGGTTTTAAGGCCAAACAGTTTTATCTGCGATGGAGATACATAGATATCATCGGGAGAGCTAAGGTAGTTGTAATCGCTGCTGCGGAGGAAACCATAACCATCGGGCATCATTTCCAGAACGCCTTCGCTTGCTACAATGCCTTCAAATTCGAGGTTGAAATTGCTTTGCGGTTTTTCTTCGCGGCGGGGTGGCCGGTTGAAAGGCTGGCGTGGCTCGTGCTGTGGTTTTTCCGGTTCAGCGGATTGCTGAGGCGGCTGAACATCGGGTGATTCGGTAGGCATGGTAATACCGTTACCGCCATTCTCATTATTACCTCCCTGGGTATTGACGGGCGCAGCAGGAGCCGCGGCAACAGGGGCAGGTTTCTGCTCGGCAACCGGTGCCTCTCTTTTTACATCCGCCCTTTTGTGTAATGGCAATTGGTCTGCCTCAACAGCCTTAGGCATTGCGTCGGGTGCGTATTCTTCTTTGGGTTTTCGGAGACGGCGTTTTTTATCACCGGCATCAGCGGCCTCTTCTGCACGCGTAGCGGCTGCTACAGGAGCAGGAGCGGCAGGTTCTGCGGCTTCCTCTTTTGGTTTGCGGCCACGTTTCTTTTTAGGTTCTTCCAGGCTACCGGCTTGCTGTTCCAGTATTTTATCAACGAGTGCTTTTTTGTCGAGCGAACCGGAGTTCCTGATCTTTAATGAATCTGCTACGTCTATGAGCTCAGGAATGAGCATATCATTTAACTGCAAAATGTCGTAAGGCATGCGTAAGTTTTTTCTGAATAATTATTTTTTTAAATAAACAAGGCTTATCTCGAAATATATATGATCTTAATTGATAATGGGAACTTTCAGATAAACTGCGAAAGGATGGAACAAAAACTGTTTCCTTACTGCAAGTTTACGACTGTTTTTGTAAATAACGAAAAAAAGTTACTTTTTGACATGATAAAAATAAAAGAGTGTGGGTTATCTCCTATATTCCTACTCTCATTGCCTTACTTTTTTTGCTTCGCTGCCATCACAACTATCAATAAGAATAAACCAGCAAGCGCTGACTACCCTGCTATCATCATGCATCTGCATTCTATATCCCTTAGTGCTTATGCTCCACATCCTTATGGTGGCCGATCTTTGCCTTCACCCAATGCTCTATCCTGTGATGGAACGGGATGATGATACTTGCCATTACCAGCAGGCAGATGAGGGTAAGCACAAGATTGTGATGCGTATATTCTTCGATCTGCGCATGGAGCAGCAGCTGCACAAACTCAAAAATGATGAGTACGGACAGAGTGCCGAGCACATCAATTATTTTGGTGTCCACCTTCTTATGCCGCATCAGCAGTATCGCGAAAATGAAGATGACTATAAACCCGCATACGCCGCATATCTGGAGGTATTCTCTCCGTTCGCTTTCTTCTTTTTGTTTTTCCATCTCACGCTTCTTTTCTTCTATCTCTTCCTTTTTCTGAAGATTGAAGATGTCGGTATGTCTTTCGAGCGAGAAGATGGAATCTTTTATGACCACAGATCTTTTATAATCGCCGAGAGCCTCTGCGGGCTCATTCAGCATTTCCCGGGCATCAGAAAGGTACTGATAGCTTTTCTGCAGATTATCGAGATGCCCTATCTCTTTATCTATTGTTACTGCGCTGTCCAGGTAAGCAACTGCCTGCCGCAGGCTAGCCTCTTTAGCGCCCTTTGTGGTTTTTCCGCTTGTCTCATCGGCGGGAGATTCAGCTATATCCAGCGAAACCTTGCCGATAAGGTTATAGGTCCTTGCCAGGCCGTTTTTGTCGCCTATCTCTTTCTTTATCGCCAGCGCTTCAAAAAGCACTTCCAATGCTTTATCATAGTTGCCCTGGTCGTCATACACGGAGCCTATATTTAGCTTGTCAGCGGCTATGTTTCCTTTTGGGTTCTGCCCTTCATCGGCATCTTTGCCTATGGATTTTTTCAGATTT
Organism: uncultured Bacteroidota bacterium; assembly: GCA_903881585.1. GTDB lineage: Bacteria > Bacteroidota > Bacteroidia > Chitinophagales > Chitinophagaceae > Nemorincola. Next base: position 8,524 of record CAIRTW010000248.1, on the reverse strand, counting down.
TCTTCATCCAGGGCCAATGCCTTAAAGTGGTATTCCAGGGCTTGCTGATAATCTTTCATCTGGGCATATACGTTGCCTATCGCCGTGTACGAATGAGTGGCCAGCCCTTTGTTGCCCGTTTTTTCGCCCAACTGCAAAGCCTTGGTGTAATAGGCGAGCGCTTCGGTATAATTTTTCTGGCTGAAGTATATGTTGCCTATGTTATGCAGGTGATTGGCAATGCCCTGGTTGAAGCCCTGCTCTTCATTTATGGTTAACGCGGTGAGCCAGTATTTATAGGCATTGGGAAAATCGGACAAAGAAAAATAATTGGCGCCGATGGCGCTGTTGGCGCGGGCTACGCCCTTCTCCCAATGCTGTTCCTCGCAAAGAGAAAGCGCCTCAATGCCATATTTAATACCATCGTAAGGACTTATTTTATTGTATTCATAAGACAGGGCAGTAAGCAGCTTTATCCTGTTGGAGTCTTCCTTTTCGGCAGCTTCCAGCTTTTTCAGCAGCTCATTGATACGGGCATTACCTTCCTGCTGCGCATCCGCTGATACCTGCAGACAGGTAATGACGAAGAGCACTAGTATCAGTATGCGGGCTGTGTATGTTTTCATTGAATGGCCCGGCCCCCTTATTTTCCATACACATAGTAGAGCGACAACCGGTACACAAGATCATACCCGTTGTTATTATTCACAGGCCCCACATTATTGTAGGCGTTGTACCATACATTGGGCATGATGTGTATTTTGCTGATGGGCGAGTAGTCAATGCCTGCGGTAAAAAACTGCTCCTTTGTATTGGGGTCATAAGTGGCTGTGAGCGGCGCGTCCTTAGTATAAAGACTGTTGTTATTATTGCCAGATGGATTATAATTGTCGTAGCGTATAAAGAAGCCTACGAGGTCTTTGTATATCCTTCCCCTTGCAAAAAAAGAGATAGCCATGGCCTTATTGGTAATAGTATCGGTGCCGGTTTTCGTGGTTACTATATCATCATTCATAATGCTGTTCATAAATGCTTCTACGCCTACTGTAATTTTAGGTGCGGTATATGCTATCATGCCTTTTATCATGCTTCGGTCGTGGTGCCAGTTAGCGGTCCAGTTCAGCTTTGTATAATCTGCATACAGGTCCAGCACCAGCCTTTTATTCAGCAGCTTTGCATAAACATCGCCGTACAGCCATTTAAAAGCATCATTCTCAGGCTTGGCCAAAGTTCCGTTGCCTACCATGAGGCTATAACCTACCTCAGTTGTATGGCCATTATACAATGTTCCGTTAAGCCTCGCACCCATATCATAGGTGGGGGTGCGGCGTATATCTGATACAGTGCGCTCTATGCAGCGATAATCCCATATCACCTCAGAGGTAAGCACAGCGGCAGGTGTGTATGACTGCCCGATCGTGAGGTCTGACCCACGGAAATATTTTTCCATTTGATGTTGGCCAGTTTAACGGACATCGCCAGTTTGCTATCCACCAGCAGATCGCCCGATGTTACTGGAGCGGCCAGGGCGCTGGAGGTTTCATTGTCTTCCGCTGCCAAAAGAAACTCTGCCGAAAATCTTTTGCTGATCGCGTAGTCATACCCGAGATAAATGCGGCGAAACTGGAAAATGCTTTCACCTTGTTTGATGCCGGTATATTGGTTCATGCCGCCGCGGTTCAGCGAATCTGATTTTGCTTTGTAAGCAATGTCTCCGTACGCAAGTCCCCACAGTTTGCCACCGGCCTTAAAGGTGCTATCCTCCTGGGCGCTGGCGCTAATGCTAAACATCCCGATCAATAAAGCGTTCAATGTACATTTAATAAGAGTAGCGGGGGTAAGTGTTTTTTTCATTTCGTTGGGTTTTTTTTAATAAAAGATTATTCGCTAAAAGTATAAATCATTTCCATGAAATTATAATACCATTAATAGTAATTGGCGACATTCAAATATATTTTATTATTATGTCTAACAATTTCGTTCAACTTCACGTCTATATAGTTGAATGGATGCTTTTTTATGAACCGTGCTTACAGATCCTTATTGTTGGTTTGCCTTTTTGCAACGCTGTTTACCACCTCCTGTTACAAGGGGGGTTATAATACATCTGTTGTAATGCCGGTAAATAATGATGAGACAAAGCTGAACCAGCTTTTCTCCGGGTTGCGCACAATGCCCCAGAACCTGGCAGTTACAGCAGGATTTAGCCAGACGGTATATGGGATAAATGGTACAAGGCTGACTTTTTACCCCAACTCCTTTAAGGATAAGGTAGGTAATATTCTGACCAAAGGAATAGTGAATATCCAGCTTACGGAAATATATACCGTGGGAGATATGATAGCAAACAGGGTAGCCACCACTACCGCAGACGGCAGGTTGCTCGCAAGCGGAGGCCAGGTATTTATAACTGCAACAATGAACGGAGAAGAGGTCTTTGCGAACAGATACGGTATAAGTTTTAAGCAGGCAACTCCTTCAAAACAACCAATGTTACTGCTTTATGGCAGTGCCGGCAGACCGGATTCGGTAGTTAGTTGGGCAACCCCGGGAAGCCTGCTGCCGGGCGCCTATGCTGCCGGTACAGTTTCCAATACAGATACCAGCCTTGTTATTGTCATCACCAGCACAGGCCCTGATACTATAACTACCCATGGCGCTGTCATGACCTACTACCAATTTGACAGCTGCGCGAATTTCAGCTGGATCAACTGCGATTATTTTTATTCTTCTCCGTCACAGCTTACAGATGTGCGGGTAATGGTTCCGGATACCTCATTTAATCAATCAAATACGGAAGTGTTTATCGTATTCCCCGCCATCAATGCTGCTGCCCACATGACCCAGTACAATGCCGCCACCCATACCTTCGACCTGCCAAAGGGCTATTATATACCAGTAGGGATGCCTGTGGATATTGTAGTGGCGACAAATAAAAATGGCAGCTATTACTATTACAGTGAAACCGGGGTAAACACAGGAGACAATATGTTTGTGTATGCCGAAATGTCGATGGTAAGCCTTGATTATATAAAAACACAACTAAGCAATTTATAAAACGCTGTCTTTAACGCTCAATAAAAGCCCTATAAGCCCTAACTATAGACCCAGTACCCTATAACCTATCGTTTCCACACCTATTACCTATCAACTTAGCCCCTCGTTTCCGAAGGGCTTTTTTTATTTTTTCATTAACAAGGTACTATGCATTGCATAATACCTTTTTTTACCTACCTTTGTGTTAGAAATGTAGGAAATGGCTATAGATAACACAGAATCGCAGATGAGGAAGGGGCTGTTGGAACTATGTATCCTCGGTATCATTCAGAGACAAAAGGAGGCTTACCCCAGTGATATACTGGAGCAGCTGAAGGGATCCAAGCTGGTGGTGCTGGAAGGCACATTATACCCGCTGCTTACCCGGCTTAAGAACGGAGGCTTTCTCAGCTACCGCTGGGAAGAATCATTATCTGGTCCTCCAAGGAAATATTATTGCCTGACCAATGAGGGAGTGAATTTTTACGAACAGCTCCGCACAACCTGGGACGAACTAAGCAATGCCGTTAACAACTTAACTGTTTCATTATAAAAAACCACACATATGCAGCGTATCATTCAAATAAACATTGCGGGCAGCATCCTGCCAATAGAAGAGGATGCCTACATCATTTTAAAGGAATATATCAATACCCTCGGCCGTCAGTTTACCGGCGATGATGGTAAAGAGATAATCGAGGACATAGAAAACAGGATCGCGGAGCTGTTCAGCATACGTTTGCAAAGCGGGGTTCCGGCCATAGACCGTGCAGATGTGCAAAAGGTGATAGACACCCTTGGCACATCGGCCGACCTGCATGACGGCCCGTCAACCGCCGGCGGCCAGTCGAATACCGGTTCCTCGTCTTATACATACAACAACCGGAAAGGACCATCGGGCCCCTACCCATATACCCACGACCGCCTGCTGCGTGACCCGTATGATAAAGTAATAGGTGGGGTGTGCAGCGGGGTTGGGCACTATTTCGACATAGACCCGGTGATCGTGCGCATAATAATGGTTGCGCTATTCTTTACGTTTGGCGTAGGCTTTATAGCTTACCTAATAGCCTGGATGGTGATACCTGTAGCACGCAGCCGCGAAGAACTGTTCAATATGAACAATGGCAACCCGATCACTTTTCACGAATTCAGCCGCAACGTAGAGACCGAGCTGCAGGACCTGAAACGCCGGGGCGAACAGATGAGCCGCGACCTGAAGGATTTTTTCAGTAAGAAAAGATAGTCCCGATAGCTATCGGGATGGAATTTGGAACCTGCCGGCAGGCAGGCAGGTTGGGTTTTAGGAATTTGGATTGTTATCGGATTTGCTTTTGAATTAGCTTTGCTAACGTGTTGCACGCTCGGACTTACGACTCATGACTTACGACTTATGACTAAACCATACAAGCATCTTTTCTTCGATCTGGACCATACACTTTGGGATTTTGACAAAAATTCAGAGGCCACAATGCGGCAATTGTATGGAGAATACGAGCTTGATAAGCGCGGGATCCCGGATTTTGATGAGATGTTTAAGGTCTATATTGTGCATAACGACCGGCTATGGGAGCGCTACCGCAATGGTTTTATAAAGCGTGATGAGCTGCGCTGGAAGCGGATGTGGCACATGCTGCTGGACTTTAAAATACCCGACACCTCACTGGCGCACGAAATAAGCACCGCCTACATAGAGATACTGCCTACCCAAACCCTGCTGGTGCCACACGCCAAAGAACTGCTGGACCACTGCAAGGGCCGCTATGAAATGCACCTCATCACCAATGGCTTTGAGACCACGCAGCGACTGAAACTGCAGTACTCCGGCATATCCCGCTACTTCACGCATCTCATCACCTCTGAGAAGAGCAACAGCATGAAGCCTCACCGCGACATCTTTGACTTTGCACTGAACATATCAAAGGCCGAAGCCGAACACAGCATTATGATAGGTGATGCGATAGACATAGACATACTGGGTGCTATAAATGCTGGCTGGGATACTGCCTACTACAATCCTCACAATGTGCCGCACAACCGAAAGCCTACTTATGAGGTGAAGCATTTAGAGGAGTTGATGGGGATATTTTAGGGCTTGCGATATTTACCTCTTGGATTCCTGCTTGTATGGTATATTGCCGAAACATAGACCTCATGTTTTCGGGAATTGAATCTGTAAACAATTGCAAATGGAAATGTTCTCGTAATAGCCTGCCGGTATGAATTTTTATTTTTCGAGAAAGCAGAGGGATTCTGTAATATTTGCCTGATCTTATTATCTATCGTTTTTTCAAAACGGATTCCTAAACCTTCCTGTTGCTCTTCATACCAAATGCTTGCCGCCCTATATTCACTAAGTGCTTCAGGGTGGAAATTGATAGAGTAGATCATTTCCTTTTTATTTCAGCTAACGACTTCCTTGTGATTGCTTTTACTTCATCCCAAGAATATCCTTTCACTTTACCGCTTTCAAGCTCTTTTGTTCTCCTATCCAGTTCTTTTACAAAAGCCTTATCTTCCCATATATCATCATCGGCTCCTTCTTCCGCAAATGCCTTAGCTACACTTAAAACCGCTTTCTTTTGTTTGAGGCTCAATTGCTCTACATAACTGGCAATTTTCTTGTCTATTGATGCTATGCTATCCATAACCGTGCTTTTCACAAATTTAAGAAATTTAGTTCATCAAATTAATACAGCCCATCCTTTCAGATGGGCTGCAATTCAATTCAAATAAAGCAATCTTAAAGTGCCATATCAGCATCATCACTTTCAGTCACCTGTGGTGCTGACTGCTCGGAGGCCTGTGGTTTGCTTTCGTTAGTGTTTTCGTTGTTTTCGCGGCGTGGGCGGTCTTCGCGTGGGCCACCACGTGGGCGGTCTCCACCACCACGATTGCGGTCACGATCTCCACCACCACGGCGGTCGCCACGGTCGCCGCGATCAGCACGGTCTCCGCCTTCGCGTGGGGCTGGTTCTACATAGCCGTCTGGTTTTGGCATAAGCACTTTACGGCTCAGGCGCAGCTTACCGGTCTTAGGGTCTGTACCTACCAGCTGTATCTTCACCTTGTCGCCTTCCTTGAGCACACCATCGAGGCTGTCGAGGCGCTTCCAGCTCACTTCTGAGATATGGAGCAAACCTTGCTTGCCGGGCATGAACTCTACGAACGCACCGAAAGGCATAATGCTCTTCACAGTACCTTCGTAAGTAGCGCCTATTTCTGGTATAGCTACGATGCTGCGTATCCATGCAAGCGCCTTGTCAATACTTTCCTTATTTGCAGAGAATATCTTTATGATACCCTGATCGCCGACTTCTTCAATATTGATCTTGGCGCCGGTCTCGCGCTGTATTTCCTGAATGATCTTACCGCCTGGCCCGATCACTGCACCGATGAATTCACGGTCGATATTCAGCTGCTCTATGCGTGGTGCATGTGGTTTCAGCTCAGCACGTGCCTCTGGTATGCAATTATACATTGCATCAAGTATGTGAAGACGGCCGCGTTTAGCCTGCTCCAGCGCCTGCATCATTATTTCCATGCTCAGGCCATCGCACTTGATGTCCATCTGGATACCGCAGATACCATCGCGGGTACCGGTTACTTTAAAGTCCATATCACCGAGGTGATCTTCATCACCCAGTATGTCGGTAAGTACCGCAAACTTGCCGCCATCGGCTATAAGGCCCATAGCCACACCGCTTACGTGCTTAGCAAAAGGAACACCCGCATCCATCAGCGCCAGTGAGCCTGCGCACACCGTAGCCATTGATGAAGAACCATTGCTCTCCAGGATATCAGATACTACGCGGACTGTGTAAGGATATTCAGCAGGCATCATTTGCTTCAGCGAGCGCATAGCGAGATTGCCATGGCCTACTTCGCGACGGCTCTGGCCACGCATCATCTTCACCTCGCCGGTAGAAAATGGAGGGAAGTTGTAATGCAGGAAGAAGGAAACATAATCGGATGTTGCAGCGGTCTCCGCCAGCAGCTCATCTTCTGATGTACCAAAAGTTACTGAAGTGAGCGACTGTGTTTCGCCACGGGTAAACAATGAAGAACCGTGTGGTGAAGGCAGTGCGTTAACTTCCATAGTCAGCGGACGAACCACTTCAAGTGTACGGCCATCGAGGCGTACTTTTTCGTTCAGCATCATATCACGGATCACTTTCTTTTCCAGGTCGTGGAAGTAAGTGCCGATCAATGCAGCGTCTTCTGCAGGCAGTGGATTAGTTTCGTTGAACTGCGCTTTGAAATCTTCTTTTACTTTCTTGAAGGCATCACCACGGTCATGCTTGGCAAGAGCGCCCTTTGCAATATCGTAAATGCGTTTTGTACCAAATTCAGCAACAGTTGCTTCGAACGCAGGGTTGGTGTACGGCTTTGTGTAGTCGCGCTTGGCAGTGATGCCAGCTTTCTCACGCAGTTCGTGCTGCAGCTTTATCTGTGCACGGATCGCTTCGTGGCCTACTTCGATAGCTTTGATAAGGCCGGCTTCTTCAAACTCCTTGCCTTCACCTTCCACCATCATAATGTTCTTATCGGTAGAGGCTACTATAATATTAATGTCGGCTTCTTTTAGCTGGGCACGGCTTGGGTTCACTATGTACTCGCCGTTTATGCGTGCTACACGAACCTCAGAGATCACTTCCTGGATCGGAATGTCTGATACGGCAAGAGCTGCTGATGCTGCAAGACATGCCAGCGCATCGGGCATTACATGCTCATCAGAAGAGATAAGGGATACCAGCACCTGTACTTCGCACAGGTAATCATCCGGGAACAACGGGCGCAATGCACGGTCTATAAGACGTGAAGTAAGTATTTCGTAATCGTTAAGGCGTGCTTCGCGCTTGAAGAATGAGCCGGGGATGCGGCCTGCGGAAGCGAATTTTTCCTGGTAGTCAACACTCAATGGAAAGAAAGACTGCCCGGGTTTGGGTTCTTTTGTGGCTACAACGGTAGCGAGTATAATACAGTCGCCCATACGGACAACAACTGAACCATCGGCCTGGCGGGCCATCTTGCCCGTTTCGATGGTTATTTCGCGGCCATCAGCTAGTTTCAGCGAGGCGGAAATTGGATTTGGAATCATAACATCATGTTATTTAATCAGCGTTAAAATATAGTTGCTTTTCGTCCCCGCAACTCATGGGGTTCATCAAAATGTTTTTTGGATCATGCAGATTCGATGATGCTGCAGGATGGCTGTGTAGCGGGGAATTGTAATCAGGTTTTTAACCGCAAAGGGCACAAAGAGTTCCACAAACCTGCCGGCAGGCAGGGAACACTACGCTCCCATGCGAAAACTCACTACTCACGCTTCACGGTAAATTGCTAAAAAACAATTCCCAACTGGTACAGTTGGGAATGGCTCAGTGGGCTTCGCTTATTTGCGTAATCCAAGCTTTTCTATCAGTCCGCGATATGACTCGAGGTTGTTGTGGCTCAGGTAAGTAAGCAGGCGCTTGCGGCGTCCTACCATCGACATTAATCCGCGGTT
>CAIRTW010000247.1 GCA_903881585.1 uncultured Bacteroidota bacterium | reverse complement strand
CAAGGTAGGTTCTGTACGTGTTCCGCACCCGTTTGCCGGTCGCCACCAGTATTGCTACCGTGCTGCCCCTCGACTTGCATGTGTTAAGCCTGCCGCTAGCGTTCATCCTGAGCCAGGATCAAACTCTCCATTGTAAATGAATTGTTCGAAACTGACTGATGTTCTCATTGTAAATTGACTATCTATATTACTACAGATGGTTTCTATTTTTGGAAATCAATCGTTTCATTTAATTATGTCGCTGATCTTCCCTGTTGTAACGAACTTCATCGTTACTGCTTTGCTTTTTGTTTTCCCAATCTTTCAAAGAACATACTATAATGTGCAAATGTGCAAATAATTAAATGTGCAAATGCTCATCTCGTGGTAAATGCTATGGAGTTGAACCATTTCCGCGGCCAGGCCCGCTACATCTTTACTGTTACTATTTTAAGAACTTTTTGTTATCGCTTTATTTCCTTTTCCGCTTCTAACGGAGTGCAAAGGTAGGGAGTTGAAACCACACTGCAAAATTGTTTTTAAAATTAATTTTCAACAACTCCCGATAGCTATCGGGATCGCTTCCCGCACCCTCACTTTTTAAAGAACTTTTTCCCTCCTGTTGCACTCACAAATAACCGTGAGTTTTTCTTTTTGGGAGCGCAAAGATAGGGAAGATTTGCAGACCGCCAAATTGATTTTTAATTATTTTTCAACTTTCAAATGTTTAAGCCCTTTGGCTCATACAGATAGGGCCTGCAAAGATACGGCAGGAAATAGAAGAAGCAAATGTTTTTTATCTACCGGCTCTCGGGTGTACCATAAAAAGAATCCACCACGCTATCCGGCCCATTGCCCCGATGGAGATACTGAAGTCCATATGCGTTGCAGGAACATGGGCACCACATGCGCAGTGGCAGCTCTGGAAATTTTCTGCGATAATATTTTACTGCCTCTTCATTATAATCCGGCCAAAGGCTTTTGTTTTCAGGTTGGGAAAACGGGTGATAGAAATGTAAACTCTGCCGGTGTGGCTCGTGATAAAGCACATCAGGATGCAGCCAAAGTGCGATAACAAGCATAGGATCATGCATCGGCGGGCGCCATCCATCATAAACAAGTTCCATGCTGGTGTGATATTTCCAATGCAGGCCCAGAATTCTTTCCGTAAAATAATTTCCAGGTAACCTTGAAACGAATTCTTGTTTAGAATGCGAGGCAGCTTCTATTTTATCACTGGCACGAAGCCAATACTGAAAAGTTAACAGATAAACCCCAAGTGCGATAAGCGGAATAAATATGCCGGCTTTTATAGCTCTTTTCCCCAAAATCTCTGCAGCCCGGTAATACACATATATATGCCGCAGTAAGTAGAAAGGGATGAAAGCCAGCAAGCCCAAGCCTAAAAAGATTATCGCCACCAAATAAAAAAGGTAGTTGCTCATAAAATCATAGGGGTCTCCCAAAAAGCAAATGCAGTAAATACATATTGGCACGCCGGTGCCTAAGAAGAAATATAAAACGCCCCTGGCATATCCGGCCTTTATAAAAGGGAGAACAGTAACCGCACTAAAAAAAGCAATACACATTGCCGCCGCATACAACACCGGCATGCAGAACACCTGCAGCATAAAAAAATTAGCAAATACGCCTATCCCGCAATAGATAAGGGTAATCCGCAGTCTTATTTTGGAATCAGGATGGAAGGTTATTTTCTTAAGAAAGCGAAAGAGCTTGCGCATAAAATAATAAACGCAACTTTGTGAAAAAAATTATTTACCCCACTTTAGCGCGTACAGCATCGGGCCTAAAAAAGATAAAACAATGCTGCGTTCCACTAAAGAAGATGCAATACAGGTATTGCTCCGTTTCCTATCAAGTCTTCATTGTCAACGACTATGCAATCGCTTTTTTTTACGACCGCTTATAGTGTCTCCATTGGGGTAAAGATGAACTGGCTCTACTGAATCAAGCCCACCATATCCTCTGCCATCCCGGCAGTAAGAGCAGGGACAGCTTTCCTGTAATGGCCTTTCGGGAAATTTCCGGGCGTAATACCTGATAGCATCTTCGTTATACTGGATCTCAAACACCGGTGGCCCAGCCGGAAATGTGACAGGTCGAAACCACAGTGCAACCACAAGGAACGGGTCGTGCAACGGCGGCCGCCAACCGTCATATATGTACTCGAGGTTGGTATGGTACTTCCAGCAAAGCCCAAGCCGCCGCTCTACAAAATAGTTCTTTGGCAGCCGTTGAATAAACTCATCCACATTTGCAGACTTATGCTCCAATTCATTCCACAACAGCATTTCCCTTCTGAACAGAAACAGGTACACCCCAAGGCAGGTAAGCGGTACAAACACACCTGCAAGCAAAAGGCGCCTGCCCGCTGTGCCGGCAGCCTTGTAATAATGCCTTATGTGGTGCAGCAAATAGAAAGGAATAAACGCCAGGAGCCCTGCCCCTAACAAAAGTATTTCGAGTATAAACCCGATGTAGTTAATCATCAGCTTATTGGGGTCTCCCAAAAAGAGAATGCAATACACACATATAGGCACACCCATGCCAAGCAGAAAATACAATGGCGCTCTTATGCGTTCCGAATTGATAAAAGGGAATATCAATATCGCGACAAAAAAAGTCAGACACATGATACGTGCGTATAGAACGGGCATACAGAAAACCTGCAGGCAAAAGAAGTTCACATAAATGCCGATACCACAATAGACCAGCGTGATGAGCAGCCTTATTTTGGGGTTGGGGTGAAATGTTATTTTCTTAAAAAAGCGAAAGAGTTTGCGCATGGATGGATAACGGGATCGACGGGAAAATAGTATCGATCCCTGGCACATCATTGGCATTACTTTAGAATAGATTTGCGCCAGTACCCTGATCAAATTCTGCTTAAAACCTCAGCAGTCATGGTTCGGCGGGGCTCACCATGACAATATTCCAATTTAGCTTTTTTTACAAAATTTCCCCCTATTCATTAAATTGCAGTGCTACTGTCACAGCACGTCAGATCACAACGCCAGGCATTTCAAATCTATATACCGACCACCATTCTGCATTACGCTTTAACCACAGCGTACATTCACCCTCAAACTCTAATGACTCCGTACTGCCATCGATCTCTGCTGAATAGTGAATATAGCCATCTGCTTTTGCGTCGTCTTCCGACTCGTTAAGTATCACGGTATTTATAGTGACCTCATGCTGTGTGAATGCACTGAATGCATCCCGGAAATATTTTAGCTTTTCAGCAAACTCTTTTTTCGTGAACGACCGCTCCCCTGCCTGTATGTTATCGGCGAGGCACCAGTCCACGATGTCATTATCTTCCCGTTCTTTCTTATCCATAATAAACTCCACAAACTCTTCGCACCTGCGTTTAATATCGTACTCATGGTTGGGATGGTAATCTTCATAAGTAAAGCAATGCAGCATGCCCTCTATCCTGATGTCGTCCATTTCCTCTTTAAAAAACTCCTCTGTTATGAACCGGTATAGCTCATCATCTACGACTTCGCACAACGTCTCGACAAATACACCATGTCCTTTCATTATTTCCATGATCCGCTCCAGTTGTGGTTTTACCTGTACGGTTTCCATACCGGACAAAGGCAAGTATCCGGGACGGCCAATAAAATCATAAACAGCGATCCTCTTTCTTTGTGCAAACTGCTCTTCCCACTGCTTTATATGATCGAGAAATGCCCCTTCAACTTCAGGCGGCAATTCCTCATCAGTGTAAGAATGGGAAAGGTCCATGCCATGTTCCAGCGAAAGTTTTATTTTCTTTATCTCATTTTCCAGCCGGATCTTTTCCAGCTCGTCCTCATCATGCTCAAATGGCTCCTCCATAAAATAACTCGTTTGTTACCCGAAAATACATAAACAATTTATTTTCACGATCTTATTTCTTCACAGCCGCAAGAGCATACAGCATAGGTATTTTTCCTTCAAGCCCATTGACCTGAAACCTGCCGGGGCTTACTTCTACGGTATTGCGGAAACAGTTGTATGGCGAGTAATCGAACTCCTGGAAAGTGGTGATGCGAAGGCCTGCATCAATGAGATTTTGCAACACTTCCGAGAGATCATGGTTCCAGCCCACTTCTGTCTTTTGAATGGCCGCATCGCGATCGGCATAGGTACCGGTAAGGGTCTCGACGATCGCTTCTTTATTGAAGTAGGCGTATTGAATGTCTGTGAATCCATTATTGAACATCCATACAACCGGATGAAATTCGACCAGAACAAAAGTGCCACCAGGTTTTAAAAAGCGGGAGACTACCCCAGCCCACTTTTTCATATCGGGTAGCCAGCCGAGCACGCCATAAGAGGTATATACTATATCGAACTGATCCTCCAATTTATCTGCCAATTCGTAAACATCTGAGCAGATAAAGCGTGCATTTAAGCCCAGTTGCGTGTTTAATTCTTCGGCTTTCTTAATTGCTTCGCCCGAGAAATCGACGGCTGTGACGTTGGCACCCATGCGGGCGAGCGAAAGCGAATCCTGGTCGAAATGGCATTGGAGGTGGAGAATTGATTTGCCCTTTACATCGCCGAGCAGGCCCAATTCAATATCATTCAAAGAGGAAGCGCCCGCAAGAAAGCTATCCATTTTGTAGAACGCAGATGATACGTGGCGCTGCGTTTTTTCATCCCAAAGAGCCCTGTTTATCTCGATATAATCGTCCGGGTGTTCCATGCAAATGACTTTAGTGCTCGAAAATAAACATAACTACAGTGTATTTCCCTAATTCCTTACTGTAATCAACCTCCATGGCAAAGTGGGCGGGTGGCAACGACTGCTTTGATTTTGGAAGGGGCTTTTGCTTTGATGTTGTAACTGCCGGCTCGTCCTTTTCTTCGCGCATAAATATGAGCTTCTTGTAGTCACCGAGACCCGGGTAAAAGTTATCAACGGCTGTCACAGTGTACCCTTTTGCTGCAAGGCAGCCGGTAAGTATGTCCTTATATTTTTCGTAGGCTGCTTTCAGGTCTGCTTTATTTTTGGTTTGGAAAAATCCACCTTCATAATAAAGCCCCATAGCGTAAACGAACCGGGATGCAATGGTGCCGGGCACATTGATGCCACACTCCCACATACCGGGAGATTTTAACGGAGCACCCTTTATATTGCGAAAACTATTTGGGGCATCATTAACTATAGCCATTATGGCTTTACAAAAATCATCATTCTGGGCAAATACAGCCGAGTAACCTGCGGTGGACAATAGTAAAAGGAGGGCAAATCGTTTAATAAGCATAGTGCAATATTAATGAAGGAATACAAAATCTTACCGGCATTTTTTGAACGCTTTTCATGGTATGGCACCTTCGTTAAAGTACGGTTAAAAAATAATGGACATATGTAATTCAGAAATTCTAGTGTTACCTTCGTCCCTCTGGAAATATTTTTTGATGCTAAAAAATAAGGTCGATGAAGAAAATGATCGTGTGCCTGGGTGCGTATCTTATCGTTGCTTTTTCTTACAAGGTAGTATCAGCCGATGAGGGGGTGCCGCTGGTTTCGGAAGCGCGGGTGGAAAGCTATATTTCGCAGCTTTACCAGCAGATAGATTTCTCTAAATTCACTCCTCTTTCTTACGAAGTTTTTGACAAGGCCTACCGCGGCTATCTGAACCTGCGCAACGCTGGTAAACTGAACATGGAAAATGAGGTGATCTCGGTATGTGATTTCAGCCTGCCGTCCAGCGAGAACAGGCTTTGGGTGATAGACATTGCGAAACGCAAGGTGCTCTTCAATACTTATGTGGCGCATGGAGAGGGATCTGGTGATGATTCGGCCAATTCATTTTCAAATGCTGTCAATTCGCATAAAAGCAGCCTGGGATTTTATGTAACGGGTGATATATACAATGGAGAGCATGGCACATCTTTAAGGCTGAACGGAATGGATGATGGCTTTAATGATGCAGCCTATGACCGCGGTGTTGTGGTGCATGGCGCCGATTATGTAAACAATAAATTCGTTGCCAGCCACAACCGGCTGGGGCGCAGCTGGGGATGCCCTGCAGTGCCAACCGCACTGTACCGTCCTATTATTAATGTCATAAAATATGGCACTTGCCTGTTTATTTATTACCCTGATAATAAATACTTGTCTTCAACCTGCTGGCTGAACAGGAAAATAGTTCGCCTTCCTGACAACGGTATGATGGCGGATGCACTACCACAACAAGCGCCAAAGCCCAGGGTGCGGGTGATAGAGTATGTGCATAATGGCGTGGTGGACAGTACGCGGACGGTGCCACTGGGGGCTGCGGGGAATTAGCTCCGTGTTGTAATGGGCGGATGAGTTATCTGTAGTTCGCGAGCCAACCACCCCAGATCGGTCGCTAGCGACCGATCGTCCCCTCCTAAAAACCTACTGTGTACCCACATCTTTTTCTGCTTCATCTCATTTTTCAAATGCCTCGTAGAGGCTATCGGTTTGTAGCCCAATAATATACCTGAATGTTGGTTTGCCCCCGGAGCGGACTATCCAACACGCACATCGGATAGCCCGCTCCGGGGCATTGTCCTACTCGATTCTCTCTATAATACCAATTGGACAGCTAAATCATGCGAAGGTATTTCGCAAAAAAATCTCTCGCAAAGACGCAAAGGCGCAGCCCACTTATTTTGTTTTTAAGACCGCAAAGCGCGAGTGTAGGTTTTTGATGCAAATGTTAGTTGT
>CAIRTW010000246.1 GCA_903881585.1 uncultured Bacteroidota bacterium | reverse complement strand
ATTGGGATGGACTGACATATTTCTGCTTGGATGCACGGTTTTTGAGGGCCTTTGCCATATTTCCTTGCATTTGGTTACCCCTAATTTCCGAAATTCTCCCGTATTTACTATACTTTGTAGTTAATCAGCAGACCCTAAGTATACTTCAAGTAATCCGCAAGGGGAAGAGCAAGAGAAAGACTTCATTACTATGTTTCGCAACGGCATTGCATTGAATAGTTGGGAATGGGTGGTAGATCGTGACATTATATTTTCTGGCACTTTGACTACAAAATATTATTTTTATTACGCATTTTTTTATATATGGTGCATATGGAAATGTTCCCATTGATTCCCAATATAGTAATATATAGACGATATTTATACGACATTGGAGTGTTTTTCAACATATAATTCAAATACAAATATATACGATTCAGTAACTGAATTTCTTCACAATGGCGCTGACAGCTCTGGTTTTAATGATAATTATAGTGATCTTTTCTACTTTAGTCAAGACGCCTGGATCATAAAAATGTCTTTCCATCATCCTGCGGATACAAACAATTATGTACTTGAGCAAATAAGAAATAAAATAATCAGGTAGATACCCATTTCGGTTTTTGCATCCTCCAATCAAAAAATCCTGATCCAAAGCAATGTTAAATAAGGTTAAATACAAATGCATGTAATGCTTTACGCAGTACATTTATAGCATGGCGGCGATAAAACAATCAAAACTGCAGTGGCTGAAGGGTCTCATGGTATTCAGCCAGGTGGTGCTGGTGCTGTTTACCGGGCAGTGGTTGTACAGCCAGTACGCTGAACAGCAGGAGCAGTTGAAAAAGAACCTCACCAAGGTTTTTACCGATGTGCAGCAAAAAATTTCAGACTCGCTATACCTGGCCAATGTTGTAGATCCGCTGGCGGCAAGCAAACCATTGGCAGGGCGTGTAGAGGCGGCACCAGACACCGATAGACTGCACCAGGTAGCTTTATCAACGGCGGGCCGTTATAAGATACTCAGCAGTACCATGAGGATTTCGGGGGCAGAGGAAAGGAAGTTATTCAATGTGGATACGATCGTATTCAATGAAATGTTCACCTCCCAGATGCGGCAGAATGGCTGGAACTTCAATTCGGAGTGGATAAATAACAGCGACAGCAACAAAAGGGCTGCAAGCTCAATTTTTATCAACAGCAACTTCTTTACTGATGCCAATGGGGTAGTGATCAGCAACTACCGGCATTACATATTCTGGAAGCTGCTGCCGCAGATGTTTTTTGTGCTGGTACTGCTTTCGCTCACGGCAACTGCATTCGTAGTGACCTTCAAAAGCCTGAAGGCGCAAATAAAGCTGAGCTTTCTGAAAGACGATTTCATCAGCAATATGTCGCACGAGCTGAAGACGCCGATAGCAACTGTGAAAGTGGCCCTGGAAGCGCTGAACAACTACAACATAATAGATGATCCGAAGCTGAGCCGCGAATACCTGGGCATGGCTACATCCGAAATGGACCGGCTGGAGCTACTGGCAACAAGGGTGCTGAACACATCGCTGCTGGAAACCGGCAAGATATACCTGCAGCAGGAAAGCCACGACCTGAAAGAGTTGGTAGAAGGTGTTCTGCAATCTTTGCAGCCCCGATTGCGGCAGCATAATGCGAAGGTTTCGTTTTATGCAGGAGGCGATCGTTTCCCGGTGCATGTGGATGTGCTGCACATGCAGGGCGTATTGGTAAACCTGATCGATAATAGTCTGAAGTATGGCGTAGCGCCTGTATGCATAAACATTGACCTTTCAGAATTTGATGGAAAGGTGCGACTGGCGCTTACAGACAATGGCCCCGGAATACCTGAGGAATATAAAGAAAAGGTGTTTGAAAAATTCTTCCGCGTGCCCGCTGGTAACCTGCATAATACCAAAGGATATGGCCTTGGCCTGAGCTACGTAGCCCAGGTGATGCGCCAGCATAAAGGCAATATTGCTGTTAATAATGTTGCGGAAGGTGGGTGTGTGTTTACACTGACATTTTAGACTTTTTGAAGAAAATACTATACATAGAAGACGAACCCTACCTGGCGCGCATCGTGAAGGATACGCTGGAATTGCGGGGTTATGAGGTGCTGCACAAAAAAGACGGCGCCAGGATCATGGAGCAGGTGGGGAGTTTTGCACCCGATATATGCCTGCTGGATGTGATGTTGCCGGATATAGATGGTTATGCCCTTGCCAGCCATATCCGTAATATGAACCCGCAACTACCGATCATCTTCCTTACTTCAAAGACGCAGCCTAATGATATAGTAAAAGGCTTTTCCTCCGGAGGCACAGACTACCTCAAGAAGCCATTCAGCATGGAGGAACTTATAGTGCGGATAGAGAACCAGCTGAAAATAATGAACCGGGATGTACCTGCATCGCAGTCGCTGCCAGATGAGGTGCTGCTAAAGAATTATAAGTTCTATCCCGGTAAGTTCGAGCTACATACGCCATCGGGTGTGGTTAAGCTTTCTAACCGGGAGTCGCAGATAATGGCGCAACTGTGCGCACATACCAACAGCGCCGTGGACCGCAGGGAACTGCTGCAACTGGTGTGGGGCGATGATTCCTTTTTCAACTCCCGCAACCTGGATGTATATATCCGCAAGCTCAGGGGTTACTTTGCCGGGGCGGATGGTATAGAAATAGTGACGCTGAAAGGGAAGGGGTACCATTTTGTGGTATCGTGACAGATGATCCGTTCCAAGGCTGAAACTACTGGCTAATGAGCTGTAAAAATGGCAAAATCAGATTTTAATGTGTTTGAGTAAAACTTGATGCAATATAATTTGGATACTTGGACTGTTTAATTAAATTTGTACCATAGTTAATCAATTAAAACACAGAATTGTGGCGTACGAAAATAAAAATTTTGGAGAGAACCGTGGCGAAACGCGTAATGAGAGCCTCTACAGCAAACGGATAAAAGCAGGAAAAAGAAGGACTTACTTTTTTGATGTGCGCGCAACACGCGGGAATGATTATTTCATAACGATCACAGAAAGCAAGAAGCGTTTTGACGATAACGGCTATGACCGGCACAAGATGTTTCTTTACAAAGAAGACTTCAACAAGTTCCTTGCTGGCCTTACAGAGACCATCAATTATGTGAAGACCGACCTGATGCCGGATTTCGATTTCGACGCATTCAACCACGACCAGGAAAATGAAGAAGGCGGTGTAGCGGTTTCTTCAGAAGTATCAGAAGTGGCTGAGGAATCAGTTGAGATACCTGAGGTATCTGCAGTTGCCGGGATCAATGACGGCGGCAGTGTTGATGACTGGAAAATGTAATTTCCTCTACTAATGATATTTTGGACCTCCGCAATTGCGGAGGTTTTTGTTTTGAGGCTGAGGGGGTCTCGCGAAAAAAAATGTCTCGCAAAAGGCGCAAAGGCGCAGTCCTCGCATTTCGTTTTTAAGGCCGCCAAAGGCGAGTACATTGGTTTCGGAACAAGGCGGTGCCATTAATGCTTTTTGGACCTAATGCTCATTTTTATGTACCTGGCCAGTGCAAGAGCATTTGATTTGAGCCGGTCCGAGACTGATAGCCAGATGGGCCGGGCTGTGGCTGCGGTACCGCGCATAGTGGTTATTGTGCTAAAGTATTTGTCTACGCAGGCCTGCATGCTGAATTCGGCTTCTGCCAGTTTGCGGGCTGCGAGCTGCCTTTCGCGGGCCGGCACGGCCGTCGATTTTTTTATTTTGAGAACCGCGTCATCAATATCGCCGATCTTATATACCATGACACATTTGGCAGCGGCGGGCAAATGCTCGAAATCTTCGATACCGCTAACCCTGGTGCCGGTGAAAGCACAGCCTGATGCAAGCGCTTCCATCATCACGAGGGGCATCCCTTCGGAGTTGGAAGTAAGCAATAATACATCCGACTTGTTAAGTAGTTGCTGAACTGCCGGTCCGTTCTGCCAGCCATGAAACGAAACGAGATCGCCAACACCGGCGCTGGTGAAGCGCTCTGTAAAATCTTTTGCAGAATCATCATCATTACCAACTATGTCGAGGTGGAAGGCAATGCTTTGCTGGTGCAGGAGGGAGCAAATGGAAACAAGATCTGCGGCACGCTTCTCATAGTCGGTGAGGCGGCCTATAAAGATGAGCCTGATGGTTTCGGTGGTTTTTTCATAGGGTGCAAATGCCGGAAGATTGATGCCGCATGGTATCCTGAACAATTTCCGGGTGGCCATGGCAATAACTTTTCTTTCTGCGGTCTGTTTTATCCTGTTGGATACACAAACGCAAATGCTCAGCTGCTGCTCATATTTCTTTGCCAGGTTATAATAAACATCCTGGTCGCCATGCAGCACGCCTATCATGGGGTATTTATCCGCAATGCCCGCCGCCGCGGCCCATACCGCCGGATCGTCGGACACAATGACGGGCACACCCAGCGGCACATGCTGGCGCATCAGGCGGCTATAGATACTGGCCCTGTATGCTTCTGTACCGAACTCAAACGTGAAGTTCACTTTAGACGATATGAGCCGCAGCCCGGCAGTGTTTCCAGACAGGAGCTCATACATGCTTTCCCTGTCGCCGGCTGAAAAGAATTTCTTTACCGGTTCTACTGTGATAAAGAATACTTCCGCGCCGGCGCCTGCCGCAAAAATGGCAGCGTTGGCCATCCAGCGGGTAACACCGCCCCTGTGGTAGGGATGGCATAAAAAGGCTATTTTTCGGTTTTCGTTCATAAATTATCTTTCGCGGACCAGGCTCAGTAAAATCATCTTTAATACAAACTGTATGAGTTGGTACTGCAAAGATAGTGTTGTGTAGTCATCTCTGGCTAAACCGCACAATGTATATAATACCAATTGGACAGCTAAATCATGCGAAGGTATTTCGCAAAAAAATCTCTCGCAAAGACGCAAAGGCGCAGCCCACTTATTTTGTTTTTAAGACCGCAAAGCGCGAGTGTAGGTTTTTGATGCAAATGTTAGTTGT
>CAIRTW010000245.1 GCA_903881585.1 uncultured Bacteroidota bacterium | reverse complement strand
CCCAGTCGTTGATCTCCTGCAATGCCTGCAACGCTTTGTCTGCACTTACTGTAGAAAGGCCAACCTTCATCAGCAGTGCACGGGCAAACAGGTCTTTGAATTCGAGCTCACCGGTATATACATCGCCGTTCTCATCTTCCTCATTAACCTCAGCATGTGTTTTGTTATCATAAATATGCAGGGTCTTCATGGGCACGGATGTACGCGCAGCAAAATAAACCCGCTGCTCCTTGGCCCACCCAGTAGAATAGCGATAGCCCATTATGGTTGAATCATCGAGCTTGTAGATGCGTGTTTGCGTGGTGCTGTCGTAGTTTATTGCAAAAGCAAGATTGAAGCGCAGCACTGGCCTGCTGCCGGAAGGAAATGTATAGGAATGAAAGCCGCAATGCTCTGTAGCAGTAAGCCCCACCTTTATGCCGTTGTTCAATTGAACTCCGTAGTAGCCCGGCCATTTGTCTTCCGCCTTGTGCCTGAACCTTGCCCTGTAATGCGATGCGGAGTCGGGAATGAGATTAGTGCTGGGCATCACAGATATATCGCACCAGTCGCCGCAGCCTGTGCCGCTAAGATGCATGTGGCTGAAGCCAGCAATTACAGAGTCGCTATAATTATAGCCGCTGCACCAGTCCCAGCCCTCAGTGCCATTGTCGGGGCTAAGCTGCACCATACCAAAGGGCACTGTGGCGCCCGGATAAGTATGCCCATGCCCGCCAGTGCCCACCGATGGGTCAACGTATCGGATCAAATGCTGCGCAAAAACACCCGTACACAAGAACAAAAACATTGCGCCGAGGAAAACTACCCTTTTTGAAAGAATGATCATTTTGTAAGACTTATGGAAAATAAAAATTAGCCCTGTTTCAGAACGATAAAAGTAAGTTTTTTCTTTTACAGCTACCCGCACTTACCTAAATCAACATTAAATCAATAGATTTACGAATACAATTGATCAAACGCCAGCCTGAAAACAATAATTTCCGACTTATGAACAGACGACTCTTTGTAAAGCAAACTTCAATGGCCACTGCCGCCGTTATGCTATCTAAATATTCTTTTGCGACGCAAGATGCACAGTCCTTTCCGGTTGTACGCACAGCACCGGGAGACAGGAATTTTACAAGCAAGGCAGTGGAAAAACTAATTACTGAAATCAAAACTAATATAGGCAATAAGGAGCTGGCATGGATGTTTGAGAACTGCTTTCCGAATACACTGGATACCACTGTGGATTTTGATGTTGTTGATGGCAAGCCCGACACTTATGTGATCACCGGCGATATAGATGCCATGTGGCTGCGGGATTCATCGGCGCAGGTATGGCCCTATCTTCCACTTTGTAAGGAAGATGAGGAATTGAAGCAACTGATAAAGGGCGTTATCAATCGCCAGACGAAATGCATACTCAAAGACCCATACGCGAATGCGTTTTACAAGAACGAGCATAAAAAAAGTAAATGGCATACCGACCATACTCAAATGCAGCATGGCGTGCATGAACGCAAATGGGAGATAGACAGCCTGTGCTACCCTATTCGCCTTGCGCATGGTTACTGGAAAGAGACCGGCGATACATCACCTTTTGATGCGCAGTGGGTTGCGGCCATGCAACTGGTTGTAAAAACATTTAAAGAGCAGCAACGGACAGACAACAAAGGGCCATACAGCTTTAACAGAAAGACAGACAATGCCACTGATACCCAGCCCATGGGTGGCTACGGATACCCCGTAAGGCCAAACGGGCTTATCTGCTCTGCATTCCGGCCAAGTGACGATGCTACACTTTTTCCATACCTGATACCCAGCAATTTCTTTGCATTCGAAAGCCTCGGGCAACTAGTAACAATAGTGGGCGCGGCGAAGGTGACTTTCGATACGGATTCGGTAGATGCGCTGATGACCCAAATAGTCACTGGCCTGGATAATGATGCTAAAATAAAACACGACAAATTTGGGAAAATATTTGCCTATGAGGTGAACGGCTATGGTGGCGCAAACTTTATGGACGATGCCAATGTGCCCTCACTGTTGTCAATGAGTTATCTCATGTCCACAATGCACAAGGATGAAACTTATAAGAACACCCGGAAATTTGTGCTCTCACAGGAAAACCCATTCTTCTACAAAGGCAAGGCCGGCGAAGGAATTGGCGGGCCGCATGTGGGCGCAGACTACATCTGGCCCATCAGCATTATTATGCGCGGGCTGACCAGCACCGATGATGCAGAGATAAAGAAATGCCTGGACATGCTGCAGCATTCTCATGCAGGCACCGGCTTTATGCACGAGTCGTTCCATAAAGATGATGCAACGAAATATACCCGATCGTGGTTTGCATGGGCGAATACGTTGTTCGGCGAGTTCGTGTGGAAGGTTTACAGGGAGAAACCACAACTTTTAAACCCCTGACCCCTCCCGATGAAAAATCGGGACCTTGTTCCGGGGAACCAAGTATTTAGCTGTCGATTTATCATCAGCGGTGGTTTATAAATTTAGCGAAATTTATTGAGCACTGTTGAAGACTTAAATAGTCCAATAGCTGTTCCCCTTTAAGGATCAGGCGTTTATTGGCTTGGGGTTTTCGTATCCATTATGATCGTGACTGGTCCATCATTTACCAAGGCCACTTTCATGTCTGCGCCGAAAACACCAGTGGCTACGGGCTTGCCGAGTTTTTCGGAAAGTGTGGTGTTGAAATACCCGTACAGTGGTACCGCTTGCTCTGGCCGGGCGGCTTTGATGAACGACGGGCGATTACCTTTTTTATAAGCCGCATGTAAGGTAAACTGGCTCACTACAAGGATATCTCCATCCACTTCTTTTATGTCTCTATTCATGAGCCCGTTATCGTCGTTGAATAAGCGCAGCAGGGCGATTTTACCGCTCAGCCAGTCGGCATCTTCTTTTGTATCTTCTGTTTCTATGCCGAGCAACACCATAAAACCTATACCTATGGCCGATCTGAGATCACCATCTATGGTTACGCTTGCCGTGGAAACCCTTTGTATAACTGCTCTCATTTCGGATATGCAAATTGTGGATTGTGCAAATGTGCAAATAATCCGTTTAACGAGTAATATTTTAGTGAACTTTGGCAAAATCAAGAGCTTTATATTTAAGACTATTCAATGACCAATCTAACCGACACAATTGTTGCTATATCTACCCCTCCCGGCGAAGGTGCCATAGGCATCATACGGCTTAGTGGCACTGATGCGATTGCCATAGCCGCTAAGATATTTGCAGGCAAAGATCTTAGCACCCAAGCGGCGAACACGCTCCACTTTGGAAAAATAATGGATGGTAGTACCGTAGTTGATGAGGTGGTAGTGAGCCTGTTCAAAGGGCCGAAGAGCTATACGGGGGAGGATATTGCGGAGATCAGCTGTCATGGATCGGACTATGTGCTGCAGCAAGTACTGAATCTGTGCATGGCTGGTGGCGCAAGAATCGCCAAGCCCGGGGAGTTCACACTGAGAGCTTTTATGCATGGCAAAATGGACCTGGCACAGGCCGAGGCTGTTGCCGACCTCATAGCCAGCCATAGCGCCACCGCCCACCGCGCGGCAATACACACACTGCGCGGAGGATTCAGCGAGGACCTGAAGCAGATGCGGGAACAACTGATACAGTTCAGCGCACTCATAGAACTGGAGCTGGACTTCAGCCAGGAGGATGTAGAATTTGCCGACCGGACTAAGTTCTATGACCTGATAGCCCGACTCACGCTGGCGACCCAACAATTGGCTGACTCGTTCCGGCTGGGGAATGTGATAAAGAACGGTGTAAGTGTAGCTATAATAGGCCGCCCCAATGCCGGCAAAAGTACGCTGCTGAATGCTTTGCTGAATGAAGAGCGTGCAATAGTGAGTGATATAGCAGGCACTACCCGAGATACAATTGAAGAAACACTGAACATAAACGGAATACTTTTCCGACTGATAGATACAGCAGGCATCAGAGAGCATAGTGTGGATGTAATAGAACTGCAGGGCATAGAACGTAGTGTGGAAGCGATGAATAAGGCAGATGTGGTTGTCTATCTGTTTGACCTGGTAGAAAGCAGAAAGCATAAGGACATAAGCGATGAGGTGTTTCATAAAAGGGATGAGTTTGAAAAAGCAGGGATAAAATATGTATTGGTAGGCAATAAGGTGGATGAGGCCGGCGAAGCTCATGCGAAAGAGGCCTTTATGAGCGTACGCGAAAAAGTGTTTTTTATCTCCGCCAAGAGCAAAGAAAGCATAGGCTCCTTAAAACAAGCCTTGTATAACCTTGTGGCCGAAGGCCGGGTAAAACAGGAAGGCACCATAGTGACAAATGCCCGGCACTACGGAGCGCTGACCGAAGTACTCAAATCCCTGCTCGACATAAAAACCGGCCTGGACAACAACATACCGGGGGACCTAATCTCGCTAGACATCCGTAGATGTTTGTACTACCTAGGTGAGATAACCGGCGAGGTGACGACGGAGGATAAGCTGGATTATATTTTTAGCAAGTTTTGTATCGGGAAGTAATCGACTACCATTAGAAAGGGCCTCAATGTGAAATTGAAGCCCTTTCT
The DNA here is from genome assembly GCA_903881585.1 of uncultured Bacteroidota bacterium. GTDB lineage: Bacteria > Bacteroidota > Bacteroidia > Chitinophagales > Chitinophagaceae > Nemorincola. The sequence continues at coordinate 7,014 of CAIRTW010000245.1, read as the reverse complement.
GTGATAGTAATCTTATGGCAATCATTTACTGCTCAATAACAAAATGGAATGCTCCATTCTTTGTGCCCGAATGGAGATTTAAGAGATACATGCCGTTGGCTAAGGTGTTGCTCAGTTGTATTTGCTCGTTGACAACTCCGTTGCGAGCCAACACTACTTTCTTATAAACAACCTGTCCGAGAACGTCGGTTATCTCTATGGATGCATCCATATCGGTAACACCAACTGATCCTTTAATTGTAAACTGTCCTTTGTTAGGGTTAGGAACGATCCTGACTGAGCCAACAGATGTGAACTGCTGCACGCCTTCCACGTTCACGCTGACGATGACAGAATTGAATGAAGGATACACGCAAGGAATTTTCCCAGTAACCAGGCAGGAAACTGAATCATTGTTTGCCAACACACTGGAAGTAAACATTGCATTCGTAGCGCCGCTGATCATGGTACTGTTTATGAACCATTGGTAGTTGACGTCGTTGCTGTTCACGCCCGAAACGACCGCTGTAAATGTGTCTGCCTGGGCAAAATATATTGCGGTGCCCGGGGTCGCGTATATGTTCACTGTAGCTATGAATGCACTATCGACGGTCATCGTAACACTGTCAACTGCGGTGCCGCAAACATTTGTATAGCTATAGGAAATACCGGCGGTGCCAACATTTAAGCCAGTAACCAACCCACCAGAACTAATACCAGCGACAGTGCTATTGCTGCTGCTCCATACACCACCGGACACCAGGTCGCTGAGAGAAATATTGCCACCGAGGCATACAACCGTCAAACCCTGAATAAGCCCAGCATCAGGCAAAGGATTCACGGTGAGTGAATAATTGGCGGTTGCAATTCCACACACATTTGAAGCAGTATAGACAATGCTGACATTCCCTGCAAACACGCCTGCAACAACACCAGCAGAACCAACAGTTGCAACAGAGACATTACCGCTGCTCCATGTGCCACCGGAGGCAGCATCAGTCAACGCAATACTACTGTTTACGCACACGCTGGCAGGCCCGCTGATAGTACCAGCATCCGGCAAAGGATTAACAGTAACCGAGTAACTGGCGCTGGCCGTACCACAAACATCTGCAGTAGTGTATGTGATATTCGCAGCTCCTGCACTCACACCGTAAACCAAACCGGCCGGGCTGACCGTGCCTACCGCAATATTATCGCTGCTCCATGTTCCGCCGCTGCCCGCTATAACATCGGTGAGCGTAATTGTTGCGCCCACACAAACACTGGTGAGACCAGAAACAGTTCCGGCAACCGGTGTTGTGTTAACCGTAACCGCTGATGTTGCTGTAACCGTGCCGCAGGACGCGGTTGATACGGTGTAAGTGATCATTGTTGTTCCGGCAACGAGGCCGCTAAGCACGCCAGAAACAGCATCAATTGTACCTGCGGTAACATTGCTGCTACTCCAGGCCCCGGTACCACCAGTTGCGGCCGCATCGGTCAGCGTAATGTTTGCACCTGTGCATACCGAGCCGGGGCTGCTAATAATACCTGCTACGGGCGTTGTGTTTACTGTTACTGTAGCCGATACTGCAGCACTGCCACATGCCAGGCTGGTGACTGTGTAAGTTATTATCGTTGTACCTGCGCTGAGGCCGCGAACCGTACCTGCGCCACTTATGGTACCCACAGCAGTATTGCTGCTGCTCCAAGCCCCGGTGCCGCCGCTTGCGGTTGCATCGCTCAATGTAATCGTTGTTCCCGTGCATACTGCACTTGCACCGTTAATGACACCGGCTGCCGGCGTTGCATTAACCGTAACAACCGAAGTAGCGGATACCGTGCCGCAGGATGCGGTAGATACCGTATAGCTGACCGTGGTTGTGCCGGCGCCAGCTCCAAACAAAGAACCTGAAACAGGATCAATTGTGCCGGTGGCAGTATTGCTACTGCTCCACACGCCTGTGCCACCTGCCGCAGTTGCATCGCTCAAACTTATAGTAGCGCCGGCACAGAGTGAGCTTACGCCAGAGATGACGCCGGCAAGTGGTGTTGTATTAACCGTTACGTCTAATGTAGCCGTTGCCAGACCACAAGAAGCGGTTGTAACCTGATAAGAGATGGTTGTTGTGCCAGAACCTAAGCCATAGACAACACCGCCGACGCTAATAGTGCCGACAGCTGTATTGCTGCTGCTCCAAACACCGGCACCGCCTAACGCGGTTGCGTCGGTTAATGTGACTGTTGCGTTCGTACAAAGGGCCGCTGTGCCAGTTATTGCCCCCTGGGTCGGCGTTGTGTTGACGGTAACGCCCCATGTGGCCGTAACCGTGCCGCAAGATGCGGTAGCGATTGTGTAACTGATCGTGGTCGTTCCTGCGCTAACGCCGTAAACTGTACCTGAAACAGGGTCAACAGTTCCGTGAGCTACATTGCTGCTGCTCCATACTCCGGGTCCGCCTACTGCTGTTGGGTCGCTAAGGGTTATAGATGAGCCCGTGCATACCGACCCTACGCCGGTTATTACACCGGCCTGGGGCATTGTATTAACAGTAACACCTGCCATAGCCGTAACAGTGCCACAAGATGCGGTAGCAACTGTATAGGTAATCGTTGTTGCGCCTGCGCTTACACCATATACATTGCCGGAAACAGGATCAACCGTTCCTACGGCCGTGTTGCTGCTACTCCATACTCCTGGTCCACCAACAGCGGTAGCATCTGCCAAGGCTAATGTTGAGCCACTACATACGGAACCAGCCCCCGTAATAGCACCCGCCGATGGAGTCGTATTTACGGAAACGAGTGCAGTTGCATTTACGGTACCACAGGATGCGGTAGCTATTGTATAAGTGATCATAGTAGTTCCCGCATTCACTCCGTAAACCGTGCCAACACTGCTGATGGTTCCAACCGCAGTGTTACTGCTACTCCATATGCCAGCGCCACCTATTGCTGTGGCATCTGAAAGTGTTATGGATGAACCAGTACAAACGATACCTGCACCATTGATCGTGCCTTGCTGAGGAGTAGTATTGACGGTAACAATCGATGTGGCCATTGCGACGCCACAAGACGCTGTTGTGATCGTATAACTTATTGTGGTTGTTCCTGCGCTAACTCCATATACTGAACCAGCTGCGCTTATTGTGCCCACTGCGGTATTGCTGCTGCTCCATACTCCTGCGCCACCAACTGACGTTGCATCGCTCAAAGAGATAGTTGAACCTAAGCAAACCAAGGTTGCGCCATTTACTGAACCAACAGCCGGAGTAGTGTTTACCGTAACAATCTGAGACGCCGAAACCGCACCGCAGAATGCGCTGGTAACGGTATAACTTATGGTTGTTGTACCCGCGCCTACACCGTACACTGCACCTGATACAGGGTCAACTGTTCCAACCGCAGTATTGCCGCTGCTCCATACTCCCGATCCGCCCGTTGCGGTAGGATCGCTCAATGTGACCGTTTGGGTGGTGCAGACGTTATTTGCACCCAGGATGCCACCGGCTACGGGAGTAGTATTGACTGTAACGACTGTTGCAGCAGATGCTGCGCCACAAGAAGCAGTGTTGATCGTATAACTGATCGTAGTTGTTCCAGCCGTCAGCCCAGATACAGCGCCGGCTGCACTTATTGTTCCTACTGCAGTATTGGCGCTAGACCATATACCGGCACCGCCAGTTGCAGTAGCATCACTCAATGTGATTGTTGAGCCCATACACACGGAAGTTGTTCCGGTAATAGCACCTACTGCCGGGCTAATATTTACTGTAACAATTTTTGTTGCGGTAACCGTACCGCAGAACGCACTTGCAACTGTGTAAACTATCGTAGTTGTTCCCGCGCTTACTCCAAATACTATGCCAGAAACAGGATCAACTGTTCCGATCGCTGTGTTGCTGCTGCTCCACGTGCCGCTGCCGCCAGTTGCTGTTGCATCGCTCAGGGTAACTGATAAGCCTGTGCAGACCGCACCAGAGCCTAAGATCGTCCCAGCTGAAGGGGTTGTATTAACAGTAACCCCTGATGTCGCCGTAACGGCACCACAAGACGCAGTGGATATTGTATAGCTGATCGTAGTTGTTCCCGCGCTTACTCCAAATACAGTGCCTGCACCGCTTATCGTACCTACGGCTATATTAGTGCTGCTCCACACTCCGGCACCGCCAACTGCGGTAGCATCGCTCAAGGTGATCGTTGAGCTGGTGCAAACAGCGCCTGCGCCCGTGATAGAACCGGCCGCTGGGGTAATATTTACCGTAACATTTTTTGTTGCTGTAACCGTACCGCAGAAAGCGCTCGCAACTGTATAAACTATCGTAGTCGTTCCTGTACTCACTCCATATACTATGCCAGAAACCGGATCAACTGTTCCTATTGCTGTATTGCTGCTACTCCATACTCCACTGCCGCCACTCGCGGTCGGATCACTGAGCGAGATAGACAAGCCTGTGCAGACCGCACTAACACCTGAGATAGTCCCCGCTACCGGAGTTGTATTAACAGTAATGACGAATGTTGCTGCAACAGTGCCGCAAGATGCGGTAGAAATAGTATAGCTAATCGCAGTTGTTCCTGCACTTACGCCATATACGGCTCCTGCGCCACTTATCGTGCCTACAGCTGTATTGGTGCTACTCCATACACCCGCGCCGCCAACTGCTGTAGCATCTGCCAGGCTGATCGTTGATGTAGTACAGACACTACCAGAACCAATGATAGTACCTGTTGAGGGGGTTGTATTTACTGTAACCACTGTTGCGGTTCCTGCTGAACAGAACGCCGTTGAAACTAAATAACTGATTGTTGTTGTACCCGAGCTCACTCCGTAAACTATTCCCGAAACAGCATCAACTGTCCCTATCGCTGTATTAGTGCTGCTCCATGCGCCAACACCGCCGCTCGCTGTGGCATCGGTCTGCGTAATGGTAGTACCTGAACATACCGCACCCGGGCCGGTAATCGAACCAGCTACGGGAGTGGCATTTACGGTAACAACCGATGTAGCGGCAACAGTACCACAGGACACCGTAGATATTGTATAGCTGATGGTGGTCGTCCCTGCACCAACACCATAGACCACACCTGCGCCGCTAATGGTGCCGGCGGCCGAATTTGTGCTGCTCCATACCCCGGCGCCACCAATTGCCGTAGCATCACTCAGAGAGATCATTGAGCCAGAGCATACGGCACTCGCTCCCGCGATCGCACCGCCAGCAGGTGTAGTATTTACGGTTACAATAGCTGTAGCAGTAACAGTACCACACGATGCAGTAGAGATAGTATAACTAATAGTAGATGTTCCAGCGCTCACGCCATAGACACTACCTGTACCACTAACGGTGCCAACAGCAGTATTGCTGCTGCTCCATACTCCGGCACCACCGACCGCAGTGACGTCAGTCAAAGCTATCGTCGATGCCGTACAAACTTGTCCGGCACCTGTTATTGTACCCTGGGAAGGTGTCGTATTAACCGTCACAACGGTTGTTGCGGTAACCGTGCCGCATGACACGGTAGAAACTGTATAACTTATTGTTGTTGTTCCTGAGCTTACCCCATATACAGCTCCTGCACCGCTGATCGTACCCACTGCAGTATTGCTACTGCTCCATACTCCGGCGCCGCCAACCGCGGTAGCATCGGCGACGGAGATCGTGAAACCGGCGCATACGGCACCTGGGCCAGTGATCGTACCCGCAGATGGCGTTGTATTGACAGTAACAACGGTTGTGGCTGCAACGGTACAAGACCCATTCGCCACTAAGTAACTGACGGTTGTTGTACCCACGCTTGCTCCATATACTATCCCTGAAACAGCGCCAACCGTACCGACTGCGGTATTGGTACTGCTCCACGTGCCCACACCTCCGCTTGCAGTAGGGTCAATCAGTGTAATAGTTGTACCCGTGCATGCCGCACCGGGGCCGGTAATTGCGCCCGCTACAGGAGTTGTATTAACGGTAACTATTGTTGTCGCTGTAACAGTACCGCATGAGGCTGAGGATACCGTATAGCTGACCGTCGTTGTTCCTCCGCCGACGCCATAAACCACCCCGGCGCCACTGATGGTGCCAACTGCAGTATTGCTGCTACTCCACACTCCCGCGCCGCCAACTGCGGTAGCATCTGTAAGCGTTATTGTTAAACCAGTACACACTGTACCCAAGCCTGTAACAGCACCTGCTCCAGGGGTGGTATTTACCGTAACTATTGTTGTTGCGGTAACGGTGCCACACAATGCTGTCGATATTGTATAACTGATTGTTGTTGTTCCATTGTTTGCACCATATACTACTCCAGCACCGCTGACGGTACCAACTGCCGTATTGCTGCTACTCCATACACCTGCACCACCTACTGCCGTTGCATCGGTCAGTGTGATAGTTGCTCCGGTACATACTGTGCCAGGACCAGTGATGGAACCAGCTACCGGGGTGGTATTTACTGTAACAGTTTTTGTAGCCGTAACAGTACCACAAGACACACTCGATACTGTATAGGTTATTGTAGTCGTTCCTGAGCTTATTCCGTTTACTATACCTGAAACAGGATCGACTGTTCCGATGGCTGTATTGCTGCTGCTCCATGCGCCAGACCCGTCACTTGCGGTAGCATCGGTCAATGTAATTGTTGCTCCTGTACAAACCATACCTGGGCCAGTGATAGAACCCGCTGCAGGTGTCGTATTTACAGTCACTATTGTTGTCGCTGTAACGGTACCGCATGATACTGTTGATATTGTATAGCTGATAGTTGTTGTTCCATTGCTTACCCCATATACCATGCCCACGCCACTAATGGTACCAACTGCCGTATTGCTGCTACTCCATACTCCTGCGCCACCGACTGCTGTAGCATCTGTGAGTGTGATCGTTGCACCGGTGCATACAGCACCTGGCCCAGTGATAGAACCCGCAACCGGAGTGGTGTTTACCGTCACAATTTTTGTTGCGGTAACAGTACCACAAGACACACTCGAAACCGTATAGGTAATCGTAGTCGTTCCTGAGCTTATTCCGTTTACTATGCCTGAAACAGGATCAACTG
>CAIRTW010000244.1 GCA_903881585.1 uncultured Bacteroidota bacterium | reverse complement strand
TTCAATGCAGCTTCAGCCGGTTTGGTAGCTGCTACCTATCAGCCGCTACCGGAGGGTCTGCCTCCATCTCTTTAATAGTTACATCCACATCAAGTTGAGTTTTGTGTGGATTCGGGACACACTCCTGAATGGGTTTGACAACCAAGGAAGCTAATATTTGTGCTTAAAAAGGCTTTACTATGCCGCAAAGTTAGTGCCGGAAATGATGTGGCAGATGGAAAGAATTCCACAAATTTCATTTTCAAATAATAGAGTTCCAATAATTCACTACTTTGTCTATTCAATCATACCCTGTGGAAGAACAAGCCCAGCCCAGCATATTTGAAGATATTCACGACCCCTTTGCTGTACGCAGAAAATACCTTGTGCCTGCGTGGATACGTGTGTTTGCATGGATCTTTGCTATTTGGTGCCCCATACAGTTACTGTTCACGCTATGCTTCGCAGCCCTCAGCAGCACGGGAGCGTTATCTCAATATGTACAGCTCTCAGGAGCTAACTTTATTACGGTTATGGGTGTAGTAACCCTGGGAGCGACTGTACTGAAAGGAACTGCAGCAATAGGCCTACTTACCGAAAAGAACTGGGCCGTAAAGCTTTGTATAGCAGATGGCATCCTCAGTATTGCACTGTGTGTTTACTCATTAGTGATGTACCCATGGGTGGCGACAATTCTCGTTGGCACCACTAATTTATTTTACTTTTTAAAAACTAAATATGACGACCTTGTTCTTAGAGTTTGCTATTTCTTGACTGGCACCTATTTAGCTTACACGTCTATGATTCTACTAACGAAAAATCTACCGGAAGGTTTACACAATTTTAAAGAAGACAGCACAGTTAAAGAACACAGCACAAAAAAATAAATGATTTACACACTTGAGCCTCGTTTACAACGGGAATCAAATGGAGCCGCCTTTGCAATGCCAGTGCGGCCCGTTGCCTTCAGTCTTCCAAAAACGATAAAGACAATAGTTGAAGTTATTGTTTTACCACGCTCCGTTTCTTCTTGACAGATACAGAAGCAGACTCCCCACCAATAGTATTCACCTTCCTGCGAGTGTTAGGCGTTGGCATCGCAATCAGAGACATTTTCTTACGAGCCTTTGCCGAATCATAGCCAGACTGAACCCTCAACCAGTAATCAGCATCAAGCCCAAATATTTGTTCCAGTTTTAGCGCCAGCATTGCACCCACATGGCGTTTCTCCTTCAGTAATTCCGAGAGATGCTGCGGTTTGATACCCAGGCTATGGGCTACATCCTGCTTTTTCAGATTCCGGGCTTCGATTTCCATTTCAATGATATATCCTGGATGTAACGGATTTTCATCGTTCAAAATTTCCTGGCCATTCTTGTCCAGTACTATGTAATTGCGGTTTGGCATTCTTCTGTCCTTTCTTTTGTATTTTTTTCTAACCAAAATTAGGTAATTAATACTTCTAATAAAGTCTGGTGATTATCCTTGATTTTCACACCCCTTTTAATATTTTCAACGCTCCTGATATTACATAAGCTAATTCTTTTGTTCCTTTACGTCATAGGGCTCTGTCTTACATTGTCCAAAAAAATCCAACCATGAAACACCTTCTTCTATTATTGATTTGCGTTTGGTCTGCATCATGTTCCGGACAAAGAAAACAGGATTATAACCTGGACGTTGAGGTAATAAACCGGGCTAACGGTTTGCCCAGTGGCTGGGGCTTTGGCAATGTATCCACGGCTACTGTACCTAATGACTCGAGCATCAGCGCTTACCGAATAGACTCCATTACAAAACAAAGTGGAAACTACTCCCTGCTCATAGACTGGACCAAGGAATATAAAAGCTGGACGGCCACAAACTATGTGATAAAGCAGGTTTTTAAAGGCGATAGAATAAAGCTCACAGGCTATGTGAAAACCGAGAACGTAACCGGCAGCGCAGGGCTGTGGATGCGGCTGGATGGTGAAAAAAACAAAAACTATGGCTTCGATAATATGCAGGACCGGCCCATTGCCGGCACCACCGGCTGGCAGGAATACTCCATAGAAATGGATTACGACCAGGACCGGGTAAAAAGCATTGTGGTAGGCGGTTTAATAATCGGGAGCGGAAAAATGTGGATGGACAACCTGCACATCACCATCAATGACATAGACATTTCGGAAGCGCCGCTAAATCTGTTTCCTCCGGCAAATCCAGGGCCTGCGCCCTCAAAGTATATCACAGACGACAGCGTAAAAATAACCATGAGGGATGGCGCACAGGTATCGGCAATAATTGTGCGTAAAGGGTCGGCTACCGGGCCGCAGCCAGTGGTGCTTATGTGCGATATTTATCCCGGTGAAACCAATGAAGCGCTTGCAAAATACTGTGCAGAAAAAGGCTATGTCGGTATCATTGCAGACACGCGCGGCAAAAGACTGGGCAAGGATAATGTGGAACCCTTTGAGCATGATGCAAATGATGCCTACGATGTGATAGACTGGATCAGCAAGCAAACGTGGTGCAATGGCAAGGTAGGCATGTACGGCGGCAGCTATCTTGGGTTCAGCCAGTGGGCTGCGGCAAAAAAAGTACATCCTGCATTGAAGACAATTGTGCCGCAGGTGGCTGTTGGCCCCGGCATCGATTTCCCCATGCAGTTTGGCATTCACACCTGCTACTCGCTCAAATGGCTGCATTATGTGATGAACAATAAGCTCACCGATTATACCGAGTTCTCCAACGAAGCAAAATGGGACAAAGTATTTAAGGAGTGGTACACAAGCGGCCGGCCGTTTATTGCACTCGACACTATAGAGGGGCGGCTAAACATAATGTTCCACCGCTGGCTGCAGCACCCTGCATACGATAAGTACTGGCAGCATATGGTACCATATGAAAACGAATTTGCCGCCATCCATATTCACATTTTAACGATAACCGGCTATTGGGACGATGACCAAAGAGGCGCCATGTATTATTTCAACCAGCACCAGCTTTATAACAAAGACAATGACGACTACCTGCTCATAGGGCCGTATGACCACTTTGGCGCACAACGCTACCCGCAGCCGGTGGTGCAGGGCTATTCCATAGATACTGTTGCCCGCATCAACATCATGCAGCTTGTGTTTCAGTGGTTCGACTATACGCTTAAAGGTGCAGCTAAACCAGCAATGCTCAAAGACAAGATCAACTATGAAGTGACCGGCGCCAATGAATGGCGTCATGCACCATCGCTTGCTGCTATGAATAATGATACCATTACCTTCTACCTTAGCAGCACCCCCACGAGCGTGGGCTATAAGCTCGGCACAACGCCCGAAACCGGCGGCCAGGGCATAAGGCAGGAAATAAACCTGGCGGACCGCAGTGACTCAGACGCCAAAGCGGAGGGGCTCATTTTAAGAGATTCGCTGATAAGCGACAGCGTGGCCGATAAGCGCAACTATGTTGTATTCGCCAGCGATGCTCTAAGCCAGCCTATCAACATAAATGGCTCGTTCATTTCCAATCTAGCCGCCACGATCAACAAAAAAGACATGGACATTACCATTGAGCTGTATGAGCAATTGCCGGGTGGCAAGTACCTGCTCCTGAGCGAAAATATGGCGCGCTGCAGCTACCTCAAAGACCACAGTAAAAGGCAACTGCTAACACCAGGTAAGGTGGAGCACCTGGAATTCGGCAATACTTTTTTTATCAGCAGGCTACTCAGCAGAGACAGTCGCATAGTTCTGCTGATAGGCGTAAACAAAAGCAAAGGCTGCGAAGTGAACTACGGTACCGGCAAAGACGTGAGCCAGGAATCCATAAAAGACGCCAAAGAGCCGCTGATCATCAATTGGATCACCAATAGCAGCTACATTAAGTTGCCGGTACGGAAGTGAGAAAAACGGTTGAGCATAGATGTCCCATTACTTTTACTCCTCCTAAAAAAAACATTTAAAAAAAAGTAATAGCTAGTCATATTTCCCCCATGGCATGAATTATACTGTAGTAGGAATGAAATAAACGTGTGTTATGAAAAAGTGTATCATTACTATCATTCTTGCAGTCATTTCCATTCATTTCTCTTCTTTCGGACAGGTAAGCGGTTCAAAAAAAGAAGTAAAAATGGTTGCGAAAGATGATAAAAAAGCGGGCAAAGGCAACATAAAGCTTCAGGAAAACAGCAAGAGAAAAGATAAGCCATTGAAAAACGCCCTGAATAAAGGAATGAACAAAGGCTTGAAAAAAGGTACAGATCTGTACATCAGGAGTACGTGGAGCGATATCTATTAGAAAGATGCTTTCCCAATATCTCTTATAGGCATGGTTTTTTATCACCAATAACATCATGGAAACATATAGGGTAATATTCAACAACAATCGCCCCGTTTATGCAAGGCCGATGGGTAAAGAAGAAAATAGCGGGATCCGTGTGATCTGCGAAAACGGCAAAAAACAGATAGCCTGGCTGGCTGTAGACGGCTATGACGAGATGGATAGCATGAGCGTAGCAAACGAAATGCTACAAGTTCTGAAAAGGTTCTTATAGACCTTAGGTATACGGCATGGGCGAAATATCCTGAAGCCCGCTATGGCGCTTTTGCGGTGAAAGTGCCGACAACTCTGGCCGAGTCAATAGCAGTAAAATTGAAAGACCCCACAATGGCTGGTGAGACCGCAGTAATAATGATGGTACCATAGGCAGAAACCTGCCCGAAAGCAAAATAATCGGTGGAATCTATAGATGCATAGTTCAGTGTTACCGATCCCCATGGCGGAGTAGGAATAACGTAGGTACCTATACCCCTGTATGGGCATATATTGATAAACACGTACGGCGGGCTAATTGCAGCGCCGCCAAAAAAACCACCATATATATTCAGTGAACTGTCCGACGTTGCTACGGCCAGTGAATTGGTGCCATTAAAAACGGCCCCATTCACAGAGCCTTTCATGCTATAGGAAATGCTGGAGTCAGCATTTTTTTTGCAGGCATTGCAAGCCAAAAGAGATATTATGCCGATGGTAATGAGCCGGCTTTTCTGCATAGGTGTTTGTTTGCATTCAAAACGGCGATCATTCAAAAATATTGTATTAATAAACGATTTAGCGCATAATAAAAACAAGCCACATACAGGCCTCTAGAGCGTTTGTAAGCAGTTGGTTTATAAATGACAGGTTGTGCCACCGGGCAGTGTGGCGTTTGCCTGGTCCTGATAGTTATTGCAGGTGTTCTTAGCATCTGGTAGTGTTGCATTGTCCACGCTATGTGTTTCATTAACAGATCCGGTGCCCACTACAGTAGTGCAGGTACAAGTGTAGTTCTTCTTGCATGATGTAAATGTTACCAGTCCTAATAATGCTATGGCCGAAATTATCTTTGTTGCTTTCATGGTTTTCTCAGTTTTGTTCGTTAGGTTTATGAATGAAAACCATGCCAAGCAGGCATTTTTTTATTGTTTTACTTAAACTTTGCTTTTGTAATGAGATACTTAACATTTCTTTCAGTTTTCTTCCTGCTCCTTCCTTGCTTTGCAAGCGCACAATCCACTGCTGACTTTGATGCTGCTATGGGCAAATTTGTAAAGGCATATAATGCCAAGGATAGTTCTGCAATAGGTAAATTGTGGCCCGCAGAACGGAGAAAGCAAATGGAAAGAGTATACAGCGCTAAACAAGTCACCGAATTGCAGGGGAAATATGGCAAGATCAATTCCTGCAAGTTTGTTGGCATAGACACTTCCGAAGGGAACAAAGTTGCTGTGTTTAAAAGCGTATTCAGCAAGGCTGGCGTTCAGGCCACTGTGATCACGCTGAATCCAGAAAATTATCTGACTTCCATCCGCTTAACTATCACTGTCACCCCAGAGCTCAAGAGCATGTTCAAGGAGGGAGTATGGTAATTGTTGCTGTTAGCGCCTACTGCCTTTTATACAATGCGAAGCTGGAAGTAATATTCTTGCTGTAGCTGTATGAAATGTTGATAGCAATATGATTGATGCTGTTGGCTGTATCTATCAGGGTTGCATTGAATGGAGTATATCCGCCCTGCTCCACTGTCTCATTCTGCAGGTAAGAAACTGTGTCGAACGTAGTAAGGTAAAAATAATAGGGGAATGTAACATTGTATGTCTTTGACACTACAGTAATGCTCATAGTGTCGGCGGCAGTAATAACCAGTGAATCAGGCCAGGAAAAGCTGCGTATCGCATGTTGTACCTTCCCGGTTGCATCGGTATAGTAATAAAGGCTGTCACCGTATGTTGTGCCCGCATAATACCCCTTCATACTGTCTATGTTCCCCGAAGTGGGGAAAGAAATTGATGATGTTGTGGTGCTGCTTTTCTTGCAGGAGAAAACAAAAAGTAGAAGAAAAATAATTGAAGTGAATACGAGCCTTAGATTCATTGATACCTGTTTGTGGCAAAGTTAATAAATAAGCCTGCATATGATTGCCCGCAACGGTATTTAACAAAATCCTACCAAATTACTAGCTTGTAAGAACGTTATAAACATATGCCCCGATGAGCGCACCTATAATACCTGCAAGCAGCCACACCAGTGCAGTGTATTTTTTATAGAAATTACCTGGCCGGTTTTCCATCGTCCAATGAGTTTAGCGCAAAGATAAGCTGCTGTTTATAAATATCGCTGGTTGATGACATTGAAATGATGCTCTATGTGCCCTATCATGATATAACCAAGGGCGCGGGCGGTAAACGGGTAGGCTGTGCCCCTGGCGCGGAACATACTTTGCGCATCTGTAATATAGCTGTATAAGGCTGTGGTGGCGCTGCGCACAGCAGCAAACTCGGCTATGAGGCTGGCAAGGCTGCGGTTGGCTACGTCGGCATTGGCGGCATAGTGGTTTTCGTCCATGTCGCAGAGCACGGTAGCGTTGTCTGCCCGTATGGCAACAAATGCACGGTAAGACATTACACGCTCGGTATCGGTTACGTGCATCAGAGACTCCTTAATGCTCCATTTGTTATTAGCGTAGCGATAATCGTGCTTCTCCGGTGGAATATTTTCAAAAAAACGGATCGTTCTATCCGTATTATCCTTCAGCAGACCAAGAAAATCTCCTTCCGGCACCAGGCTGATATAACGGTCGAAATAAGGGTTGTATTCACCTTCACGTGGCTTTTCCATAGCAGGTATTTATTAAAGAACGAAACTTCTGTCGTAATATTATACGGCACAGTACGCCAATCGAAAGATATAATCACATTATACCATGTCGAAATTTACCTAAAATATTGCCAGTCACGGCAGCAAAAAAAAAATTAGAAACTCCGGATAACACGGGTATAGGTAGAGTTATTAACGATCTCCGGCTCCATGAGCAGTGATGCATCAACCACAATGCTGGAATACCAGTCATCATCATGGCGATAGCAATAAATTTTCTTACCCTCAATAAATGAAATGGTCCACCCCAAGGTTGGGCGCTCTCTTAATGCGACAATACCGCCTAATTTCAGTTCCATGATTTTTTACTTTAGAGTTAGGAATACAAATATAGTGCATTTAATAACCAATTCAGTTTTTCAGTCTTGCAAATTAAAATATTTTGCAAGAGCATCACATGCTTGTGCAACAGCTAAAATACCTCCATGAAAATAGTTAGATTTGTACTAAATTAGCTTATGAACCTAAGACTCCTTTCATTCGTTTTTATTGCCTTTTACATAGTAGCATTGC
>CAIRTW010000243.1 GCA_903881585.1 uncultured Bacteroidota bacterium | reverse complement strand
TTTTTACCGCAAGGCATAATCTGTAATTTTTAAAAAGTTACTTTAATGAATTTATATGCTTATCAATTTCTTTACTGAATTCAGGGTTATTTACAAGCTGCTTGCATTTTTGCAGCAGCTCAATAGCCTTTTTCTTATTTCCTGTTCCTTCGTAAGCCTGTGCAAGGAAATATAATGCTTCCTTATTCTCCGGCTCTTGCTTCAACACTTTTTCAAATCTTCCTATCGCCTTATCAAATTGCGCCGATTGTACCGACATCTTCCCAAGCAGCATATTGGCAGCTACATCATCCGGTTTTTCCCTCGTTATAGCTAAAAGTATCTGCACTCCCCTCATTGGTTCGCCCGTACCTTCTATATATCCCTCCGCTAGTGCCAGCTTGGTATCTTCGTTATCCGGATTGATCTTTAAAGACTGCTCCAGGCAACCTACCGCCTCCCGTGCTTCCCACACCTGAACCGATGGTGAACTCTCGTTTCCCATCAACTCCAAAAAGTTTTGGCCTGCAAAGGTCAGCTTTTTTTCGGAATTTTCCAATTTAGCTGCTTTCGCCTCATAATAAGTCGCCACAGTGGCCACATTATTACGCTTCCAGACCCCGGAAAGCCTTAAAAAAACAGAAGCCATGCGCGACGAGTCACGTATGGCTGTAAGTTCATTTTCGATGGTTAGTACCGTATCAGCAACTGTTTTCGGGAGCTGCCTGCGCGATGCGGTTACTATAGAGTCGAAAGAGGCGGGCTTCATGGTGTTAGGGCCCTGGGTCATCGCTCCGGCTGTGGGTTGCATTGCTGCACCCTGTTTCTTGGCCGGAGGGACCGTATTACCTCCCCAGTATAAAAGAGCGATCAATGTTATTGCTATCGCAAGTGTGATGTAATGTGCTGCCCGCAAGGAATTAATTTTTTCGTTGCAAAGGTAGCGAAATCTACTTGCTCTATTTATTTAAACGTGTTCTACGAGGTCTGCTTCGTTATGTTCTACCAATTCGTGCTTTGAATCCTTTACTGCCTGTACAAATTCCTTCGCCGGTTTAAATGCCGGAATAAAGTGTTCCGGTATTTCTACTGCAACATTCTTCTTTATATTACGGCCTATTTTTGCCGCACGTTTCTTAAGAATAAAGCTACCAAACCCACGTACATATACGGGCTCACCTTCAACCATCGATGTTTTCACTTCCTTGAAGAATGTTTCCAAAGCAACAAGAATGTCCACCTTTGGTATTCCGGTCTTTTCGGCAATACTGCCTACCACATCTGCCTTTCTCATGTTTTATTATGTATTAACTAATTATCAATAACCTTACAGAAAATAGAAGATACTTCTTATGTGCCTTCCTAAATCAATAATCAGACCATTTTTACGCATACGAATATTAATTCTCTATCTGAATTATTGTGTTTTTTATTTTTTTGCTATAAATAATTGATAATCAATCATTAGGCAAAAAATATCACTGCAAATAAAATTGTTAAAAGGGTACTTAAAATCTTATTCACCCACATAAAATGTGTAATTATCACAAAATGTGGGGAATAGTTGAGGAAAATATTCCCCACTTTATTTTCGCACTGGTAGAAAATATTGTGTTACTAACAATATATAGTGCACAGATAACAACTACTTATCTTCTTGTAGTTATTATACTCTTGATTGTTTATATAGCCTACTTTTGCATCCAAATATTCCTTTCTGTGAATAATCTTTTGCCCGAAATAGCGCTCCCGGCCGACAAAAAAAAGCGCCGTGCTATAGCATTGTGGCTTTTGGCTGGTGTCGCGATGATCATTATTCAGACGCTACTAGGCGGTGTTACCCGGCTCACGGGCTCCGGACTGTCAATTACCAAGTGGAATCCGCTTTTTGGCATATTGCCACCGCTGAATGCAAAGCAATGGAATGATGCCTTTGATGGCTACAAACAAATAGGCCAGTTCAAATACATGAACAGCGGCTATACGCTGGAAGATTTCAAATCCATTTTTTTCTGGGAGTGGCTGCACAGGTTTTGGGCGCGTATGCTGGGTATCGTATTTGCTGTTGGCTTCGTTTATTTCCTCTTAAAAAAATACTTCGATGCCTGGATGGTCCGGCCCTTTGTCATCCTGTTTCTGCTGGGTGGTCTGCAGGGCCTCATAGGCTGGGTGATGGTAGCCAGCGGGCTCAACGACAGCCATCTATATGTGGACCACATTAAACTGGCTGCCCACTTTGTATCTGCAATGATACTGGCCTGCTATACACTTTGGTTTGCTCTCATACTGCTGATACCGCCTGAAAAAAGAATCGCCGGCAAAAAACTGAACACCTTTACCGTCGTTATTATACTGCTGCTATTTATACAGCTCACCTATGGGGCTTTTATGGCGGGCCTCAAAGCTGCCATGGCTGCGGCCACCTGGCCCACAATAAATGGTATGTGGTGGCCCGATGGGCTTCTCGCCCGCAGCTTCGTTAACGATAAAATAGCCGTGCATTTTATGCACAGGGGAATAGCATACATTTTGCTTGCGCTGCTCGCTTTTTGGTTTGTATCAGCCTCGCGCAAAGCGGCAAAATATCCGGCTACAGCGCTCAAAACTACCAGGTGGTGGCCGTTACTATTGGTTGCATTGCAGGTTACCCTGGGTATTGTCACAGTCCTTTGTGCGCCAATGATAGTGCCCGGTAAGTTTGGCGCTTTTGAGATACTCGCGGAGTCGCACCAGCTGGTAGCTATGTTCCTGCTTATGTCGCTGGTAGTGAACTTGTATGTGGTGAGAAGGAGTTAACTGGTAATAAATTTTTCCAGCTCTGTAAATATAAAGGAAGTTGCAGGCAGAGCACCTCTCTCTACATGACCATCAATCCACTCGAAAATACGAGGGTTGCCTGCTAAACTGGTAAACTCTGCCAAAAGGTATTCTTTTATCTTTCCATTGGTATCACGAATCTCCTGCCATATTTGTTCCCTGTTTTCCAATACATAAATGATGTCCTCAAAATCATGGCTTGTTCTGCCATTACCTTTGCCACGACTTTTGAAAGCCTCGAGCTTTGTTGCTATAAAATAAGGTGCGCTCAATATTTTCACCGTACATCTGTCATCAATTCTATAGTTTACTGCATTGCTATACCCTTCGGGATACCATATGTTACTAAACCCGATCGAGGCATCATTTGTTGGCATGATATCTACGGTAATGCCCTGAATAGAATACCTGCACACCACACCAGATATAATATCATGAGCGAAACCCATTGTCCTCAGCTGCTCTTCAAGTTCCACTCTGCCAGAATAGTTTAGCACCTCAATTATCACATCTACATCATCCGTTGGCCTTACCTCTATTACCGGTCTTGTTGGATATAGAGATACAGTTGCCCCTCCCACAAAAACAACCTTATCTTTTAAGGCGCCTAAAGAATGGAAAACTGCTTTAATTCTAACTATATTGGTGTGATGGCTCATGAAGTATCATCTTTTTCATTTCAGTTATCGCATATTTTATCTCACGTACTTTTCCTACCCTTATTGCATCAGTTAAGGCAAGCAATTTGTAAAAATCTTCATCTTGCTTTGCTGCCTCTGCCTGCCTTGGGTAAAACGGTTCTATCACAGCGCCCATTGCATCACCCTTATTATCCGGCCATACATAGTTCATTTCGCTTACGAAATTCTTCTTCATATCGGGATGAGCATGCGCGGTTGGAATACCCCTTACTATAGCGCCCGGCTCCTGGGGGAAAACATATTTTACACCATGTTCCAGGAACTCCATAAAGCTTTCCCTATTCACATGCTTCTTGTTATAGTCAATTAATCGAGCTATCCGGCTCCTGTTCAAAGATTCCGAAATTTCAGACAGGCTAATGAATAATGAGCTGGAAAGTATAGACAGCTGCCATTGCTTTTTACCTTGGGCTATAATTTTTAATAAGATCGCCACATCCTGTGGCCTCATGCCATTATGCTTTCTCATAAGGCAAATATACTTCTTTATTTCTCATTTCGCGATTTGCGAAACGAGAAATAAGAACCGGATCATTTGATATACTTCCCTACCACCGGCAAACTCCTGAGCTCCTTCCGCTCTATCTCATACACAAACCGCAGATAGAGCAATAAAAACACGGTGCCTGATACCATATGCAATCCAGCCCTGGGCGTAAGCATGCAGACAGCCATATTGACGTAGTAAAACAGCAGCATCACCGAGAAAAAGCCAAGCAGTTTTTTGGTAGCGTAAGGTACACGATATACGCTTTGCCCCCAGAAGTAGGAAATCACCATCATGCTGGCGTAGCAAATGAGCGTGGCCCATGCACAGGCCATATAGCCATAGTGCGGGATAAAAAGATAGTTGATAAGAAGCGTAATGGCCGCCCCGATAATGGTAATGGTAGCGCCCGCCCTGGTATTGTGCGAGAGCTTGTACCAGATAGAAAGGTTGTAATACACGCCCAGGCTCATATTTGCCACCAGCAGTATCGGTACTACTTTAAGCCCTTCCCACATGTGCCGGTTGCGTATCAACTGCTTCCATACATCCATGTACAGCGTCACCACAAGAAACATAACGCAGATCGTGATCACGAAAAACTTCATCACCCGCGCATAGGTTTTAGGCGCGTTCTCCCCTTTGGACTGCTGAAAGAAAAACGGCTCTGCCCCCATGCGAAATGCCTGGATGAACAGGGTTATCAATATGGAGAGTTTATAACACGCAGCATATATACCCACCTGCTGCAGTTTCTCCTGCTGCGTAGCCACAGGCGCCCACCAACCCAGCATTATACGGTCGAAAGTCTCATTGATCATCCCGCCAAAACCGGCCACCATAAGTGGAAGCGAATAGATCATCATTTCCACCCACAGCTCGCGGCTCCATATGAGGCGGATGGATAAAAACTCCGGCAGCAGCATTAAAAATGTAAAGCCTGATGAAATAATACCGGCTATGATGTAGTAGCCAGCACCTATATTAGGGTCATACCATTTTGCAAAAACAGATGTAGGGTTGGCTGTTGCCAGTCCGGGCAGCATACTATAGAAAAAATAGACCGTGCCTACATTTATGAAAATGCTGACAACCCTGATAAAGGCATACTTCCGGGGCCTCCCCTCAAACCGCAGTTTGGCAAATGGCAAAGTCGTAAGCGTATCCAGTGCGATCACACAAGCCGCCCAGGTAATAAACTCAGGGTGCGTACCCAGGCTTAGCAATGTAGCCACCGGCTGCCGCAGAAATAGTAAAAGGCCGGTAAGAAATACCGTAGACGCGATCAGCGAAAAGCTGGCAGTGCTGAACACTTTTTTCTCATCAACGCCATCCTTATTGCCAAAGCGAAAATAAGCGGTCTCCATGCCATAGGTAAAGACGACATTCAGAAAAGGAATAGCAGAATAAACAATGCTCTGCTCCCCATAAGTAGCCTCAGATAGCTTATAAGTAAGGTAGGGGGTAAGCAGGTAATTGATAAACCGCGCAGCAATAGAGCTGATGCCATACCATGCCGTTTGCCCTGCGAGTTTTTTTATAGACACCTGTGTGAAAATTCAAAAAGTAAAAATCCAAAATTCAAAAAGTGAGAAACCAACACTCATCAAATGTATTCCATCCTATCATGGTTTTAAAACCATACGGGAATTTGCACATTTTCAAATTTGCACATTTTCAAATTATTCAATAGTCCACGTCTCCTTCCCTTCCAGCAGCTTATCCAGGTTGCCCTTGCCCTTGGTAGCTATCACTTCCTCTATCTGCAGCCTCATTTCATCTTCATAAGTGGGCCGCTCGGCAGCATAAAATACGCCAAATGGCCGCGGCGCATGACCCGGCACGCTTGGGTCGTCAAAGAAACGGGTCAGTATCTGCGCCTTGTAAAAATCATGTTCATCATGTATCCATAGATCGCCGGTGCTGTATTCAGCGCCCAGGTCCACAAGCTCGGGCAAGTGCCCGTTCAGGCGCACACCTTTGTCTTTTGCGGCCCCGTAAATCAGCGGCTGGCCATGTTCCAGCATCAGTGTTTCTGCACCCCGCGAGCTTTTTTCCGTGAATATCTCGAAAGCCCCGTCATTAAAAATGTTGCAGTTCTGGTATATCTCCAGGAACGATGTGCCGTGATGGCCGTTAGCCCTAAGCAGCATTGCCTGCAGGTGCTTGGGGTCGCGGTCCATGCTGCGGGCTATGAACGAGGCATCTGCTCCCAGCGCCAGCGCCAGTGGGTTGAACGGATGGTCTATGCTTCCCATCGGTGTGCTCTTGGTGATCTTATTTACTTCCGATGTTGGCGAGTACTGCCCCTTCGTCAGCCCGTATATCTGGTTGTTGAACAGCAGTATGTTCACATCAAAATTCCTCCGCAGCAAGTGAATGGTATGGTTACCGCCTATGCTCAATCCATCGCCATCGCCCGTCACTATCCATACGCTTAGCTCCGGCCGGGTCGCCTTCAGCCCGCTTGCTATAGCAGTAGCGCGCCCATGTATGGAGTGCATACCATAAGTATTCATATAGTATGGAAACCGCGAGCTGCAGCCTATGCCCGAGATAATAACTATATCCTCACGTGGTATGCCCGTTTGCGGCAGTATGGTCTGCACCTGCTTCAGTATCGAATAGTCGCCGCAACCAGGGCACCAGCGTACTTCCTGGTCCGTGGCGAAATCCTTAGCCGTAAGCGGCGCCTTTGGTATTGCAATATCACTCATATTATATATTCAAAACTCAAAATTCAAAAACCGTCGTATATCGGGGATCATAGGCAAAATAGATGTTCTTGTCATGGTGAGCCCCGCCGAACCATGGCATGCTGAATTGAGCACCCGGTCAAATAGCATTTTTTAGCCCGATGATTCCGATGCAAAATTACGCCTTTACGGGCAGCCCATAAAACCTTACCACGATTTTATTAGAATTTTAGAATATTGTTTACTTTTAAAGGCCAAACCAGAAACTAATAACATGACACGAATCGTAACGTTAGCCGTTTGCCTGTTTATTTTTGGCACAGCATCTGCACAAAAGAAGAAAGAATCGCACCCCAATATTTCGGTGATACCGCAAAAACCCCATGGCGTGCATAAAAGCGCCATAGGCGGCTATTTCACCGATGTGCACAAGCACCCCATCCGCGGTGTGCAGGCATTTATCTACCTGCCCGATTCGTCTATCGGCGCATCCGGCTACACCGACTCTGCCGGCTACTATGAGACCAACAATATATTGCCAGGTATCTACACCCTCAAGATCGTGTACCCCCATCCGGCTACAGCTGTCACCATCACCGGTGTTCCTATAGTTCGCGAAACCATCACCGAGGTCAGCTTCTTCAAAAATGAGCCGCCCACTACCGACACCATCTTCTCCTACCTCTCTATTGAGCCAAAACCAATAGTAAAAGAGAAGCCTAAGAAAAAGAAATAAACCAGAAAATTCCAAATGACAATATCCAAATCCCGGTAGCTTTTATGTTACCGGGATTTTTTTTGTGCCTGAGTTTTCATTCTGAGTTTGCCGAAGGAGTATGAAATTCCATCACAAAAAATCAAACAAATCCTATGAATGATAGTTCAGACAGAAAACATTCCACGCACATCCAGAAAAAACTTTGTAGTTTAACATTTAATCCCGAATATACAGATGAAACGAGTGCTAAGCGGCATATACTATTTTTTGCCAGTTCAGCTGGTGCTGCTGCACTTCCGTAAGTACCAGGTACTGCTCATCTTCTGGCTCATACTGCTGCTTACTATCACCGGCAACTTCGCGTCGCACTTCGGGGCTTCATCGCTCTTTCTTGCACCGGAGTACCTGGGCAAGGTCAGCTTCCTCAGCATGCTGCTGCTGGGCTGCGCATCCTGCGTGTTTATTATGATGTGGCACATCACCACATTTATCATTCACAGCAAGCGCATACCCTACATGGGCGCCACGCGGCACGCATTTGTGGTCTATTGCTACAACAATTCCATAATACCCATCTGCTTCCTCGATTTTTATTCCAGCAGGGCCATCCGCTTCCAGTGGATAGATGAGCATGCTTCCATGAAAACCATTCTCGTGCTGCAGCTTGGTTTTTACCTCGGTATAGCCATTATCTTTTTTATCTCGTTCCTCTATTTCTTCCGTGTTAGCCGCGACTTCTTCAAGACACTGCTCACCACCATCACCAACCCATCCCGTATCCGCGAGCTCATCCCTTACGATTCGCTGGATTATGAGATGGATTTGCTGCCAGCCCGGTCATACGTTTCGGGCAGACTGAGCATTGAGCGCAACTCAGACCTGGAGCGGTTTCATCCCCGGCTCATGAGCACGGTGCTGCGCAGGCATCACCGCAATGTGATCTTTGCCACCATCATTGCCTATGTGCTGCTACTGCTCATGGGTATATTTATGGAGCGGCCATTGCTGCGCGTACCTGCCGGGGCCGGCTTCCTGCTGCTGTTTGCCATCATCATGGGTGTAGTGGGCGCCTTCAAGTATTTTATGAAAAGCTGGGAGGCCATAGGCTGGATCATTTTCGTTGTGGGCCTTTCCTTCATGGTGAAGGTAAAGCTGCTGGACCTGAGGAGCATAGCCTACGGCCTCAACTACCACAACCCCGAAGCGCAGCAGCCCGTTTACGACTACGAGCATCTCCACGCCTGCTTCACCCCGCAGCGCTTTGCCGCAGACAGAAAGAAAGAAGAGCAGCGCCTCGGCAGCTGGAAGAGCAGGGTAAGCACTGATTCTGCAAAGCCGCCGCTGGTGGTGGTCACCGTGAGCGGCGGCGGCACACGTTCCGCCTACTGGACCTTCCGCACACTACAGTATATAGACAGCGCTACTAATGGCAGGCTGTTTAAGAATACAGTCCTCATCACCGGCGCATCCGGCGGCATGATAGGCGCTACCTACTGGCGCAGCATACACGATGCTGTGCAGCAAGGCATTCTGAAAGATCCCTGGTCGCCCAAATACCAGCAGAATGTAGGTAAAGACCTGCTCAATGCCATCATCTTCTCTTTCGCCAGTGTGGACCTCATATCGCCATTCAACAAGATAGACATTGCCGGTTACTCCTATACCCGCGACCGCGGCTATGCTATGGAGCAAGAGCTGGTAAGAAATACCAATCAACTGCTGGATAAAAACATCGGTTACTTCAGCCCGCGTGAAGCCAATGGCAGCATACCCCTGCTCATCATCAACGGCACTATAGTGAACGATGGCCGGCGGCTCATGATGTCGGGCCAGCCGCTGGGCTACCTTACCCAGCCGGAGTATTCGCTTACCAGCGCCACCCCGCCCATAGATGGTGTTGACTTCGCCGAGTTTTTCCCCAACCAGGACCCGTATAATATGCGCATCACATCGGCACTGCGCATGAACGCCACCTTCCCATACGTGCTGCCGGTGGTAAAATTACCCAGTGTACCGCGTATGAACATAATGGACGCCGGCCTGCGCGACAACTTCGGCGCAGACCTTGCCGACCGCTACCTCTATGTGATGCGCGACTGGCTAAAACAAAACACACAGGAAGTCATCTTCCTCGACATAAGGGACACCCGCGAAAATGAAGTAACCACCATCTCCGACCAGACCGGCTCCTTATCTAAAATGATGGCAGACCCGCTCTTCGTGATCCAGACCAAGTGGGAAGCATTCCAGTCTTACTCCGAGGATCTGTACAAAGACATAGCCCCCTACTATCCGGGCGGCAAACTACGCTTTGTAACCCTCCAATATGTACCCAAACAAGCCAATAAGATCGCAGCCCTCAACTTCCACCTCACCCAGCAGGAAAAAGACGACCTGCTGCAATCTATCTATGATCCGGGAAACCAGGCGGCGATCGATACGCTGGTGAGGGTGTTGAAGGCCCCCTAATCCCGCACATGAGTTCACTATTATACAAATATTGTTGTAATTTTAGTTTTGTTATAAATTCTCCACGGTATGAAAAGGATATGGATTGTTTTATTGTTGGGGGTTGGTTCGTTTGTTAGTGTTCATGCGAATTGCCTCAACGCGAAGGATACACCAATATCTACTATTGTTAGCGCGTTTCCTCCCGGGACAATCTTTGTTTGTAATGCTCCATATACTGGACCTGGAACGGTATATCCATTGTCGATAGTTCTATAAAATTATTTTGATGCAAATTCATAAACTGATATCATGAAGATAATTTTGTTTGTGATATTTATCCTGTGCACTAATGTTCTGCTTAATGCTCAGAATATCACAACTGTTGATTCGATAGGGTGTTTTGATATAGGTATGGCGGCATTTGATACTTATGGTAATACCAATTAGACAAAATAATTCGGCATGATTTTTGCTATAGATTAGTATGGCTATTTTACAAACAATTAGTGTCAAGGAAACAATAGAAGAACTGACAGTTTTGCTCAATAAATC
>CAIRTW010000242.1 GCA_903881585.1 uncultured Bacteroidota bacterium | reverse complement strand
CTGCTTTCATCGCCGGCATAGCGGAACGCAACATTTTGTTTTTCGCGGGTATCTATCTCGCGCCATACACGCTTCTTCCACAAGATGTCCGTCTCACGTATCGGCTGCCACGGGATCGGCACACTTGCATGCGAAGAAACCCGGTCAAAAGCACCGTCGTTGGTCTTCGACGGCGCCCAGTCCTTGTTTACGCCCTTCTGAGCGCCCGAGATCGGCTGGTCGGCCGCTGATCCGCCTTGGGCAAATGCTGTACCTGTGGCTAACAACAATACTGTCGCTGCGGTTAATCTGTATGAATTCAGGATGGTCATATCCTACTGGTTTTTTGTACTGAATTAATTAATTTAAACTAAAGCTTATTGGAGGCAGTGGTCTTACCAGTTTATCAGGTCCCACGGCCTTGATATCGTCAATAAATACGCGATCGTTAGGACGCAGCATATTCATGCTCTTTTCTATATTTACATTTGCTCCTACACCGCTTAGACGGCAACCCGCCGGATTTTTCACCTCGTAAGGACCTATTATTTCACCCTTGTGCAATACTGAATAAGTAAAATGGGTAATAACAAACTTAGTATCAAAGTCAAAGTTGTCAAGAGCTGCCTGTGGCGCTATCTGGGCACGGAACAGTGCTGCACTCATACCGCCACCCGGAATACCACCGATCTTTGTGATCGGATTAGGAATACGCTTTACACGCACAGGCATACCGCCTACTACCTTTTTCGAGCCTTCCTTAGTTTTGGCTAAGATTTTCACATCAACATTACCTATCTTATCGACGGTAATGACGTATTTACCTTTTGAACCGGTAACTACTGCACCGGGAATATCCAGAGACACATCTTCCACCGAATAGCCCGCAGCAGCAACCGTTACAGGGTTTTCAACACCAATGTAAAATACGTTCATTTTGTCCAGCTGCATAGATGCACCCGTAGTACCCACCATGTATTCAAACTTAAATGGCCTCTTCTGCATACCCTGCTCGGCAGTATTCAGCTCTATTGTTCCTGATACAGTCTGCAAACCAGTGCCATGAGCTACAGTCTCCCATGGAATTACACCGTTTTCAGCAGGCTTGGTGCTACCTCCGCCACTCATACCTGAGATCGTAGGTTTCTGCTGCCTGTTGAACGCTGCAAGCAATATAGACGCTTCCACCTTGTCGCCTTCCAGTACGTAGCTATTCTTAGGTACAGCCACAGCAGCAATGGTGTCAAATTTAATATCCTTACCGTGGGCTTCTTCAAACAGTTTATTGATCACCAGCGCTTCACTTGCACGAACGTCATTCTGGTATTTGGAGAAGAGTGCCAGTGCTGCAATAGCAGGCATGTGCTCAAAGTTACCTATGCTCCAGTCTCCTTTCGGATTGTGGTCATTTGCTTTGGCCGGTTCTACTCTAAGGGGCATCAGCGGGTTGATCGCGGCTTTGTCTTTTTCAGTCACCTGAGACAACAGGAATTCGCGCATAGCTGTGATTCTCTTTTGCAGGGAATCTCCACCTTTCTTTTCTACAAGCAGCAGAGTAGTGGCATCTATATTATCCATCCTGTCCGGGAAGGTCGTGTCTTCAGGGCTTTTACCATCTTTATTCTTGCCATAGCCACCAGCCTCCATTACTATCCTTCTTTTCCAACTGTTGAGGTAGTTCACCATATCATCCGCCTGTTTCACTACGTCATCAGCCTTCAACCTGTAGGGATGCACCTTATCATGCTGTCCTGCCTGGCCTTCGTTGGTTATGATATCCTGATATATATCCTTGTTCTTCTGATCAATGGATGTATTAGACTTATCAATACTCGAGCTCAATGTCCGGAAGGCATTAAGGATCTCATTAGATACGTTTAGGGCCAGCAGGGCTGTCAACACCAGGTACATCAGGTTGATCATTATCTGTCGCGGCTCTTTAGGTATAGACATTCTTTAATATTTACTATAGTTAGACTAAAATTGTTTACTAGCTATTACTTGACGTTAAATTAACGGCCCTGCATTGCAGACAGCATGTTGCCATATATCTGGTTCAGCGTGGTCAGGTTCTTGGCAAGCAGGCCTATCTGGGTCTTTGCAGCCGTAGCATCTGTAGCGCTTGCAGCCATAGCTTCAGACGCGTTTACGAGATTGCTGTAGAACTTGTTCATTGCTTTCAGGTGGTTATTTGCGTCCTGCAGTTCTACTTCATATATCTGGTTCAGCGTGCCGAGGTTCTTAGAAAGTACAACAACCTGCTGGTGGAACTTAGTAGTATCTTCTGCAGCAGCGTTGAATGCGCTCATTGTCTTGGTAGCGCCCTGAAATGTATTTTTCATCTGGCCCAAAGCATCAGCAGCTTCGCGGGCGCTCTGTGAATATACACCTGTAGCAGCAGTAACATCGGTGATGTCTTTCATTTGCTCCACGGTCTGGCCAAATTTCTGGAAGTTATCGCTCAGGCGGCGCAGGTTAGCCGGGTTGATCTGTGCTTCTTCCATCATTTTATCCAATGATTTTGAAGGCGCGTCACCAGCTTTGTGCGGCTCCTTAAGGCCTTTTTCATAAGCCTCTACGTGCGGGTTAGTGGTGATGTCCGGGTAAAAACGCTCCCAATAATAATCAGCATGTGGAGGAAGAAGACCCAGCAGCGCAAAGATGAATACTTCGGTAAACATACCGCAGTTAAGCATGATACTTGCACCAGGATAGTGCTGTATCTTAAAAAGAGCGCCCAACAGTACCACCGAGGCGCCAAGGCCGATGATCAGGTTCTTAATGTACTTACCTTGTTTCTTCTCAAAAAAGAGTGCTATCGAATTCATTTTGGCTGATTTTTTCTTTGTTTATAAAAAGGTCTGATAAATTTTTATTTTCTAACAGGACGCCTGTTACTCAACGCCGGTACTGTTTCTGTGTAAACGCAACGGAAACCAATATATGCTTTCGGTGTATCCTGGAATTCATAATCGCGGGTGCTTACCTGCAGGAAGTAGGCAACATCACGCCAGCTTCCACCGCGCACCACCTTGCGGGTCATGTATGGCCGGTCTTTGGCATCATTTGGCTGTGCATTATACGTTACACTTGGATTGATGTCCGCCATCTGGTTGTAAGTACCACCAAAGTAAGCAGATTCGGTCCACTCAGATACGTTTCCTGACATATTCTTCAGGCCGTAATCATTTGCAGCATACCAATCAACAGGTACGGTATAAAGGCCTCCGTCTGCCGCATAGTTACCGCGCTGCGGTTTAAAGTTCGCCAGATAACAACCTTTCTTGTTGATGATGTAAGGACCGCCCCATGGGTAAGGAGATTCGTTGCGGCCACCACGTGCAGCCCATTCCCACTCTTCTTCTGTAGGCAGGCGGAACTGGCTCTCGGTGTACATCCTTTGCTTCAGGCGCTCGCCTTTCCACAT
>CAIRTW010000241.1 GCA_903881585.1 uncultured Bacteroidota bacterium | reverse complement strand
TTGATAGCGAAGTAAAAAAAGCGCTCGACTGGCTGCGGGCTAACGGAGGCGCAGTGCGTACAAATGCCCGCAAATATGTGGAAGAGCAATACACATGGAAGGCTAATGTGCAAAAGGAAAGAAAGATGTATCTTGAGGCACTGCAAAAGGCAGGTAAATAATTGTTACAAAGAGTATGAAGAATTTTGCATTGGTAGGGGCAGCGGGCTATATAGCCCCAAGGCATTTGATGGCGATCAGGGACACTAAGAATGACCTGCTGGCGGCGCTTGATAGGTTTGACAGCGTAGGCATTTTAGATAGTTACTTCCCACAAGCGCAGTTTTTTACTGAGTTTGAGCGTTTCGACCGCCACATAGACAAACTGAAAAGAAGGGGCACCAAAATAGACTATGTAAGCATCTGCACGCCCAACTACCTGCACGATTCACACATTCGTTTTGCACTCCGCACCCATGCCGATGCCATTTGCGAAAAGCCCTTGGTGCTCAATCCATGGAACCTGGAAGCCCTTATGGAAATAGAAAAGGAAACCGGCAACAGGGTAAATAACATTCTGCAGCTTCGCCTGCATCCCAGCATCATTGCACTGAAAGAAAAGATCGCCAATAGCAAGGGAGACACGATGCATGATGTCGACCTCACCTATCTTACCTCGCGCGGCAGCTGGTACTTCAACAGCTGGAAAGGCGACACCGGTAAGTCGGGCGGCATAGCAAGCAACATCGGTATACATTTCTTTGATATGCTCATATGGATATTCGGAGCAGTGAAAGAGAATATAGTGCACCTGCTGCAGGAAGACCGCGCTGCCGGTATGCTGCACCTTGAGAAAGCACGGGTAAGATGGTTCCTCAGCATTAATTATGAGGACATACCCGATGCAGTAAAGAAAGAAAACAAAAGAACATTCAGGGCAATAACGGTTGATGGCGAAGAGGTGGAGTTCAGCGAGGGCTTTGGCAACCTGCACACCCGCAGTTACGAGGAGATACTCAAGGGCAATGGTTTTGGCCTGGATGCCGCATTGCCCAGTATACAGGTGACCCATGACATTCGTGAAGCCGAAATAGTAACTCCGGTGGGAGAGTATCATCCGTTCATTAAAAAATAAAAGGAAATACTTAATTGAAAGAGATTTTCGGCGTAACTCACGCTACTTCACCCTGTCCTTCGGAGAGGGCCGGGGAGAGGTCTCTAATAGCTGATCACAACTAGTAAAATCATTTCCATGGATTATTTCGCACATCCTACTGCGGTCATAGACGAAGGCAGCGACATAGCCGACAATGTGAAGATCTGGCATTTTGCACACATCATGCCTGGCTGCACGATAGGCGAGGGCTGCAACATAGGCCAGAACTGTGTCATCTTCCCGGAGGTTACACTTGGGAGGAATGTTAAGATACAGAATAATGTATCGGTCTACACTGGCGTCACCTGCGGCGATGATGTGTTCCTCGGACCGTCTTGTGTATTTACCAATGTCATAAACCCCCGCAGCGCTGTGAACCGCCGCGGACAATACAGCCGCACTCATGTAGGTAACGGAGCCACCATAGGCGCTAACGCTACCATCGTATGCGGACATGATATCGGCGCCTTTGCATTCATAGGTGCAGGTGCCGTAGTAACAAAGACGGTTCCCGACTACGCACTTGTAGTAGGCAACCCTGCCAAACAAGCCGGCTGGATGAGTGAATACGGATACAGACTGATCTTCAA
>CAIRTW010000240.1 GCA_903881585.1 uncultured Bacteroidota bacterium | reverse complement strand
GTTTATCGAACTCTTTTTCTAAATCCACTCTTTCAGTCGAAAGCCGCTCTGGTAAAGGAAAAGGGGCTGCTCTTTTTAGAACAACCCCTTGACTTTTCGGGAAAAACTCCCATGTGTGCGGCAAAAGAGATTCGAACTCTCATGCCCGTTACAGGCGCTACCACCTCAAAGTAGTGCGTCTACCAGTTTCGCCATCGCCGCATTGAGGGATGCAAAGATAGTAAAAAATGTGTCGAAAGTAGAAAGTCTAAAGTAGAAAGTAGAAAGTTCCCGAAAATCTATACAAATTCATGCGTAGCAGCTTTAGACTTTAGACTTACTACTTTAGACTACTTACCGTCTCAAAATTATCCTGAATGTAGTTCCCTTCCCAACCTCACTGTGCTTCACGAAAATAGAACCGTGGTGATACTTTTCAACGATACGGCGGGATAGCGAAAGGCCCAGCCCCCACCCTCTCTTCTTGGTGGTGAAGCCCGGGGTAAATACTTTTTTCACCTGGTAACCCGGAATGCCTTTGCCATTGTCCTGCACGTCCACCCACACTTGCTGTGGCGTGTTGATAATAGTAACATCAATCTTGCCTGTGCCGCCCATGGCATCGAGCGCATTGCGTATCAGGTTTTCCATCACCCAGTCGAAGAGGGGGCCGCTGATATTTACGGGTACTTCTTTTTGCTCGCTGTGCAGCGTGATGTGGACTTTACTGGGCGATCGCCGTTGCATGTAGGCCACAATGTCTTCGAGGCGGATCACGAGGTTTTGTTCTTCGAGCTGCGGGGCGCTGCCTACCTTGCTAAATCGGTCGGCCACCAGTTTCAGCCTGTCCAGGTCTTTCTGCATTTCGGTCACGGCATCATGGTTGGCGTCACTTTCGCGCAGCAGCTCCAGCCATGCTTCTATAGAGCTGAGGGGCGTACCCAGCTGGTGCGCCGTTTCTTTGGAAAGGCCCACCCACACCTGGTTTTGCAGGCTGCGGTTGGCCACGCTAAGTGCAAACAGCACCACTAAAAGGAATACGATGATGATAGCCAGCTGCACATAGGGGAAGTATCGCAGTTGCGTGAGCAGGTACGATTCACCATAGTACACATAATTCTTGCCTGTACCATAATCTGCAACAATGGGAGGATGGTTTTTTTTGAACTCCTCCAGCTTCTCCTTCACCACTGCATGAGGGTTTGTGGTATGTAGCGTGTCTATATTCCGGGAGTCTGCTATGTGGCCCTTGTCATCGAGTATTATTAATGGTATCGTGGTATTCTGGGCAATGATATTGCTTGCAAAAGCCGTCTCCTGCAGGTTATTCGACTTTATGAGCGTTTTCAGGGCGCCCGCCAGTTCCTCTACCTTTTTCCGCTCTTCGGTAGCCAGTTTGCCAGCAAGCTGGCTGGTATAATAGAGCGAAGCCCCGACTATGAACAGCGCTACAATAGCGAGATATGTTTTCCAATTTAAATACTGACGCATGGTATTTCTTCCCCGATAACGAACTTAAGCCAAAAATATTATGATTTTGAAGGAATTACTACTATTTTTGCGCAGGAAATTTTAACAATTCATGGATATCCAACACAACACTCAGGGATCAGATATAGATAACCAGTACGATATAGAGCTTAATAAGCCCTCTAAGTCCCGGTTCTTGTTTCTTTTATCGTTCTTCGGCTTTTTCATATTCGCATGGGCGGGTTGTTACAACCTTTATGAGCATAAGTACCAGCGCAATGACAAAATAACTGCGCCGGATAATACACTTTACGACCCTAAGTATAAATAATCTGTCAATAGCACAAACCCCGCTATGATCGTATGCCATAAGGATACAGCCGTTGTAATATTGAGCTACAACGGTACTAAATGGCATGAGCTTTTTTTGCCAAAGATAGTGGAGCAGGCTGCGTCCGGCTACGAGGTGATCGTTGCCGACAATGCATCCACCGATGATACGCTGCAATATGTGCAGCAAAACTTCCCTTCTGTAAAGACCCTGCAAATAGCGGTAAACCATGGCTTCGCAAATGGTTATTATGAAGCCCTGAAACAAATAAAAGCAAAGTATTACGTATTACTAAGTGCGGACTTCGAGGTCACCGACCATTGGTTCCCGCCACTGCACCAGGCGATGGAGCGGGACGAAATGCTGGCTGCCTGCCAGCCCAAAATTCGTTACTACCGTGACCGGGAACTGTTTGAATATGCGGGCGCCGGCGGCGGGTTTATGGACAAATACGGGTACATGTTTTGCCGCGGCCGTATTTTCTTCGACATAGAAAAAGACCAGGGACAATACGATGATAATATAGAAGTGTTCTGGGCATCGGGCGGCTGCATTATGATGCGCTCAGACCTTTACCATAAGATGGGCGGACTGGATAATGACCTCTATGCCCACATGGAAGAAATTGACCTTTGCTGGCGGCTGAAAAATGCGGGCTACAAAATAGGCTATGTTGCCAGATCGCTGGTGTACCACGTGGGTGGCAGTGTTATCAGCTATGGCAGCCCACAAAAGCTTTACTATAACTTCCGCAATAACCTGATACTGCTGCTAAAAAACGAAAAAAGCTCCCGGCTGGTTTGGCTGTTCCCCCTGCGGTTTGTGCTGGACGGGCTGGCTGGAATGCGCCTGCTGTTTACCGGCAATGTAAAGCATACGTTCATTATTGTGAAAGCGCACTTTCATGTATATCGCGACCTAGGCAAATGGATGAAGCGCCGCAACGAAAACAAGAAAATGATAACCCGCCGCAATGAGGAAGGCATCTACTCCCGTAGCATCGTATGGGACTACTTCCTGTTGAAAAAGAAAAAATTTACAGACCTTGGCTGGAAGCCGAAAGCACTGGATTAAGCCTCCATCCTTGCCGCATGTTTTTATTCAAACTCATCGCTTAATAAGAATGCCTCGTTGCCTGATAGTTCCGTTTCGGAGCAAATCATTGCCATTTCCTGATAATATCGCTATATTGCATTAACTAAACATTTTCAAATAAAAATAACACTTATGAAATTTGTTTGTGCTCTGCTCCTGCTTATACTCGTGTCTCCGGCTACATTAGTCAACGCACAAAGTGACGGTGGCGTAAGAATAAAATTTAACGGCTTTGGAGATATTATCGGAGGTGTTCCTTTTGGAATGCCTGCGAATGCTAATTCGGCAACGCTGTTTAATAAATACGGCGACTACGAATATCCATATGAGCTAAGAAGAGGCGTAGTGCTGCATGGGCTAGACCTCCTTACTTCTGTATATCTCACCGACAACATAAAAATGCAGGCTGAAGTAAACCTTGAAGGGGATATTGGGTCGGGGAAAGATGAAATAGGAGTGGAAGTGGACCGTTTTTTCATAGACTATACTATTTCAGATCATTTCGGGATGCAGGCAGGGCTTATGTACACGCCCATTGGGTACATAAACAGGAACCTGTACTCCAGGGCGTGGCTGCAAAATGCGGCCAATTTTTACCAGGCAGTAGAACAGGATGCCGGCCTTATCCAGAGCCACTTTGTGGGCGGTACCGCTTATGGGAACTACAAGATCACAGACAACAACGGCATCTCCTACATTTTAGGATTAGGAATGCCCCGCCCTTCCTCCCCCACCCAGCCTATCTATTATTTTGGGCAGTTGGGATACCAGGCCACTGCTTTAGTTGAGTTCCATACAATAAAAGGCGAGTCTGACCTGAAGATAGGGCTCAGCGGATATACAGACCAGATACATACTTTTAACATCCCTAATTACGGGCAGATCGTGGATATTACCTCGCCGCTGGCAAGCCCTATGCTGCTGCAGGAAACCGGCTTCGACCCATATGTGGTGTTGAAAAGCAAACTATTTGATGTGATCGTAGAAGACGACTATGTGCTAATGAATGTTCTTAAGGGAGACTATCCAAGAACAACTACAATGAATTATTTGTCGGCTGAAGTTGCTTTCAACGGCAGGCTCAAAGGCAAACGATTTGCACCCTATGTGCGTTATGACGTTATCTCACTCCCCTCAGATACAGGGCCTTATTATGGGCTGAGAGCCATTGACAACAGCCACTTCACTAAAGATTACTCCCCTGACATGAAAACATTGATGGTGGGAATAGCATATGATATTGCTGCGTTCAACAGGATAAAGCTGGAGTACATACACAACTTTGATGGTCCGTTCATGTCTGACGGCGTTTTTGTTCAGACCGCTTTTGGTTTTTGATATGAAATAATGGCATTTAAATTGTATTAATTATTACAATGCTTAAACAATGAGTTCCATAAAACTGTTTCTTTTTATTCTTCTGCTGCCATTTGTAAATCCGCCTACAGGACAGGACGATACTATGGGCCTTGTAGTGATCGTCAACTCCGCAAATAATACTGCGGCACTAACCAAGTCTGAGGTAAAGCTTACTTATCTCAGGAAGATCAACAAACGCTGGCCGGGGATAAACAAAAATATCGTCCCGGTTGACCGGCGGGATATGCCCGAGACCAAGAAGCTTTTTTTAGCGAAGCTGCTGAATATGTCGAGCCAGGATATGACCCGATATTTTACCGAGCGTGAATATATGAATGCGGAGATGCCACCGGTAACGTTCTCGTCTGATGCCGAAATAATAGATTATGTGGGAGAGAATGTCGGGGCAATCGGTTACGTGAATGTCAATTCTATAAATGGAGATAACAAGAGTAAAGTACGGGTAGTTTACCCGGATAAACATTAACTTAACACCAATCTAAATTTCAAATCAGTAATCTCATTGGCATTCAGGTTCAGCATATCAAGAAAGATCGCATCCGGCTATTTCGTTATCCTGTTTATCATCGGCATAACGAGTATCGTGAGCATACTGGAGCTCGCAGCCAATAAGGCAAAATACAACGAGATCGCAAATATTTATCAGCCATCTGTTTCTTCCCTGAAGGAATTTGATGCGCTTAGTAAGGAGGCAAATAAACTGATAGAAAATTGGGTGCGTGTAGCAAAGAAGGATGAGCGTGACCGGCTGAAAATAATACAGTCGGACGAGTATCCCGCACTCCGGGCAAAGATCGAAAATTTAGCAGAGGTATCCGGGAATGCTGCTTTGCAAAAAAAACTCGATGTACTGCTGAAAGGATACGATGAAAACATTGTTTTCCAGAAGCGTATAATGAAAAAACTGGAGACACCTGAAAATTACAACAGCGATACCTTGATAGATGCTGCTTTCAATATACTGGACAGCAAAATAAATCCGGGTTTTACAGAAAGCCAGAACGACCTCAAACGTATTCTTTTCAGCGAAACCAACTCGCTGACCAAGCTGGAAAAAGAGCTTGACCAATCCTACAACCGCCTGGCTTCAATAATGATACTGATACTGGCCATCATTATTATTGTGGGCTCGGTGGCATCAATTCTTGCCACGCGCAGTATTTCTCAGCCTATTGTAGGCCTTAAGGATGTTATCACGCTACTTGGCAAAGGCGATATTCCGGAAGTAACTTATGTGGAGCGAGATGATGAGATAGGGGAAATTACAGAAGCGATTCATGCGATGATCAAAAGTATAAAGCTAAAAACTGAATTTGCCATACAAACGGGAAGTGGCAGCTATGCCGCTGAATTCCTGCCAGGCGAAAGGGATATCCTGGGTAATGCCCTGCTTGTGATGCGCGACAATCTGAAAACACGGCGGAAGCGGATGCAGGAAGAAGTTGGCTCAATGCGGGCCTCGCCCAGGCAGGCGAATTATTAAGAATAGACCGGGAGCGCGGCGAATCCTTTTACTCGGATATTATTGAATTTCTTTCGGAGTACCTGAATGCCCGTATTGGCGTATTATTTACATTAAACGACCATGATAAAAATGACCCACACCTTGCGTTAACCGCCGCTTATGCGTTGGAAACCACAAACCATAACAGAAGCAAGATCGCATTAGGTCAGGGGCTGGCGGGCCAGGCTGCAATTGAGAAAAAAATAATCCTGATCAAGGATGTTCCGGCTGATTACATGAAGATAATGTCCGGGCTAGGGGAAACCCAGCCAAAGAATATTGTAATCGTACCTCTGGTTTTTGAAAATGAGCTGAAAGGGCTTATAGAGCTGGCCACTATTGAAGAATTTACAGCGCTACATATAGAATTCCTGGAGAAGATATCGAAGAACATTGCGATCACTTTTGATCTCGCAGGAAGAAAAGTAAAAACAGAATTACTGCTGGCCGAGTCCCGCCAGCTGAATGAAAAACTGAAGCTAAGCCAGGAAAAGCTAACAACTGCGAACGAAGAGCTGAGCACATTTGTATATAAAGCATCTCATGACCTCAGAGGGCCATTGTCAACTATGATGGGCCTCCTGGGCCTGGCGCTTGATGGGCCCGAGGAAAAAATAGACATCGAACTGATACAGGCTATAAACGAGACGGCCAACAAACTCGATGGGACACTGCATGTGCTGATAAAAACAATGACGATCAGGGATGCAGATATAACCAGGGAAGAAATAAATCTTGAGGCAAAAATTAAGAATGTGCTTTCAGAGCTGAAAGATGAACATGATATGGCAAGGGTACGGGTTATAACCAATATCGGAAACCGAAAGAAATTCAGATCGGACAATGAACTGCTTGGCTACATTCTGCACAACATATTGGAGAACACCATAAAATTCCAGAATTATTCGCTGCCTGATTCCTTTGCGATAATTGACGTGCAGGACCATCTGAATGGCGTGAAGATAAACATATCAGACAATGGTATCGGCATCAACAGCACTTTGAAAAATAAAGTATTTGAGATGTTTTTCCGGGGCAGCGCTTCTAAGAGCGGCTCGGGACTTGGTTTGTACTTTGTAAAAAATGCTATTAACAAACTTGAGGGACAAATAGACCTTGTTAGCCAGGAGGGAGTGGGCACCGTCTTTTCAATCTATCTCCCCAGCCTTTCGTGATGCGTGGCAATAGTTAACACACGTCCCCGTAATTGCACCGCCTGGAATTTGGATTTTTATCTTTGGAATTTTAACTTCACAACATGGCTTTATTCTCACAAGTTGGCAAATACAGCAATTTCGGACTATTAATCATGCGGACAGGCATTGGCGCTATACTGATCATGTATGGATTGCCAAAGCTGACGCATCCTGATAAGTGGGCCGCACTTGGCGAGGCGATGGGCAACCTGCACATCCATTTCTGGCCATCGTTCTGGGGCTTTATGTCGGCCTTCACCATGACTGTCGGCGGCCTATTTTGCATACTTGGGTTATGGTTTCGGTTGGTGTGCCTGTTACTGCTGTTTAATTTTATTGTGGCTTCCCTCGTTCACCTGTATGGAGCCGGGAGCCTTAATGAACGGCTGAATGATGCCGCACATGCGCTGGAATTCTGTTTCCTGTTCTTCGGCTTTTTCTTTGTGGGCGCTGGGAGGCTTTCTGTGGACCGGGGGTAGGGGTAGTTGGCAGACTGCAGTTTGCTATTGCGGATACATCAGTTTTGTAAACTGTAAATTGTAAACTGCTACCTATAAACTAACTCGTCCCCACAGGCGTACCCATAGTTGCATTGGCGCCGATAACCTCGAACACCTTCATGTTCACATCTCTTTTCAATGCGATGAGCGTAGCGTTATCGGGCAATGGGTGCGGCAACTGGTAGGAAATAACGAGCTGGAATGTTTCCTTATCAAATGCCTCAATGTTGATCTCTACCGGTTCCTTTACCGGGGGAATGGCTATGACGGCCTCTTTCAATTTCACTATAAGCTGCGTCAGGGCTTCGTGACTAATGCCATACTTTATGTTGGCCACGACCTTCATGCCGCGCGTATCTCGTGCAGACAGATTAATTAGGTTCTGGCTTACCAGGTTTTGATTGGGTATTATATAGGCTGAGCCATCAACATTTCGCAACCTGGTGCTGCGAAAACCAATACGCTCCACAGTACCTTCAATATCGCCCAGCCTTATTACTTCCCCTGTCTGGAAGGGCTTATCTGACAGGATGGTAAATGCCGCGAAAAAATTCTCCACTGTTTCTTTACCAGCCAGCGCTATGGCCACGCCACCTATACCCAACCCGGTGATAAGCGCGGGCACATTTACATGAAATACACTGCCCAATATCCAGAATCCGCTGAGTATCCATGTTATCAGCTTGGTCATTTCCTTTATCAGCGGCAGCAACTGTATGCGCGAATGGTTCTTCTCTGTTTGCGCTTTGTTCATGCGCAGATAGTATATAAAATCGACGAAGCTGGTGACCACCTTTGTGAAAAACAAAATGAACAGGAAGTAGAAAATATGGTCCACAATATCACCAAGACGTACATTGATCTTCGCATTGCCGCCAATGGTATGGTGTATGGCGATCTTATCCAGCAGACTGTCCAATTGGTTCAGGGCAACGTAATAAAGTACAGTCTGCACCAACCGCTCTATGGGCTTGAACAGCATTTCGCGGATGGTAACTTTGTGCTGGAGATAGCTGATACGTGCAGTAAGGCTGGTGCTGATACGGGTGAGCAATGCCGCCACAGGCCCCTTCAGGAGCAGCGTAGCCGTGATTATCCCCACGCACCATAAATAATTAGACACTTTTTCGCCCATATATACACGGTCGAAAAAGCGCCAATCAATATCTAACAGCATTAAAGACATTATCTGTATTATTTAAACTGCTACGTTAAACTCCCTAAGTGCATCGTTAAGACTGGTCTTGAGGTCGGTCGAGGGTTTGCGGGTGCCGATGATGAGCGCACAACTCACCTGGTAATCGCCTGCCGGGAAGTGCTTTGTGTAGCTGCCGGGAATCACCACGCTGCGGGCGGGCACCCTACCCTTGTATTCTACAGGTTCTGCACCACTCACATCGATGATTTTGGTAGATTGTGTCAATACCACATTGGCACCCAATACCGCTTCTTTTTCTACAATTACCCCCTCCACTACTATGCACCTCGATCCAATAAAGCATCCATCCTCAATGATCACCGGACTTGCCTGCAACGGCTCCAGCACACCACCTATCCCTACCCCGCCGCTCAGATGCACACTCTTGCCTATCTGCGCACAGGAACCCACGGTAGCCCAGGTATCCACCATAGTGCCCTCATCCACATAAGCGCCTATATTCACGTAAGAAGGCATAAGCACTACATTCCGGGCGATATATGCGCCATAGCGGGCAACAGCGTGAGGCACCGCACGCACACCCAACTCGGCATAGCCTTTTTTGAGCAGCATTTTATCATAAAACTCAAACGGCTCCATGGTCCAAGTCTGCATAGGCTGGATACCAAAATAAAGTAAGATCGCCTTTTTCACCCATTCCTGCACTTCCCATCCGTTAGCGCCCGGAACAGCCACGCGCAGCCTCCCTTTGTCCACTTCTTCTATCACAGCCCTTATTGCCGCTATATAGGTTTCATCTTTCAGTAATTCCCTGTTTGCATAAGCCGCCTCTGTCTGCGACTGCCATTGTTGGTTCATGGGGTAAAAATAGGAAATCGCAAATGGAAAAAATCAATCCATCGTAAACTTTGCTACCCAACCAAATTATCCCGTAGATGCGTCTTTTAATAAATAAATTCTATTTTCCTTTATTACCTATCCTAGCCAAATGAATATAAAACATACCCTGTCAATTATTATTCTATTTACCGCCATGTTGTGGCCTGCACATGCAGGTGCCCAGGGGTGGCAATGGGCGGCAGGCGGCCGCGGCTCTAACGGTGAGGCCATGGGGCCAGCAGTGGATGTATGGGGCAATGTATATACACTTGGTGGCTTTTGTTGTGCAGATACGTTCGGCACGCTAGTTTTTCCGGGTTCCACTACCGGAAGCGACAATACCATAGTCATAAAATATGATGCTAATGGCAACCTCATATGGGGATACAGTACGCAAGACGATGGTGTAAGCGGTTACAATATAGCTGCGGATAATTATGGTAATTTGTATTTGCTTGGAACATTTGGAACAACGCTTCACATGGGCAGCTTTACTCTTACAAACCCAAGCACCACTGTTGCCGCCGCTTTTCTTGCAAAATTCACCCCATCGGGCGCTGTGGCCTGGGCTGTTAATTTAGGTACGTCTTTGGGGCTTGACGCTGAGATAGCGGCAAGAAATGACCATGTCTATATTACCGGGGACTTTGATGAAGCTGTATTCCACATAGGGTCATTCACCTGTACCAATACAAACCCATCAGGATCTTCACTCGATGTTTTCGTTGCTAAAATAGACTCCAACGGTAGTGTGATCTGGGCAAAAAGCGCGGGTGGCTTTGGTGATGATTTCGGCATGTCGATAGCTGTAACGCCAACAGAACATGTATATATAGGGCTTGCTAAATAACCTTCCAATCCTTATCTGTTTTATCTTTCGGGAGATAAAACAGTATTTAGATGCAAGGAAAAAGCGACAAACGGCCAAAAAAGCTTGCAGCGAAGCCAGCATACATAAGTCCTAACCAGCTGAC
>CAIRTW010000239.1 GCA_903881585.1 uncultured Bacteroidota bacterium | reverse complement strand
GGCAGGTTACACCTCCCCTCCTGTTTTTAGGAGGGGACGCTCAAAAACACTGCGAAGCGTGTTTTTTAGCTGGGGTGGTTGACTCGCGCCGGACAGGTAACTCATTCGTGCGCATACTACGTAAGTTGTGTTACGTGGCCATACACGAGCCAACCACCCCGATCAGATTCGGCATACGCCTCATCCGATCGTCCCCTCCTACCGCGTGCCGCCTTAGCTTTAGCGGTGGCGCAAAAACAGGAGGGGAGGTGTAGTGAACCCTCATTTTGCTTATCCTTAATGTCGTAAGTCATTCTATTTTTTTGCTAGCGAAGGGCAGGTTACACCTCCCCTTCGCGAATTGAAAAAGGGCGAAGCATATGCCCCACCCTTAATAAAAAATCGATCATAAAAACAATCACTTCGCAAAGTCATGCCCCGGCTTTATGAGGCTGGCATGGGCTGCCTGGTAGCGGGCTATTTCGTTTATTGATTTTACTACGTATGGCTCGGTGGTATGCACATTGAGGTAATGCTGATGCGCATCTTCTGCCGGCCAGAACAACGTGAACGGCATGACCTGCGCCGCAATGGGCTTCTGGTATTTGCCCGATTTATTGAGCGCATCAATATGTTCCTGGGCCAGTCTCTTCTGATTTGGGGAGTGGGAAAAGATAATGCTGCGGTACTGCGTGCCTTCATCTACACCCTGTCCGTTCACCTGGGTAGGGTCTGCCATCGCATCGAAATAAACATCTAGCAAAGTTCCGAATGACACTTTAGAGCTGTCGTAATAAATATCCACTGTCTCTGCGTGGCCTGTGGTGCCTTTCTCCACATCTTCATACTTGGGCCAGGTCTTACCGCCGCCTGCATAGCCCGGCACTACACACACTACGCCCTTAATGCTCTCAAACAACGTCTGCTCATGCCAGAAGCAGCCAGATGCAAGTGTAGCCTGGCTGTATTTTGAAAGGTTATTGGGCACCGTGTCCTTGAGGAAAACACTGCCTACGTCTTTTGCTTTCTGAGGTGTTACCGACTGGCCGCAGCAGGTAAGGGAGGCGGCTATAAGTGAGGTTGATATGAGCGTAGCAATTCTTTTCATGTTTCCGGTTTTAGCGTACATACGAAGATAGCAAGTTTCCGCAGCTTGTACCGGCCTTTATCCTCAGAAACGAAAGATAAAATTCCTAACACCAAAATCACGTTTTTTTGGTGAACAGCTTATACTTTTTCCGAAAGCCAAATGTCTTATAACAAAGCACTCCCCGGAACACGGTCCCGATCTTTTATCGGGAGGGGCAGGGGGTTAAACTGTGTCATATCCATCTTCCCTGTGCGGGAGCGCAGGAAGGCAATGATCTCTTCATCAGAAGCGAACCGGTCGCCAAGGTTTACGAAATGTTTGGCCAGCAGGTCATAACGACCACGCATCAGATAGACGAATACATGCAGGAAATGGATGCCATCGAACACCACTGCATTATTGGCAACGTATTCACTAATTGTCTCCTGGAAATAGGCCGGATGCTCCGTCCAGTGCATGGTGGATTGTAAGTGGTGGCTGATATGGTAACCATCGTTCCAGCATTTTACGTTGTACTTGGTATTGATGCAGGTAACGCTGTTCTTATAAGCATTGTCCGGCTCATCGGTGGCTATGAAGGCGTGCTGCGCCCAGTTGCCCGTCATCGCTATGATGCGGAAAGTAAAGAACGGCAGGATAAAAACCACCAGCGTGGCCGGCCAGTTGATAAAGCACAAACCAATGCACAAGGCAAAGAACAGCACCTCGCCCCGGATGGAG
Organism: uncultured Bacteroidota bacterium; assembly: GCA_903881585.1. GTDB lineage: Bacteria > Bacteroidota > Bacteroidia > Chitinophagales > Chitinophagaceae > Nemorincola. The sequence goes on along the minus strand of CAIRTW010000239.1, from coordinate 9,921 downwards.
CGGTATAGCAATCGCTTGCGGTGCTTGCGCACAAAATAGCTGCAGAGATTGTAAATACCCAGCACAATGAATGTACCCAGGTACCGGGCAAAACCGCCCACCGAATCGCGCTGGTAAGGCATGGTAGTGCTTTCATCGTCCGGCATATTATTCTCAGGATGGTGCATACCCACATGGTGTGCGTAATAAGTCTCTGGTGTCTGTCCGAAAAACGGGCCGATGATCCAGGGCAGGTAATGGTTCATGAACCCATATTGCGCCTTGAACCACGGGCGGTGGCTGGTGCAGTGCATCATCAGCCCATAAGGGCCTTTGAAGGTTACGTTATTAAGGAACTGGTAAAGGATCGCAGCCACCCACCAGATGGCGCCGGAAAGGCCAGGCCAGAACAATAATACAGCCAGCGGTATCAGGGTAAAAGTGATCTTCAGTGTGAGGTAAACGAAGGGCAGGTCGCGCTCATCGCGTATCAGGGAAACAAAAAAACGGTCAAGAGTTGTAGCCGGCTTTGCTACGCCCATAGGGTCTGTGATCGTGCCTAATATCTTCATGCTATAAAAAATAATGGAGCAGCAAGGTAGCAAAATAAATGTGAAAATGAGGCAACTAAGGAGTTGTGTAAATGATGAGGATTTGAAATAAAAACCGCCCCTGTAGTTAGCAGGAGCGGTTTTGGTCCTCCCGATAGCTATCGGGACTATCGGGATGGAATTTCGTCTTTTGGAATTTACCTGGCTTACACCCCCAGTATCTTCTGTATCTTTTTATCAAACACGTTCTTTGGGGCAGCGCCTACCTGCTTATCTACTACCTGGCCGCCTTTTATAAAGAGCACACAAGGAATGCTGGTCACTCCGTAGTTGATGGAGAGATTCGGGTTCTCATCCACATTCACTTTACCTACGTTTACCTTCCCCTCATAATCTTTTGCAAGTGCATCAATTGTGGGGCCTAAAGCGAGGCAAGGGCCACACCATGGCGCCCAGAAATCTATTACGGAAAGCTTATCAGCTTTGAGAACTTCAGTGTCGAAATTTGAATCGGTGAATACTGCTGCCATTGTAATTGTAATTTTATTGTTATTTTTTGAAAATGAAACTCAAAGTTACACCATTAAGCAATGGAAGGAGTATAGAATAGGCGTATAGCCATATAATCTATCCACATAGTGCTAACAAATTGAGCGACAAAGTGGGGCCGCAGACCAGGAATACTGCTGCAAATCAAAATATTTATAATACTGGCTGTAGAAAAAATAGGGGGTGCATTTGGGCGCGGGAGCAAAATATTGTGGTTTCTTTGAAAGAAACTATTAATTTTATGCTTTAACAGGTTCAGGCAGATACCTTATGGCAGGTTATGCTCATAAGGCGCAAACAAAAAGTATACAAATGAAAAGAACAAGAACAGTTATTACAACGGCTATCATCACTCTATTAACTTTCGGGGCTATTGTTTATTCATCCTGCACTAAAGACCGTTGCAGCAATGTGACTTGCCAGAACGGCGGCAGTTGTGTGAACGGGTACTGCTCCTGCCCCAGCGGGTGGGAAGGCGACCATTGCGAACTGGGCGTAAAAACCACTATCGTTTACTGGAACCATAGTTTTACCGACATTACACTGACTCTAAATAACCAGCAATACACGGTGCCCTCCGGGCATTCAAAAGGCTTCCAGGGTGCCTATGGCGACACGCTGCAAGGGGTGGCAACAACCAGCGGCATGTATGGTAAATTGGTTATCTGGGATTCGCTGCTGACCCTTTTCCCCCAACAAGGAATTGACACCGTTAACTTAAATGTTCCAAACACTTATTTCTACCTCGTTGTAGATAATGACAGCTCTTCTTCCACATTAAAGGAATTCCAGGTAAACTGGCATCTGACAAGCGAAGTAGATTTTATCCTGATCCCGCCATTGCCATACCTCACCACTTCAGGAATGGGTTATTTTCCGGCGAGCACATCATCAAATATTCACATGGTGTCTACAGCGCTGCATGAGTGGTACTACAACCTGAACCTGCCAATGGTACAGAACCAGTATTACCAGGCTATTGCAAATTAATTGCCCGACTAAAAACTTCAATAAAAATGAAACCCCGGCTTTGGCTGGGGTTTTTATTTACGGGAAGGATCATATTTTTTCCAGCGAATAGCGGACATCCTCATGCTCCTGTATGAACCTGATGAGATCGTCATTTACTTCTATTTTCCGCGATTGCGATTTCAGCCGCACTTCGGTGCCATCCCAGTCGGCAACATGAAGTATCAGTTCGGTAGTGCCTGGATGTGTTTTGAGGTTGGTTTCCATGAAGGTGACAAACTCCTTGTTCACCTTCAGCAGCGGCATGGAGAGATGTATCCTTTTTGTGAGTGTCTTGCGCACTTCGTCCAGCAGCATCATATTCTGTATCTGAAACTCCATAGTACCGGGACGGTACTTATGCTCGTCATACACACCCTGTATCATCAGCTTCTGGCCGTTCACCAGGTAGTTACCATAAGCCACATAGTTCTTCTCCCACAGCAATATCTCAAAGTGCCCTGAATAATCATTGATGGTCAGCTTACCAAACTTGCTGCCCTTCTTAGTGGTCATGTGGCCCACATCAGTCACATAGCCCGCTATGCGTATGTTGCGGCCACGGTTGGCATCCAGCTCACTTATTGGTGTCATGCCATAGTTGTCCATCTCGAACTTGAACCCATCCAGCGGATGTGCGCTGAGGTAGATGCCCACAACTTCCTTCTCACGGTCCAGCAATTCAGGCAGTCCCCACTTGTCGCACTCCGGCATCATCGGCGGTTTCACCTCCGGCATGGCACTTGCACCAAACAAACTATTGGTAGCCACCGACGAACTCGCCTGAAACTGATTACCAAAACGCACCAACCGCTCTAACCCGGTTATTGGGTCGGTAGGTGGTGCATAGAAATACTGTGCCCTGTGCAACTGCGCAGAAAAACAATCAAGCGCACCAGCCAGCACCAGGCTCTCCATCGACTTTTTATTTACCGTGCGCTGGTTCACTCTCTTTATAAAATCATATACCGTCAGGTAAGGGCCATTAGCTTCGCGCTCGGCTACAATATCTTCCACCGCGGCCTCGCCTACCCCTTTGATCGCGTTCATCCCAAAGCGCACCACATTTTCTTTCGCCACCGCAAAGCCTTTCAGGCTCTCGTTCACGTCCGGCCCCAGCACCTGCAGCCCCATGCGCTGGCACTCCTCCATGTAAAATTTTATCTTGTCTATATTGCCTTGGTTATTCAGCACCGCCGCCATATACTCAGCGGGGTAATGGGCTTTGAGATAAGCAGTCTGGTACGCCACAAGTGCATAGCAGGTAGAGTGCGATTTATTGAACGCATATTGGGCAAAGGCTTCCCAGTCGGTCCATATCTTCTGGAGCTTGTCTTCGGGATGGCCTTTCTTCTTCGCCCCCTCCATAAACTTCTCCTTCATCTTATCCAGCACCGACTTCTGCTTCTTGCCCATGGCCTTGCGCAGTACATCGGCATCGCCCTTGCTGAAACCACCTATGCTTTGGGATAGCAGCATCACCTGTTCCTGATACACAGTAATACCATAGGTGTCGCCCAGGTATTCTTCCATCTCTGGTATGTCGTAAGAGATTGGTTCCTGCCCGTGCTTGCGCTTTATGTAGTTAGGTATATACTCCATCGGCCCCGGGCGGTACAGGGCGTTCATGGCTATAAGATCATCAAATTTATCGGGCTTCAGATTGATGAGGTGCTTCTGCATCCCCGCACTTTCAAACTGGAACGTACCGTTGGTATCGCCCGCCTGGTAAAGCTCGTAGGTCTCCTCGTCATCCAGCGGCAGGGTATCTATGTCTATTTCGAGGCCGTAATTTCTTTTTATCAGCGCCAGTGCATCCTTTATTATGGTCAGGGTTTTAAGCCCCAGAAAGTCCATTTTGATAACACCTGCATTCTCAATCACATTGCCCTCATATTGGGTTATCAGCGAGTCTACGTCTTTGGCCATGAATACCGGCAGCAGGTCGGTAAGGTCGCTGGGGGCTATGATGATGCCCGCGGCATGTATACCCGTGTTGCGCACAGAGCCTTCCAGCTTCTCGGCATTGCGCAGCACCTCGCCATGCAGGGTTTGCTGGCCCAGTATCTCGCGCAGCTTCATCACCCATTCTATTTCCTCGGCGCCCAGCCCTTCCTTCTGGTCCAGGCTACCCTCCCCTTTCAGCTCAGCACGCAGCAGCCGCTTCAGGCTTATGCCCGGCCGCTCCGGCACCAGCTTGGCCAGTGCATTGCTCTCGCTCAGCGGCAGGTCCATCACGCGGGCCACGTCTTTTATGCTGCTCTTGGCAGCCATGGTGCCATAGGTTACTATCTGTGCCACCTGGTTCTTGCCATACTTCTTCACCACATAGTCTATCACCTTCTGGCGGCCTACGTCGTCAAAGTCCGTATCTATATCGGGCATGCTCTTACGGTCCGGGTTCAGGAACCTTTCGAACAGCAGCTTGTACTTAATTGGGTCAATATTGGTAATGCCTATGCAATAAGCCACGGCCGACCCCGCCGCAGAGCCACGCCCCGGGCCTATGAACACACCCATATTGCGCCCCTCCTTTATGAAGTCGCTCACAATAAGGAAGTAGCCCGCAAAACCCATGGTGCGTATGGTAAAGAGCTCAAACTTGATGCGCTCCTCTACTTCGGCGGTGATCTCTTTATAACGCTCCTTGGCGCCTGTCCAGGTGATGTGCTCCAGGAAGGCGTCCTGATCATTGTTAAACTCCGTAGGCACCGTGAAGTGGGGCAGCATTATGTCGCGCTCCAGCTTCAGTGGCTTTATCTTCCCGAGTATCTGGTTGGTATTGTCTATGGCCTGTGGTAAGTCGGCAAAAAGAGACGTCATCTCATCCGTCTTCTTAAAATAAAACCGGTCACTGGGGAATGCAAAACGCCCGCCCTTGGGCTGCGTCTCATCATCATCGCCCAGTTCCTTCCACTTAGGGTCGGCCTGCTTGGAGCCGGTGTTTATGCACAGCAGTATATCATGCGCATTGGCATCTGCCTGGTCTACATAGTGGCTGTCGTTGCTGGCAATGATGGGCACATTATATTTCTCGGCAAAGCGCATCAGCGCCTGGTTCACCTTGTCCTGGTCGCCTATGGCGTGGCGCTGCAGCTCTATGTAGTAGTCCTCGCCAAACAGGTCCAGCCACCATTTAAAAGCCTTCTCCCCTTCCGCCTCGCCCTTGCGCAATATCGTGCGCGGCACCTCCGCAGCAAGGCAGCACGTAGTGGCTATAAGCCCCTCATGATATTTTAATACCAGCTCCTTATCTATACGCGGGTACTTGCCATACAGCCCCTCCATATACCCCAGCGAGCATAGCTTCACCAGGTTCTTATACCCTATCTCATCCTTGGCCAGCAGCAGCTGGTGATAGCGCAGGTCTTTATCATCTTTAGAAAATTGCCGTTTATGCCTGTTCTCCACCAGGTAAAACTCACACCCTACCACAGGCTTCACCTCCGGCTCCTCTATATCCTTGCCCTCTGGTGTTTTGCCCACTACTTTTTTCTTCTTCCACGCCTCCGCCACAAAGTCGAATACGCCAAACATATTGCCATGGTCAGTAATAGCCATAGCGGGCATACCATCCTTGCGCGCCTTATCAAAAAGCTTCGAAACATTAGAAGCCCCATCAAGCAGGGAGTACTGGGTATGATTATGTAAGTGGGAGAATTTCATTGGTTCTTGCAGCACAATTGCCCACCCACGGCAGGCCCTTTCGGCATCTTACAAAGTAACGAAAAAAGGGGGATGGTTTTGAAGAGAAGTTATCCACATTTGTTGGGTGAAAACGGAGATTTAACCCATGTATGCCTCAAAGTAGGTTTCTATAAAGAGACAATAGTCATTGAAGGTTAATTCGTTAATTTCCATACCGGCATCCTGCGCAATACCCGGCAGAACATCACGCATAAAATATTTGTATTCACTGGTGATTTTCAAATGGCCATCTATTGCCTTTCTGCCGGAAGATGATTGTAGCCAATCCCTCACTATTTTAATGGCTTTGTCCGGCTCATTATTGTGAGCTTTAGTATCAATGCCGTTTAAATCAGAGATAAACTGCTGGTATAAATATTTCTGCCTTTCAAGAACTAAAGCAACTTTTGATTTCTGCTCCTTATTTCCAAATTTCTTAGCACCAAAAAACAAACCCGCTTCAAACGGCATATTAAATCTTGGCAGCGATGAAATGTTACTTTCAGTGCGGGATAGATCATGAATACCAAATCTGCATTCCTGTATCAGGTTCTCAATTTTTGACAGTCTGCTATTTAATGCATTGTCTTCCTCCATAGCGCTTCTCGGTACAAAACCGCACCTGTAAACTGTATAAATTATTGCATAAAGGATATCCTTAAATCCATCGTCAAACGGGCAATTGATGAATACGGAATTGCTATAGGATTTGATCATAAACCGAAGGGGCACTGCAAATAGTTTAGAGCTTTATTGCTTTCCGTCTTTTAGGATGTGCAATTCCTTGTGCAGCAAACATATCGTCTACAATTTTCTCCACAACGGATCTTTTCACCGAAAACTTTCTATCAACTTTGATCAATTTAGTTTTTGATCTTGTGATGACAATTTTACGCTGCTGTTTTTTAGCGACATTCTTATCCGCCTGTTCGAGCACAATGGATGCCTCATTTTCATCTGGCCTTTCTGCAAACGCTTTCAAAACAGCATTCTTAATTACCGATCTTGGTACAGAAGTCTTCCGCGCCACTGTAACTAGTTTAGTCTTCGATTTTGTCATAGCCATACAAAGTTAGTAAAATCAATTATTGAATTACACTGCGGCGAGTTAAAATAATTCTTCCTTATCTGGAACCAGATATAGCCTACAGTTGGGAGCATTTCATTGGTTCTTGTAGCACAATTGCCCACCCATCACGACTGGCGGGTAAAGGCAATTCTTCTAGTCTAGAATATTGTTCAACTTAGTTGTGAAATCTAAGATGAATCTATCCGCTTTGGTTGGGTTCAATTCTTTCCATCTATTAAAAACCTTTGAGCAACCCACTCCCCAGTATTGCTTTTGATCATTGAACCATTTTTTCATTATTGTTCTATCTGTTAGATTATGTGGAGTTGAGGCAAGAAATACTTTTTTGGTGTAACCTCCAATGTCATCCCAAAAGGAATCCTCTTCTGGTAAAGATTTTAAAAACTCAAACACAACGTTTTCCGGTCTAATATCCTCCGGAAGAAAAACAACATTTTTTTGGTACTTCGGCTCTGGTATTTGAGTTTTGAAATCACCATCCAAAATAATTAAGCTTTTGTCGAGCCCGGGGAATTTTGCACGGAGAAGGTTCTTATAGTTTCCACAACCAAGACTTACCTTCTCAACCTTTATTTTATCATTCAGCTTCTTCCCTCTTATTAGATTTTGAAAAAATATATGGCCTTCTTCGTCTTCAAAAAACACCTGAACCTTTAAAGGTCTAATTGATTCCATCACCTCATGGTTCAAATCTGCAACCACCTCATTTAGATAAGTATTTCCTTGTAAAATTTTTACTTTCCCTTTGGAGTTATCCAGATAAACAAATTCGGTATGGTTTTTAAAGTTAGAGGACTTCTTGGATAGTATATGGTTCAAAATATCAGTTGAATGAGTAGTGAAAACCACTTGTAGCTTCAATTTTTGAGATTCTACAAGTAACAATTCCAATAACTTCTTTTGAGCAGCCGGGTATAATGTAGCATCTATTTCATCAATAATCAAAAGCCCCCATTGTATTCTGGATCATTATCCAAAAGGTACTTGAAAGAAAGTAAGGACAAAATAATCTGGCCAACGTTGTCTTGCCCAGCACTAATGCCGAAGGCATCGTATTTGTCTGCTGTTGGTGAATAGTTATCCTTATTTGTTGACTTAGTATGAGCCGGGACGATTTTTTCTTCAACGGAAAATATCTTGTTGTAATAATCATTATAGGTTGTTTTGTAAGCCAGAGGAAGTTTGTCCTCCCCGCCAAGTTTAATACTCGTTTCCCCTTCCTGAGCTAAAGGAATCAGCCGTTTAAGGCCCAAATAAATAACCGGTTTTTCTTCTTTACCTGATCCCTTAACCCTTGATCCAACGTCGATTCTGAAGCGATTTTTTTTACTTTTGCCCTCCTTGGCCTGCCTAGAAACAGCTTCTTTTTTTGTGAGATCGTCAAAGTCAACCCAATATTTATGTTCACCTGCCTTATCGTAAGTTTCGGAAAAACGGAATACATCTGAGAACTCGGTTTCAAACGGCTTATTAAAAAACGAGTCCTGCTTTTTATAAGTAAATATATGGCCTAGAAGGCCTAAAACTGAGGTTTTCCCAGTACCGTTACTTCCCGCAATTATGGTAAGTCTTTTTCCGAATTTGAAACCTATTTTTTCTAAGTGACGGAACTTTTCTATATAGATTTTTGAAACTAATTTCTCTGGCATTGATATTATTTTAGGTCGTCAAATATACATTTTCCTTCTGTAATGGCAAGTTTCCATCCCCGCCGCGACCCAGTTCCGCTGGATGTTCCACAGGGCATCCGGTGGTGCAAATAAAATTCCGTCTTAGACTGCATTCAGCGTACTAAAGCCGAAAAATAACCCATTGGCAGTAGTTCCGCAGTTGTCTGTAGTCTTCTAAATAAGAGATAAATGCAAAAATTGGCCGTATGTCTCCGAGTTGCCCGTAGCCTCCTAAAAATAAAAGACAAACATAATCGCTGGGCGTATGTCTTCCACTACGTCCCAGTGAAGCAGGATCTGCTCGCACAAGAAGATTAATAGGTCTGAACGACGTAACGGAAAGTTTCGTGACGAGTCTTTAGTGTTAGTGTATCGCTATCTGCAAGCTTAATCAAGCTGTCTCCTTTACTTGCAACGGTAAACTCGGGCGTCCATTTAAGAGGAAGTGGTATTATCCTGTATTCAACACTATCCACATAAATCATAAAATAACCCTTATAGTAGTAAACAGAATCAATTGTGCCCTTGATCCTTGTTTTATGAAATTGATAGTAGAATCCTTTTCTTATCATAAAAAGGAAGCCGGCGAAAGCTATAATTGAAATCAGCGCCACAGCCTTCATACTCTTGATTCTATTTTTTATCGAAAGTTATTACAATGTCTTTTCATATCCAAGTATACGAGTTTACCCCATTCCCGATAGTCTTCTAAAAATAAAGAAACATAATCGCTGGGCGTATGTCCCCTACTACCTCCCAGCGGAGTGCCACCGATAGCTATCTGCATCAGATTGAACAAACTACAGCGAGTAGGTTACGCCGCAGCTGGGTCAAATTCCACTATCCATTCAATACCATATTTGTCCCGGAACATTCCCGCATAGGTACCCCAGGGGGAATCGCCAATGTCGCCTTCAACCGTCCCGCCCGCAGATAATCCGTAAAAGATCTTTTCTGCTTCTTCGCGGCTTTCTGCGCTTACTGCTATTTTAGACCTGTTTTCGTTTTCGGCTACCCGTCCCATAAATTCGGGAACGTCATTGGCTATTAAAACATTGTTTTTGCCAATAGGCAAACCAATGCGCATTATTTTATCCGCTTCGTTTGCCGGCACCGGAAATTCAGCCGTTGCCAGGTCCTTGAAACGAATGATCTTCGTGAACGCTCCGCCAAAAACTGATTGGTAAAAGGTGAATGCCTCCTCAGCATTGCCGTTGAAATTGATCCAGGGGTTGATTGCTTTCATACTTGTTATTTTAAATGGTAGTCTTCTAAATAAATTACAAGGTACAAAACATAACTGTTGGGCGTACGTCTCCGAACTACGCCCACGTGGACCCCAATCTGATTGACGAAACAGACAGCCGGGTTATCAAGGTAGCGAATC
>CAIRTW010000238.1 GCA_903881585.1 uncultured Bacteroidota bacterium | reverse complement strand
GCTGCTATTAGCGAAGATGATCCTGTGTATGTTAGTAACGTCAAGGTATATATTGGAGCTACTTGTTACCGTAAGCACATTTAGTGATACGGTGGAGCTAGCCTGTATTCCGGTAGTGCCTATACTGCCGCCGTCCAAAGTGTCGGGGGCAGGCATGCTGAATGTGCTGGAAGATAATGATGTCGGTGTAAACAGCATTTCGCCCTGGCTGATCTTTAAACCACCACTAAGGCTGCAAGAGTTAACTAAAGTAAGGCTTGATGTACCCGTTTTAACGATAGAACCGGTGCCTGTGATAGTGCTTAATAATGCGATAGAAGTAGAACCATAAGAACCGTTTACGGTTTGATTGATCGTAAGTCTTGTACCATTCAGCGTCAACGTATTGGAACCTGCAGTACCAGTTATGCTGCCGAACAAACCATCAATGCTCTGAGTCGGCTGGTTAAATACAAGATTGGGAACGTTTGTGGTAGTCTGTACAAAATTCAACGGCCCTGTTCCAAAAGAACCGCCGCTGCTAACGATCACGGTACCATTACCGATCTGTGCACTGGCCCAGCTGTTGCCTGCGTTTGTAAGTGAACAAATTGCTGATCCGGCAAATTGCATTACGTGCGCGCCGTTGATAGGCCCCTGAAAAGTACAAACGGTTCCCGCGCTTGCGGTTGTGATCACGGCATCTGAGCCAAGTACAATGTTACCTGCTATTGTTATCGGAAATGCTACATTGCCCGTTTTCACCCTCAGTGCACCTGAATTCCAGGAGTTACCCAATCCGTTGATCACGTAAGTTGCATTAGCATTGGAAAAGTTCATTGCAGCTGTTCCTAAAAGATACAATACACTGTTGTTATTAACGGTAACTGTGTAAGTACCAGTTGACGGAAGTGCACCGGCATTATCTACTTGTACCTCGCCGCTATTACCCCAATCCGGCACATCATTAAAATTGGCATCACCGATCGTAAGTCCGCCACTAAATGTATTTGTACCGGCAAGTTCCAGTAAGCCACCGTTAAATCCTGCTGTGTTAAATGTAAGGTCGTTTGTACCGCCACCAAGGAATGTAATTGGCTGCGAACCGCTTATGTTGCTCCCAATATAAATGTGGTTGCCTTCGTGGGAACCGCTGTTTCCTGCACCACCGCCTTGAATTACAGCGCCGCCCGTAGTGCCTAAAATCAGACCCAGGCTACCTGTGGAATTGCTTGTCACCGAAAACACATGCGCCGCCGCTAAGTATGGCATAGCGTTAGCTATGATCGTGTTTGGCACTGAATTAATTGTAGCTCCGTTCAATGTCAGCGTTGCCGCATTGGCTAACACATTCTCCGCAGCTACATTCACAGTGCGGGCTAATGCTACAGAAAGAGCAGCTGCGGTGGCATTCACACTTGAAATGGTGATCGCACCTGCGGCTGTAGGATTAACACTGAATGTGGCAACTGAAGTACCACCCGGCACTCCCGCCCCCCAGTTTCCAGCTGTAAGCCATGTAGATGACGCAGTGTTGGTCCAAAGATCTGTCTGTCCTGTTGCCCTCCCGGCAAACAGAAATAATGTTGCGAAGATACTGGCGCATGTGAGCGATCTCGCGAATTTCGTGTGTAATGAACGGAACATAATTTGGGGATGTTTTTAGGCTGCAAATATTGCCATCGAATGTTACCTAATTGAATCCTGTATGTTAAGCCCGTATGAACAAATTGTTACGCCAGTATGTGCAACAAAGGGATTTAAATAAGCTCAAAAAACAATATCGGGAAGGTTATTTTAGCATTAACATTTGCTGCCGGGGGTAGATCTCTTTCACCCACACGCTATGTGTTATAAGATGGAAATATGTGAATTGAAGGACATAATTCCCTCAATAAAAAAGAGCAAGTACAAAAAGTAACTTGCCCTTTTTACGAAACAATTTCAGAAGCAACTATTGTGCGATAACAAAGTGCAGTACAATATTTTCATTCCCCGACCGCAGATTCAGCATATACATGCCATTGGCTAACGTCTTGCCCAACGATACAGGCTCATCGATATTTCCACCGATAGACTTTATTGTTTTTCTAAACACCACCTGTCCAAGCATATCTGTGATCTGAAGAGACACATTTCCTTCTTTCTCCCCGGCCATAGTTCCCCTGATGGTAAACAGGCCGTTATTGGGATTAGGTATCAGTCTTACATTTTCAATTGCGTTTGCTACCTGCTGTACGCCTGCATATATGATCGTCACCATTACAGAGTTGAACGAGGCATATCCACAAGAACCCGTTCCGGTAGCCACGCAGGAAACAGAATCGTTATTTGAAAAACCAGATGCTTCAAAAACAGATGTGGTAGCGCCGGAAACAGCTGTAGTGTTAACAAACCACTGGTAAGTAACCGCCGGTCCGGCGTTAGTAACAATGGCCCTGAACGTGTCGGATTGGAACGGCCCTGTACCTGGTCCCTGAGTAGCAACGATCTCTACAATCGGAATGTAGGCAGAATCCACCTGCATTACTATATGATTACTCGCAACCGTATCTGTAGCAATACAACGCTTGTTACTTACCAATTTACAGTAAACATCGTCACTGCTATTCGGGAAATATCCAAACGTAGTCCCACTGCCAACCTCCGTTCCATTTACCAGCCACAAGTACGCCGGTGCAACGCCGCCATTTGTTCCTAACGCAGTAAACAGGGCAAAAGAACCATTGCATAAGGTATCACCCGGAGTTGCGGAAATATTTACTGAGCTGGTGTCTATAGATAATACGGTCATCGTTATGGAGCCGGAAACAATAGCGGGCATCGCGCATACGGCATCACTGGTAATTGATGCCGTTACCGTGTCTCCATTTAAAGGAGTATAATCATAACTGCTGTTTGTAGCTCCGGCAACGACAGAACTGTTTACAGACCACTGATACACCGGTATTATTCCACCCCCGACCGGAGTAGCAGTAAAGATTACCGGCGTACCTGCACATACCGTATCACCAGTTGTTTCTGAAAGACTCAGGGATGGTACAACTACCCCATTTACGGTAACAATGGAAGTAATGATACAACCAGTAGATAGCGTATAGGTAATTTGCGACGTTCCAGCTGCAACGCCCGTAACAGAGCCGGCTGAGCTGATCAAAACATTAGCATTACTGCTGCTCCATGCTCCCCCACCGTCATCAGTTAATGAGATGATTGAGCTAACACAAACATTGCCGGGGCCTGTTATCGTATTGGGTAATGGATTTACGGTAACCATCGCAGTGCTAATACAGCCGGTACTTAATTCATAAGTAATAGTCGATGTTCCTGCACTGATGCCCGTAACTATGCCATCGGAGCCAATTGCTGCATTTCCATTGCTGCTGCTCCATGCGCCATCACCGGCATCGCTTAAAGCAACCGATAGTCTCTGGCAAACCTGGCTCGATCCTGCGATCGGCGAAGGAAGTGCGTTTATGGTAACGATTGTTGAAATTGCACAACCAGTAGCGGAGATGGTATAAGTAACCGTATCGCTGCCCGGAGCTATGCCTGTTATCATGCCTGTTGTTGACCCGGCCGTTGCGTTGCCATTGCTGGCGGTCCAGGTACCTGTTGACGAAATATCGCTCAGGCCGGTCATCAAACCCTGGCATACCTGCGCTGATCCTAATATTGCAGACGGCAAAGGATTGACTGTGATCGTTGCATAAACTGCAATAGCAGCCGATGGGAATGTATAAGTGACTATCGATGTGCCTGCGGTCACGCCATTCACAATACCTGAAGATGAGCCCACGCTTACATTACCATTACTGCTGCTCCAGGTACCCCCTGTAATGAGATCGCTTAATGTAGTTGCCGACCCGGGACATAAATTCACAACGCCCGTAATAGCGGGTGGCACCGCAAGAACAGTGACAACAAAAGTGGCCGTGCAACCCGTACCCAAAATATAAGTAATATCCGACGTACCTGCTGATACTCCGCTAACTATCCCGGTTGAAGAGCCAACTGAAACGTTACTGTTATCAGCCGTCCATGTACCGCCGGATGCGGTGTCGCTTAATGTCACAGAGGATCCGATATAAACCGAATCTGTACCGGAAATTGTTCCGGGCAAAGAATTAACAGTCACAGTAGTGGTATAAATTGTTAACGGAGCGCAACCAACGCCGATGCTGCTCACTGACAATGAGTAGGTAGCTGTTGCAGTTGGTGTGAAAGTTGGATTTTGAAGCGCAGAGCTAAAGCCACCTGGCCCAGACCAAACCCATGCAGTAGCGTTACTTGAATTTGCAAACAAGTCGGCAGCGCTACCCTCGCAAACAGCGCCTGCGTTAGTCGCCCCCGATGAAGATGGTAATGCATTTACCGTTACCGCCGTTGTAATTACCGATGTTGCACTTATACAGCCAGCTCCGGCATACCTAACAGCAAGGCTGTAGATGCCACTGGACCCAGTTGTGGAAGGAGTCAGGGCAATCGTAGTACCGACGCTGGTGGCTCCATAGCCGCCGGGGCCGCTCCAGTTATATGATGCAAGTGACCCGGTACCAGTAGCGGTTCCTGCGGTAAGCGTAAATGTGCCTCCTGCACATAGCAGTGAAGCCGATGCAGTAATGCCGGAAATTGTGGGCAAATCATTCACGGTGACCGTGGCATTTGTACTACAGCTACCGCCGAGGGAATAAGTTATAACAGCAGTACCCGTTGCAGTGCCTGTAACATTACCTGAGCCATCAAGGCTCACGTTGCCTGCGCTGGTTGCCCAAGAGCCTCCTGCCTGGTCATCGGACAAAACAGTTGTTGCCCCAAGGCATACAACGGTGATACCTGAAATAGCCGGCGGAGCAGCATTAACAGTTATGGTTTTGGTAGCGAAACAGCTACCGATAATGTAAGATATGGTGGAAGCCCCTAACAATACACCTGTAACATTTCCAGAACCATCAATGGTAACGTTACCATTGTTTGCGCTCCAGGCACCGCCAGATGTAATGTCGTTGAACAACGTTGTCGTCAGATTGCACAGCGAAGAGGTACCTGAGATGGTAGCTGGTTGTGTGTTTACCGTTACAGCAGACGTAACAGATGCTAAGCTTGTGCATCCCGAACCGGGATAAGTAACAGAGAGGCTATACACACCGCTCGCAGCAGTAGTCGAAGGCGTAATAACTGCATTGGCAATTGCGCCGGTTGCTGTATATCCGCCCGGCCCGCTCCAGTTATAAGAACTGAGCGAACCAATGCCTGTTACAGACCCGGCACTAAGTGTAAAAGTGCCCCCGGCACACAATGCGCTTACCGAAGCGGTAACACCACCAACGGTAGGCAAAACGTTTACAGTCACCGCAGGTGAGATAACCGAGACCGCACTGGTGCAGCCCGTACCCGGATAAGTCACACTAACACTATATATCCCACTGGACGCCGTAGTAGTTGGCGTAACCACTGCGCCTGGAGTTAAACCCGTTGCTGTATATCCGTTAGGCCCGCTCCAGTTATAAGATGCAAGCGACCCTATACCGGCAACAGAGCCTGCATTAAGTGAGAAAGACCCTCCGATACACAATGAGTTGGCAGAAGCGGTAACGCTGCCGACAGTTGGCTGCGCATTCACCAATATCGCGGGAGAGGTCACAGATGCAGTACTCGTACATCCAAGGCCCGGATAGACAACCATAACACTATACGCACCGCTCGCTGAGGTAGTTGCGGAGCTAAGCGTTGCAGAACCGGTTGTGCCTGTTGTGTTATATCCATTAGGCCCGCTCCAATTGTATGATGTAAGCGATCCGGTTCCTGATACGGATCCGGCAGCTAGTGTAAAGCTGCTACCTGCACATAACGTATAGGTTGAAGCATTTATTCCTGCTACAGTTGGTAAAGCATTTACGGTTACGGCCGGCGACGTTACAGCCGAAGCGCTTGTGCATCCCGCGCCGGGATAGGTAACAGAAAGACTATAAACTCCACTGGCGCTTGCTGTCACCGGAGTGATCGCAACTGAGCCGCCCGATCCAGTTGTAAAATATCCCGCAGGGCCCCTCCAATTATAGGAAGACAACACGCCTGTTCCTGATGCCGTGCCGGCGGTAAGTGTAAATGTTGCACCCGCACAGAGCAAGCTTACCGAAGAGGTAACACCTCCAATAGCGGGTATTGCATTTACGGTTACTGCTGGCGAGGTTACAGACGTAGCAGTTGTGCAGCCTGCACCTGCATAAGAAACAGAAAGGCTGTAAATACCGCTGCCAGCAATAGTTACCGGCGTTACCACGGTGCTGGAGACGGCGCCTGTCATTGCAAACCCTCCCGGGCCGCTCCAATTATAGGATATTGGCGTTCCTGTTCCCGATACGATACCAGCATTAAGGGCAAAAGACCCTCCGGCACAAAGCATGTTCGATGATGCACTCACGCCTGCCAGTGTCGGCATAGCGTTCACAGATACGACACCGATGGTAGTACAACCAACAGGACTGGCATACATAACGGTATCAAGCCCCGCAGAAATGCCGGTAACAATACCTGATGTGCCGATCGATGCATTTGCGTTGCTAACACTCCAGGCCCCTGCGTCTGCATCGCTTAAAGCCGTTGCTGCACCTATACACACCCCAAGATTGCCAGATATAGCAGCGGGCGAAGCGGTCACGGAAAGCACCTTTGTTGCCTGCCCTGAGCAACCCCCATTTGTAACCGAGTAGGTGATAATTGTTGTTCCGGTGCCAGCACCTGTTACCGCTCCAGATATTGAGCCCACAGTAGCAACGGCCGCGTTGCTGCTGGTCCATACGCCTCCTGATAAGGAGTCGGTTAAATTTGTAGTTGCGCCCTGGCATATTGCCGGTTGCCCCTGCACTACAGGAACATAAAGCGGATTACCGAAAATAGCTTCCACACTTGAAGAGTTGCTGCAGGATCCGGACGTTGTTGTCACCGTATAAACAGTGGTAGCAGCAGGCAACACATAGATGTTGTTGGTGGAAACTCCGGTAGTATAAGCACCGCCACTCGTATTGGTATATAAGCCCGTAACCGGCGACCAGGTAATAGTGGGATAAACTACGTAAGAAATAGATATGCTCCAGCTTTTAAAAGTATCTTCAGTGGCATTGAATGTATTGTCTGTAATAAATGTCCACGCACCGTCGGGCACACTATAGAGGCTTGGCCAGGCCGTGGTATTAGATTTGTATGTTGCCGAAAAAGCAGCGGGTACATTATTTACATGATTTGCCGCATAAAGTATTCCCGGAACCACATTAGTGCCCGATACTATCGGAATTGTTCCTGCAGAACCAATAGTTACGTTGTTAAATGGACCGGTAGTGCCGCTGCCTGTGTTATCGATCAAATTGATCTTGTTACCATTTGGTGCGCTGAGGTTCAGTATATTATCTCTCTGGAAAGCGCCGGCACCGGCTATTGTAAAACTTACAACAACAGACGTAATTGTGGCCCCGGGGGGTATGCTGCTTATCGTAATGGCACTGGTACCGGGACTATTTTTAGGCTCGGCAAATGTAGTAGTGCTGTTTGTACCAGTGGCAGTGCCCGTAACTGTATCCGCTGTTGCGGTTAGCAATGTTGCAGTGCTGGCCGGGCAAAAGCTCATAAGAAGAGAAGAGAGTGACGGAGGAGTTGGCAGTGCTATGTTATTGACCGCAACAGTCGCTGCACATCCGGTAGGCAATGTGTAGCTGATCGTAGCTGTTCCTGCCAGCGGGCCGGAATAGACGCCTGAAGAACCTATTGTTACAATGCCCGTATTACTGCTGCTCCAGGTACCGCCACCAGTTGCATCACTTAAACTCTGGCCCGAACCCGCACAAGTAAATGTTGTTCCCAGTATTGCCGATGGCAATGGGTTAACAGTAAGGACAGCTACGGTAGAATTTACAGTAGTGGAAGTAGGAATACATCCTTCTGTGCATATGTAATAGGTAGTACTGGAAATAACCGGCGTTATATAAGTTGCGTTTGTAGCTCCGCCGATGGCGGTATAACCCGAACCAGTTGGCGATGACAGCCATTGGTAGCTGTTACCTGTATTCGTTGTTGTTCCGGTAAGGCTGAGCGTTGCTGTGCCCGAGCTGCACAAAGAAGCCGGAGCACCCGCAGCAGTACCCACTGAAGTAGCGCAATCCTTGTTGCCTGCTATATAATCACCGGAAAAAGAAGCACCGACGATACCTGTTGCTTTAGACACATCTGCCAGCAAGGGCGCAACGCCGGATGTAGAGTTGGAATATGCAGGCACTGTGCTCCAAGCCAGACCGGCATATTCCCTGATGATATAGTTGGTGTTACTTGCAGCGCCGGTCATATCCCCATTGCTATAGCTGAAAGAAGCGGTTAGTGTTCCGCCAGAGGCAACAGTAACCCCCGCATTGGCTACTGTCCAGTAGCGGTTCACATAATTACCTGTGGTTACATACGAGGTTCCCATAGCCGGATGTGGCCCGTATGTTGACTTCACGACCACAGGGCCGGGAAATGTTATGCTGCCCGGGAAAGTCAGGTTCACGGGAGAATAAGTAGTATCCCCTATTTCAAAAGTCCGGGAGGAGCCTGTGCCTGCAGCGAACACCTTTGACATAAATCCTTTCACATAGGAGCTGGAGCTGGCACCACTCACACTTCCTCCTGACACGACGTTCAGCGTATCAGTTCCTGCGTATATCAACCCCTTGGTCAATGACAGGTTTCCGCTTACGTTCACTGATGAATTTAAAAGAAGCCCTGCGGTGTCCTGCATAGTCATATTATAAAACGTAGTTCCACCCAATGCTGATGAAGAATAGGTTTGCGTTGCCGCCCCGTCAAATATCATTGTGGCCGGACTTGCCATGGTCAACAGATCCATCGGATTGCGGTTTATAAAATTACCTCCCAGGGCTACGTTAGCCCCCTGAAAATCCAATCCAAACGCGGCAGTGTCGGTAATGACCATGTTGCCGTTTATAACAAATGTCCCTCCGCCTAATTTTGATGGAATGTAGGCACTGTTAAATACTATATTATTAACGGCAGCTGCAATAGGAGCACCTGTACCACCCCTGATAAATTGTGAGCCGGAGCTGATCCCGTTCATCCATATGGTCCCGGTTAAATTATAGTTGGAAGCGTTCCCTGAAAGATCAAGGTTATTACCTATCGTTATAACATTTCCATTATCTGCAAACAGTGCAGTACCACCCAGATTACCTTCAAAATGGTTGTACGCATTTATTGTGGTGTTCGAGGCCAGAGATACAGTTCCTGCTGATTTCAGGTTAGAAAAGCCTGCATCCAAATTCCAGACTGAGAGGGGCAATCCATTTGCACTTATCAGCTGATTGCTGTTACCATAAGTAGCAAGGTTGATACCAACTGCAGACGAAGCAGTGGCGCCAACAAAGGATGAAGTACCAAGAAGTGTAAAATTCCCGGCAAACTGCAACGTATCCAGCACAGGAGGTATCTCTATTGTTGAGTTACTAAAAATAACATTGCCATACACTGTATTGGCAGGCACAGGCATATTCGTAAGCCCCGAGAACACTACAGTGCTTGCAGGATCTAATGTCCCCAGTGAAATGGAAGTGGTATCTGCAATATTTGATATAGTCAAGGTCTTGTTCACATTCACATCAACAGTCGCAGTAATCACTTTTGAAGCGCCTGTGGGCGTGGTCAGGTTTGTCTGGTCAACTATTATTTTTGAATTGGTTCCGGTAACAGCCCAGTTAGCAGACAACGTGCCCGGGTTACCATTAACTATATGAAACACTTGTGACGCTGCCGTGAAATTAGCCGGATGCGTACCGGTGCCATCGGTATTGGCTCCCCAGGTAGTTGTGCTATTTAAATTCCCTGATGACAGGCAATAGTAGTCGGTTGTGGTCTGCGCGTGAACGGTGATGTTGGCGATGGAAAAGCTCGGATGCGTAATACCGCTGCCAGACACCGTCCGCGGTATCCACCGCAACTGAACATTGGGATGATTTGTGCAGGCCGCAGGCAATGTTACATAAAGTGTAGTGGGATTGTAGGCCGTAGTAACAGCCGTGTTCGTATTTGACAATGCATCGTTCTGATAAACAGCGCCCGTTATTGTTGTAAAGCTGCCGCTGGTACCTATGCGGTACTGTAGGTCCACCTCATCTATAAAGCCCCCGGCAGTTTGCCCCTGTGTAGCTATAGTATATATAAGCTGCACATTACCACTGGCGACACTAGATGTATTGACTGCAAGGCACAATGCCTCTACACTGCTGCTACCGGATAACATACCGATCTTCCCTACCATATCGCCTATGAATGGTGAGACAGACGCATTGGTCTGCCCGGAAAACAATGCCTTATTAGACGCAGGAGTAGTAGTTATCACAGTGTTTGAAAGCGTACCCGGAATATTCCATCCCTGGAAGCCCGGAGGATATGCAGACATACTTCCGTCGAAGGTCGAAAAGATCTGCGTATATGGCAGCGTCTGAGCTGCTGGATTTGATTGCCCGTTAGCGGACACAGAAAAAAGGCGTAGCGATACAATAAATATCAATAAAACCTTAGCTGGCATTGGTAAACGTAAAAACATGTTGTCTATTTTTTGTTGCAAATGTGTTGTTGCTATCTGAGAAATTTTCCTTCTGTTGCGTAACGATCTATTTTATTGCTTGGCAAAGTCAATATCTGCCATCGTATTGTGATGGCCCACTATTCTTAAATTATAGTTGCCTGGCATTAAGCTGCACTTAACCCGCATTTCTGTATCCTTTATCATTATGGTCTTTTTCATCTTCGATTCGTCATTGTCAAAACATTCAACTATTATTTCCTGTCCAATCATATTTTTTGAAAAGTGCATGATCAGTTCGTCACCCACGGGCGTTGTAATGGAAACCTCTTCTTTTGAAGTAACGTTTACCCCCGCGATCTCAGGATCGGGCACACTCAAGCCATTAATATTCGCAGTAACTTCCAAGTCCACCATTACCGGGTATTTATTCGACATCTGGTATAGCGCCTCTATCACATCCTGAGGAGCAGAAGTGTTTATATGCCCATTCCTATTGTTGATCGACACTCTGAGCCGTTGTCCATCATTACCAATTGTCCGGTATGAATTAGGAATGTACTTTATGTAGTTGATATTATTTACGATCCACGATGAAAGAAAAATATGATCGTACCAATTCTTGCCTCCACCGCCGGTACCGCATGGATTGGGCACACTGGCAGACTCCCTTGTTGATGTTGTAAAATAAGATGCGTAGGTGACATCGTGGTTCCAGTTTGCAGGGTATTTCAATTTATGATCTGGAAAGAAAGGAGGATCAAAGAACTGAAAGTTTGTGTCGCCGGGATCTGTAAGTGTCTGATAAAACGGCTCTTCAGAACTTCTTACATTGAAGTCTCCCATGTTGATCATATTTGGCAGCCGGGAAAAATGCTCCTTCGTATGCCGCATCACTTCACTGATCTGAATACCCCTCACTTTCTCATTTTCGTCACCAGACAAGTCATGGTTTGGTATAACATACAAGAACGTAGTATCGTGTGTCCTGGCAAGGTTTGGGTCTTTATAATATAACTTATAGGTGTTAAAATCAGTAATGTTAGCGTATGATGAAACGATAGACACAAATCCCAGCTTACGCCGATCATAAAATATCACAGACATGTTATTGGTCTTTGCAGCATTTGTATATGGGCAGTGTGCATACCTGCCGGGGAAGGCAGCATCCAATGCATAGGCAACTACAGAGTCTGCAAACCCAACTGGCGCTGTGCCATATTTATCGTCCGGAGCACTTTTTATAGAACCCATTTTTTCCAGGGAAAGAATATCCGGATTTGTATAGGCTACTATTGTTTTAAGATAAGCATGATACAAACCACTGGAGCCCTGGCAACCGCTGCCGTAGTATAATGAATTATACGCCATCACCCGTAGTGTATCCTTCTGGGCGAACAAACCGGTACTAAATGACACTAATAATACTGCAATAACGAAACGCCTCATCCTATTATGTGGTGTTATTTAATAAAAATGGTTATCAATAATTGTACATGATTTGTGACCGGCCCTTTTACGCGTCTTCATTAAATTTCACCATAGCGGAAGAAAAACGTACGCAAAGAAATGCTACTAATGTTACGGCAATATTATCGCAACGTTACCTAAATGTTGTCTCAGCATTATTTGCACTAAAACGATAATAAATTGTTCAATTACAATTAACCATGTGGTAATATTCAGTTAACATTGAAACTGGACTTTCGCACGAATGTTCAGAATAATTTCCCTGCTTTTACCGCGCCTACGGATCACATGTCTCATTTTCATCGTTCCTGTGCTTTTGTGTTCCTGGAAAAAAGAGAGAAAAGACACCCCTCATTGTAAATTCAAGTTTGAGCATTCGAAAGGGTTGAAAAATATCCCAGAGCCATCTGATGTGGTATACGATAAGGAGACGAATCATTTTTTTATAGTCAGCGATCACGGGATCCTGTTCGAATGCGATCTTGACGGCAGCATTATCAGGAAAGCGGATTTTGAGGGATTAGACTTTGAAGGTGTGGAGGTGAAGGACAGTTTCATCTACGTATCTGATGAGTCGCCGAGGAAGGTATATAAATACAGGAAGAGTGACCTCTCGATGATAAAGGAATACAGTGTATCCTGGAATGGTGCGATGAATAAGGCATTTGAGTCGATCACTTACAACTATGCCAAAAAATGTTTTGTGCTTGCAGCGCAATACCCGACTGTGATCATTGAATACGATGACGATTTCAAGGAAATATACAGGTACAAGTTTCACCAAACAAGAGATCTGTCTGACGC
The DNA here is from genome assembly GCA_903881585.1 of uncultured Bacteroidota bacterium. Lineage (GTDB taxonomy): Bacteria > Bacteroidota > Bacteroidia > Chitinophagales > Chitinophagaceae > Nemorincola. The sequence goes on along the minus strand of CAIRTW010000238.1, from coordinate 2,132 downwards.
AAGATGGTACAACGGATTTATATACCTGCTTGGCAATCTTGATGAAACCATTTTCAAGTGCGATCCGATCACTTACGAAGTGAAAGAATATTATAAGATAAATGTGCTGAACCCCGAGGGACTTGCATTTGATGCAGATGGCAATGTAGTTATGACGTCGGATAACCTTCAGCGAATATATTTCTTCAAAAATTTACCAACAATTAAACAATAAAAACAAATGAAAAAGCTGTTACTTTTTACACTACTGGCAACTGCGATAGGAACTACATCGCGAGCCCAGTTCTCAGAATTCAAAGATCTCAACGGGTTCAGTCCGTTTACGATCAGCAATGATAATAACACATTGCAAATTGGCGGCAGGATCGGTTTCTATTATGAGAACCGCCAACTCAAGCCTGGCATAACAGACCTTAGCCACAATGGCTTCGATGTAAAAGATATGGATCTTGACATTTTCGGGAAAACCTCCGGCAAATTTGTTTACGAATGTCATTACAGCCTCATCGATATCGTCACCGCTGCCACTACTGCTAACTCATCGCCAATGACCCCTGGTTTTAAGGCGGCATACATCGCTTATGAAGGATTCAAGATCCACATCAAGTTCGGCTACGATAAAGTGCCCTACTCACAGAGTAATATCAGCCACGAGCACGCAACTCCGTTCTGGAGTCATCCTAACCTGACAGGCGGCGACTTCTATTCCCGCAGGGATCTGGGGATCACGTTGAACACATCGCTTTTAAAGGACAAGATCAATCTTTATGCAGGCGCTTATTCAGGCCTCGGCGAAACTGTATTTCAATATACAGGAGACGCAAGCGGTACATTTGAATATGTTGGCCGTGCTGAATTTTCTTACCCAGGCAAAATGAAATACAACCTTATCGACGAAGAGAACTCACCAATTCTCCATTTCCGCGTTGGTGCAAACGCACGCTATGAAGACAAAACACAACCAGGCGGCGGCACAATAGCAGCCAACTACCCCGACGCTGTAGGCGCATACAGTACATTTATGGTAAACGGGAAACGTACTATATATGGCGGTGATGCGCAGGTAGTTTACCGCGGCTTTTCTTTACAACTCGAAGAAGACATTCTTAATATAAAGCCGAGCAACCAGTCTGACCCTCTTTTTAATGGCACACCTCAATCTGTAAATAAAGGTGTTGTCAATGCAGGTGGGTTCGTCTCTGCCCTTAACTATGATTGGCTAAAAGCGAAGTCGGTATTCTCTGTAGGTTATGAGAACACTAATGCCAACGACCTGGTTATAGGCCACATGGAGTGGGTAACATTCGCATACGCCTATACATTCAATAGTTTTAACTCTTGCGCTAAAATAGAATACTACGTTCCAACTGTGGAAGATCTGAATTCAAAACCGGTGAAATATACCGGCCAGCTTCGCATAGGGTATCAAGTTGTTTTTTAACTAACCGTCATTTCAATTAACTATACTTCAAACAATTTTTATGAAAAAATACTTTTTATCATTTACGCTGCTGGCAGCTATTATCATTCTTATTTCATCTTGTGTAAAGGACCGGGTTACGAGTGCTGGAAGCCCTCCACCTCCACCTGTAAATACAGGCTCAGACACGCTGATCCATTACTGGAACTGTAACGAGGATACCCTCGTGATATTGGGCACGCCCACTAGTTCTATAGTAGCTGGCGCCAGCCTCTCTTACGGGGGCACCCGTTATGACACAGTTCAGGCCGGCACCACGATCAATGCAGTGGGCGCAGACACCGTTTTAAGTGCTGGTGCAGCTGCTCTGCGCCTGCGGAACCCTTCAGGGCCGTTTATTCTTACGCTTCCAACGACTGGCTATAAGAACATTGTGTTGAAATATGCTGAAGAGGGCACCACAAAGGGCGCAAAAACGAATACGGTGTCTTACACCGTTGATGGCACCAACTACATAAACACGGCTCTTGTGGCATCGCTCGGGACCAGCGCCTCTTATGCCGTTGACACTGTTTTCAAACTAATCTCCCTTGATTTTTCTTCAGATTCCAGTGTGAATAACAACCCTAATTTCAAAGTACAGATCACCTTTTCGAACGCGACCGGCACCACTACCGGCAACGACCGCTTTGACAACATTACTGTTTATGGT
>CAIRTW010000237.1 GCA_903881585.1 uncultured Bacteroidota bacterium | reverse complement strand
GCTATGCCCTGGGCAGCATAGTGGATATTTTTTCGGCAGTGCTTAGTGGTGCAAGCTATGGGCCATGGGTGCCACCGTTCCCGGCTTATGTCCCTATGCCCGAAAATATGCCCGGCCAGGGCCTGGGCCATTTCTTTGGCGCAATGAGGATAGACGCGTTTCGCACCGGGGAAGAATTTAAACAGCATATGGACAATTGGATAACGCGGTTCAGAAATGCAAAGCCGGCTGGTGATGATCGCGTGGTTATACCTGGAGATCCCGAGCGGGAGATGGAAAAGGAAAGAATAATGAGTGGAATACCATTGGTAACGAGTGTAGTGGAAGAACTTAATGCAGCCGGAGAAAAATTCGGAATAACATTATGACTTTTGCTACAAAGCAAAATGTTGTTTATCAATCCGTTATGATCGTCGGCGGTTTGTTAAGCCTAGTTTTGTATGGAGAAACAGCGGGAACTTGTTGAGCCATGTGAATTTATTCATAGCAAAAAACTATCTTTACCAAATAATAATAGCCTAAGGATTAATGAAAATTGCACCGCTGCCAACTGATGAAAAGAAGAACTTGATCGGCAGGCATGAGTCTTTTGTTCCGGATACATTGCCTGATGCTGATTTTGATGATATCATCCAGATCGCTTCGCAAATCTGCAATACACCGGCATTGCTGGTGACTGTCATTGACACAGACCGCCAATGGTTTAAGTCTGCTAACGGGCTTGGTACTTCAGGTATTCGCGAGTACCTGCCTTTATCACGCGATGTTGCAGGTAAGCCGGGTGACCTGTTTATTATTCCGGATCTTACTAAAGATAAACGTTTCCAGGGGCATCCTTGCCTGAATTACGTTCCCTCTATTGTTTTTTATACCGAAGTTCCATTGCTTGCATCTGCCGGGAATGTATTGGGCTCGCTATGCATTATGGATAAAGTGGCCCGTAAGTTAGACGGCCACCAGGCAGATGCATTGCAGGCCCTCGCAAGGCACATCGTGTCGCGTATGGAGCTGCGGGAGATCACGTCCCAGCACAAGAGAAAGCAGGCAGAATTAAGAATGGCACTTGAAGACCTTGGCAAGATAGCACACATCGCATCGCATGATCTGAAAAGTCCGCTAAACAATATCATTTCTCTTACACACTTGCTGAAAGAGGATTACGCGCCAAAATTTGATGATGATGGCAGGGAGTATATTGACTATCTCAATGATGCTGCATATCATTTATCAGACCTTGTGAGCGGTATTCTCAGCTATACGAGAACCTCATTGCAGCCTGTGGAGCCAAAAGAGAATATCAGTATTCCCCGTCTGGCCGAAGAAGTAATAGGGCAGCTTAATTTGCCGCCCAATATTTTTATCAGCTATCCTAAAGGCGATGTGGATATATATACTTCCCGGACCGCATTGAAGCAAATATTTCTGCATTTGCTGCACAACGCCATCAGGTATAATGTAAGTAACCCGATCAAGGTGGACATGACCTTTACAGAAGATGATACTGCGTATTATTTTGAAGTAAAAGATAATGGCCCCGGAATTGCGGAAGAGGATCGGGAAAAGATATTTGAACTGTTTGAAAAGCTGAGTGGAAAGATCAAGGACGGCGAAAGTATGGGTATCGGACTTGCTATTGTGAAAAGGCTTGTGGAGAAATTAGATGGAAATATAAAGATAAACTCCGCGGTATCAGAAGGGTCTTCTTTCCTGGTTAGTATTCCTAAGTAACAGACCGCATACGGGTAGCGAATGATCCCGGGTACGTTTTTCGCTTATTGTTGCGGCACTTCTCCTTTACTTACCTGCACCGTGCCTTTCGGCTTGGTGATCTGGTACCATGAAAAATCACTGTTTGCTTCCATCCCATCACCATAGATCACCTCAGTAGGTGTGGTTATCCTTACAGGTTTCTCGGTAAAGAATTTTTGTGCGCTGGCGTTCCAGATAAGTTCATCCGTATTTAGTTTTTCACCTTTCTTTGTTATGATCTGTACGCTGTCCCAGATGATCATGTCGCCTTGGGCTTCGTAATACCTGGATGAATCTGCCGTAAGTATATCATCTATAACGCCGGTGCTGTCGTTGAAAAATTCCACCTTTAGCCGGGTATTCATATCTATGTAGGGCCGTCGTATGCCTTCGTTGCGCACAAAGTCGTGAGCGAAGACGCGCATATTTGGTTTGCCTTCTTTGCTGTAAACAACCGTAACGTCCTGTGCGTGGTCTTCCGTCTGGTGCGATTTTCCGGTCAACGCCCTGATCTCATTAGGGTCGTTCTTGCAGGAAGGTGCGGCAAAAAATAAAATACACGGAGCGAGTATCCGGGCAATATTCCGAAAAGGATATTTCAGGGCCAGGTTAATCATACTTGCGTTTAATGAACCAAAGGTCATTAAATGACATGCCCAAAGAAAAACGTACGTATGTTTCCTGTATCAGATTATTGGTAGTGGTACCGATACGGCCTATATCAAGAGATGTATGCAAGTGAGAAAAAGACCTGCGGAAAGGCAGACTTGCTCCAAGAGTAACACCGTAAACAGGCAGCTGCGTATTTTGAAATGTGAGGTAGTCTGCGCCATAATAAAGGCCCAAACGATAGGTGATCTTGGAATAATAACTGCGGATATTGTTAGCATCTGGGGTGAATTCTCCGCCCAGGCTGAATTTGTAAGACCCTTTGGCAATAAAAGAATCCATGCTCACATCCGGGGTGCTGCTGAAGTTGCTCCATTTTGTTGCTGTATAGTCGGCGCCGATGCTCCACTTACCATTTTTAACCAGCATCACACCTATGCTGTAAGACATCGGGAGCTTTAATTTCCCCTTTGATTCACCTGAGTAAGAGCTCGTATCATTTACTATAGTATCTCCGAAATTATAAATACTGGTCTGGTAAGCATCGAGCCGCTCATTGATGTTCTGGCTCATAGTGAATGTGCCGCCTATGCGAAGTGTATAGTTTGAATCAAGTTTGTGTTCCCACATAGCCCCGCCCTTCCAGTAGATACCACCTATGCGGTTATAAGTTGCAAAATCGGCGGTGTATGACTTGTCTGTAAGCACGGTATCAATAGATGCTACTGCAGTTGTTTTGTTGACCGTTCCAAACATATAGCCGGCGTTGATACCGATGCTGAAATCTTTGTATTGGTATGCGGCCCCAATAAAGGCATAGTTCATGCCGCCATCGCCGTTGTATGACCTTACCGTTTCTCCTAAGGGTGATGAGGCTGAAAAGATAGTGTCAACAAGGGAATAAAAAGAGTGTGAGTATGGTTTGAACCCAAAGCAAAGCCCGGCATTTTTATTGACCGGAATACCAATAGTAAGATACGACAGTGTTGCCGTACCTGTTGTGTAAGATGAACCTCCGGAGCTTACATTGCGGCTGCTTGCCGTCATCCCGGCTTCAAAGGTGGTGCGCTTCAGAAAAGCATACGATGCGGGGTTGTCGGTATTTAGTTCGTATGGGTTCTCAAAAGCAGAAGTAATATTCCCCATTCCTTTTAAAACGGTGCTGTTGCCATTTTGCAGTTCCCCGATCCCGTATTTTGAATATGGATTATTCTCACGGTCAGCAAGCGGATTACTTGTAGAACTTGTTTGGGCAAGCAGGGCAGATGTCGCAAAAAGAAACAGTACAACTAATAAAAACTTACTGCGGAGATGAAACATTATAGTTTAGAATTAAATTTAATCCCTTCAACAATAAGTCGGGGTCAGCAAATATCTTACTTTTAATTTTGCTCGCAAAGAATGGTGCATCACCACCCGTTAATATCGCGTTAAAATCAGCTTGGTTACGCTCATACTCGCTGATCATGCCGTCTATCTCAAATGCGATGCCGAAAGCCGCGCCGCTGCGCATACAGGTGGCAGTATCGTAACCAAGTAATATCAGTTCTCCGTCCATTGTCACTTCGGGCAGCTTGCCCGTAAATGAGTGCATAGCCTGCAGCCTCATGTTAAGGCCCGGAGATATGGCGCCGCCCCGGAACATCTTATTTTTCTGTACAAAATTGTAAGTGACACAGGTCCCGGCGCTGATGACAAGATTGTTTTTGTCCGGGTGCTGCATGTATGCGGCGCAAACCAGCGCTATACGGTCCGGGCCAAGTGTATCGCCTGAAAGATAGCCATTATGTATCGGCAGACGTGTATTGTTATCGAGTGTTATTGTTTGCTTTATATGAGACCGGACCAGGTTCTCCAGTTCATCATTATGGCGTATCACGGAACAGATAATGGCCTTAGCGGGATTGTGTTGGCCGATTATTGCTGTTATCTTCTCCAGCGCGTTTTCGTGTGAAAAAGTAAATTGTTTTTGCAAAGTTTCGCTGTCAAAAATTGCGGCTTTAACGCTGGTGTTTCCCCAGTCAATGCAAAGATTTACGGACATGGCAGTGTGTGTTTTTTGTTAAGGAGTAGCAAATTAATAAAAATTCGCTCGTTTGCCGCAAGTATTTTTTCGGGGATGGGTCACTGCTTAAAAGGATCACTGATGACGGCAAAATAAAATTGAATATTTTTATGGCGGCAGATGCCGGGTGCCAATTTTCCCATACCGATAAAATAAAGGTGATTATGTGTAATTCAGGATACAATAAGAAAAAAATATTGGCCAGGATCTTCGTTTTAACACCATTATTGCTTTCTTTGATGAGCAGCATGGCGATCGGGCAAGACCGGCCATTTGTACTGGGAGAAACAAAACAGTTACATTCAAAAGAACTTGCCGAAAACCGCGTACTCAATATTTATCTCCCAGATGGCTACGATACAGCGAAAACAACAAAATACCCGGTCATATACCTGCTGGACGGCTCGGCAGATGAGGACTTTATTCATGTCGTGGGCGTAGTGCAGTTTCTCACTATGATAGAAGCGATGCCCAAAACGATCGTCGTTGGTATTGCTAATATCGACAGGAGAAGAGACTTCACTTTTCCTACAACTATTGATAGTGATAAAAAAGCATATCCTACGACCGGCGGGTCTGCGAAGTTTATGTCATTCCTTGAAAAAGAACTGGTTCCTTATGTTGAAGGGAAGTATAGGACTAATGGGATGAAAACGATCATCGGGCAATCGCTGGGAGGACTGCTGGCAACAGAGGTGCTGCTGAAACATCCTGGCCTGTTCAGTAATTATATTATCGTAAGTCCTAGCCTCTGGTGGGATGCGGAATCATTGCTCCATAAAGCGCCGGCGCTATTAAAAACACAAAAGCAAATGGGCTCAACCGTATATGTATCGGTAGGTACTGAGGGCAAGCAAATGGAAGGAGACGCACAAGAACTGGTAAGCCTTTTCAAATCGCATGGGGACAACGTATTGTTCGCCCCCTTGCCAAATGAGGACCACCTAACCATATTGCACAACAGTGTGTATAAAGCGCTGATGATGCTGAATTCCGGTAAATAGCGTACTACTTCCCTCCAAATGTTTTTCGATTGGCATTGTTTTTTTATTGTTTGCCGTAAAAACGATGCAACAGTATACAGCAATTGGGAAGTTAAAGTGGTGGCAGATTGCACTGATAGCGGTAGCCGCATCAGCCCTGGGCGGTATTTCTGCTCTTATGTCATCAAAAAAACAAAAGAAGGTATATACCGACAAACTTGAGCAAGCTCCCTGGGCACCACCTGCATGGCTGTTTGCTCCTGCGTGGACGGTCAATAATTTCTTTCTTATCAGGGCGTTAGGGGCTATAATGGAAAAAGATATTCCGCAGAAGAGAAAACTGCTGTTGTTGCAGGCAGGTATATGGGCCATTTTCTTCTCTTTCAATTTTATCTATTTCAGAAAGAAGAGCCCCATATTAGCTGCTATCTGGACGATGTCCGACAATGTATTGGCAATAGCCAGTATGCTTATCAGCGCACGCGCTGATAAAAAGTTGTCGCTCAATTATTTGCCTCTTGTGGTGTGGACCAGTTTTGCAAGTACTCTCGCAGATTACCAGGCTGTCAAAAATCCAGATCCGGTTTTTAAAACGAAAGCATTACTGAATTAGAATGGTGCATCCGTGATTAGTCCTTCACGAACGACTTGTAAATTAATGCACCTTGGGTTGATATTGCAACAACATAAAATCCCTGCGGCAAAGCTGCAACGTTTATCATTGTATCCTTTTCTGTGTAATTGTTTTCAGTACCATAAACTATCTGGCCCAGGGAGTTGATAATGTGCAGATCAAAAAGGCCAGAGGCATTTTTGCCTGCCCGGATATTTAATGACTCATGTGCCGGGTTTGGCGAAATAATAAAATCAGTTACCGATGCAGTTGGTTCGGTAATTCCTGCCGGATATGTATTTACAATCATTTGCAGTGTGTCGCTTTTGCCACAATTTATTGCTACAAGCGTTACAGTGTAAATGCCCGCGCTGCTATAGTCGTTTGCCGGGCTCACGAGTGTGGACGTACTACCGTCTCCAAAGCTCCATGAATACGAAGCGGCATTTGCCGATGAATTGGTAAAGTATACACTATTACCGGTAACAGTATAAGTGGCCTGCGCTTTTACGTCATATTGTCCTATGTGCCAGTAGCTCATGCTGTCATATGCCACAAGCCTGGCTGCCAGCCGGATATGCGCGGCGTCACTATCAGATAATGAGAAATTGTAGGTAATGAGCGAAGGGTCTTTTTTGAATATAGCTGTGTAGAATGTGCATGCCGCGGCATAAGTGCCGGCTTCGGTAGGGTGGCTTTGGTCGGCTACATAAAGTGAGATAGAAGGGTAGTGCTCAATAATGTAATGCCTTACTGCGCCAACAGGCGAGAGCACGGCATTGTTGCTGTCTGCCATCATCACATAGCGCAGGCGCAGCAAGCTGTCCATGCCATCGTAAGTGCATACTGGTGGCCATGATGCACAGTTGGACGTATCTCCGAATTCTTTGCCCCATGTCATGTAAAACATGCTTCTTCCGCAGCTATTGTAGGCATGCACGAGGCTGTCCAGCGTTTTTGCGTAAGGAAAAACTTCTGTGTCCACCTGCTCAATTGGGAAAGAGGGCAACTGGCTTTGTTCCTGCAATACCACATAATCCCAGCCACCCGCTTCTATCTTGCCCAACGTAACTGCATTTTGCAAATGCATTTCGAGCGTGTATCCGCCTATGATGTTGCTGTCGGTACCAAGCGTGTCTCCTGCTGACGCGGCAACATTTTTTGTGATCTGTGGCAGGCTGTTTACATAAGTGTAGCTGTTGCCAATGAACAACACATTGTATTTGCGGTTGTTGACAGATTGTGCCTTTGCGGTGATCGCCAGCGCGATGAGTACAAGGGTTACAGCGTAAATTTTTTTGATCATGTTCCTGATTTTAAAATTCCGGCTTAAGTGATAAACACCGGTTACCATGGTAAGACCATGGCAACCGGTGTTTAGTTGGGTATTTAGTGAGCAGAGCGTGAAAAAATTATTTCATGATCACAAAATGGAATACCGCATTTTCATTTCCCGCATGCAAGGTCAGCAGGTACATTCCATTGGCAAGGGTGTTAGCCAGCGCTATCTCACCTGCTATCGCTCCGTTCTGAATTATTAATTTATCATTGTAAACCACACGCCCGGTCATCTCTTTTACATCAACGAACACTTCGCCATTTTCTATAGTTCCGACAGAGCCTTTGATGGTGAATGTTCCATTATTTGAATTCGGGAAAATGGTGATGTTATTCTTCCCGCCGGCAACGGTGTTCAAACCTGCGTCGCAGGAATCGGTTACCGTAATTGTAGTGAAGCAGCCGGCGGGGAGTGTATAGGTTATCGTTGCGATACCTCCCGACACCCCGGTAACAATCCCGGTCTCTGCGCCAACAGTAGCGATGCCGGTGTTGCTGCTGGTCCACACGCCGTCGTGGCTGATGTCGCCCAGTACGGTTGTTACCCCAACACAAACGTGTGGCGTGCCTTCGATTGGCTGTGGCGTTGGGTTTACAGTCTCTATAATGGTTGTACTGCAGCCATCTGGCAGGGAGTAGCTAATGACACTGCTGCCGCTCTCCAGCGCTGTAACAGCGCCTGTAGTTGCATTAATAGTGGCAACAGCGGTTGCCTGGGAGGTCCAGGTGCCTCCCGTTGTTGCATCAGACAGTACAGATGGGGAACCCTGGCAGACGACCGCCGTGCCCGATACAGGCGCCGGTAAAGCATTTATCGTCATGAGGAATAAGCTGAAACACCCTCCGGCTAATGAATAACTTATCGCTACGGTTCCCGTTGCCGTAGCTGTTACTATCCCGGTTTCAGCCCCTACGGTAGCCACGGCTGTTGTTCCTGAGCTCCATACGCCATCGTGGGTGGGGTCAGAAATGATGACCGTAGCGCTGTCACAGATGCTGGTCGGCCCCGATATTGGAGCTGGCTGTGGGTTCACCGTCAGGGCTACTGATGCCTTGCAGCTGGTGGGAAGCGTATAGACAATAGAAGTGATGCCCGGAACCAGCCCGGTGATAATGCCGGTACTGCCGACTCCTGCTATAGTAGTAATACCAGCACTCCACGTGCCGCCGGGCGTAATGTCGGTCAATGCAGTTGTTGCCCCCTGGCAGATAACCACGCCCCCCGTGATGTCGGCAGGCACAGGGTTTACTGTTTCAAGAAGCACAATGCCGCAGCCTCCCGGCATTTGGTAGGTAATATTGGTGGTGCCAGCTAATAGCCCGGTGACAAAGCCCGTAAGAGAACCAACCGTAGCAACCACCGGTGAGCTCGAAGACCAAACACCGCCGGTTGTCAGGTCAGACAATATCGTTGCAACGCCTACACAGACCCTTGGCGATCCAAGAATTGCCCCCGGGTGGGTATTTATAGTAACAATGGTTGTTGCCGCGCAGCCTGTGGGCAACACATAGCTTATAACGGTAGTTCCGGTATTAACACCCGTCACTACTCCCGAAGTGCCAACAGTGGCGATCAGGGTAGAAGCCGAATTCCATGTTCCACCTGTTGATCCGTCGCTCAATGCAATTGTATCGCCGGCACACACACCAGCAGTTCCTGTGATAGGCCCTGGCAGCGGGGTCACTGTTTCAACAGTGGTGCTTAAGCATCCTGTTGACAGTGTATAGGTGATAATGGTGGTGCCCACGGCAACTCCGCTTATGTTTCCGGTAACCGGATCGATAGTGGCTATGCCTGTTGATCCCGAACTCCACGCTCCGCCATAAGGAAGGTCATACAAAATAACGCCCGAAGACAAGCATACAGTGCCTGTGCCAATGATCGCGCCGGGAACAGTATTAACAGTAACCAGGGTTGTCGTTATGCACCCTGTGGGGATTGTGTAAGTAATAGTTGTTATCCCTCCTGCAACGCCGGTAACAACACCCGTACTGCTGCCTATAGTGGCAATAGCTGCAGATGTGGCGCTCCATGTGCCGCTGCCGCTGTCGCTCAGGTTGGTGGTAAGGCCTGTGCACACATTTGTAGTTCCGGTTATCGCGGCAGGAAGTGGGTTAACTGTTTCCAGCAATGTGGCGAAACAACCTTCCGGCAAAATATAAGAAATAACGGTAGTGCCTGCCGAGGCGGCAGTGAGAATGCCTGTACTTGCTCCTATTGTGGCTACACCGGGGGTACCCGAACTCCAGGTGCCAGTATAGGGCAGGTCACCCAGTATCGTTGTTCCAAGGGCACAAACGGTTGGCGAGCCGGAAATGACACCGGGCTGGAGGTTCACAGTAACTACAGTAACTGTTATACATCCCGTGGGAACCGTAAACGTGATATTTGTAGTGCCGGTCGAAATACCCGAAACAAGGCCGATGCTGTTGACAGTGGCAATAGAACCGGATGTTGAATTCCACAATCCCGTTCCTGAAGTATCCGTAAGTGCCGTGGTAAATCCTTCACACACAGATGCAACACCAAAGATCGGGGTGGGAACCGGATTGACCGTTTCTGTAAGCGTGGCGAAACAACCCTCAGGTAAAATATAAGAGATAACCGCAGTGCCCGCTGATGCCGCAGTGAGAATGCCGGTACTTGCTCCTATTGTGGCGACACCCGGTGCGCCCGAGCTCCATGTGCCGGTGTAAGGCAGATTGCCCAGGATCGTCGTGCCAAAGGCGCAAACGGTTGGAGACCCGGCAATGATCCCAGGCTGAAGATTAACCGTAACCACTGTGACTGTTCTGCAGCCTGTGGGAACTGTAAGCGTAATATGCGTAGTGCCGGTAGAAACTCCCGATACCACACCGCTGCCGCTGACCGAGGCAATAGAGCTGGACTCGGAATTCCATACTCCCGTGCCGGATGCATCAGTAAGAGTTGTTGTAAATCCTTCACAAACAGATGCCACACCAGAGATCGGCGCGGGTTCCGGATTTACCGTTTCAGAGAGCGTGGCAAAACAGCCGTCCGGTAAAATATAACTGATCATCGCTGTGCCAACGGTCATCGCCGTCAGGATGCCTGTATATGTGCCGATCACTACCGTTGACGGGTCGCTCGAGCTCCATGCGCCGGATGAAGGGCTGTCACCTAGTATCGTGGACAGTGTTATGCAGATATTGTTTGTGCCGGTGATGTTACCCGGCTGAACGTTTACTGTTACCGGCGCAGTCACCGCGCAGCCACCCGGCATTGAGTAGCTGATATTCGTAATGCCTGCACTAAGGCCTGCGACAAGGCCGCTTGTGCCGACCGTGGCAATGATTGTTGATCCGGAGCTCCAGGTTCCTCCTGCGGTAGCATCAGTAAGCGCTGTTGTTGTGCCCGCACACAGCGCGGTGACGCCCGTAATAACACCAGGGAGGAGGCCCACTGTTTCCAGCCGGGTTACATAACAACCCGAAGGCATGGTGTAGGTAATAACTGCGGTACCAACGGAAATAGCGGCGATCATACCATCAGACGATCCTATGGTGGCAACACCCGCAGCGCTGGAGCTCCACGTGCCGCCAGCCGGCGTATCAGATAAAGTGGCAGACTGAGTAGTGCAGATATTTGCAGCGCCGGCAATAACGCCGATCGATGAATTTACGGTAACGACGGTAACGGTTTTACAACCGGTAGGCAGCGTGTAGGAAATAATGGATGTGCCGCTCAGCAGGCCCGTGACAACACCGGCAGTAGATATGGAGGCAATAGTTGTAGCCGAAGAAGCCCATGTACCACCGGGATCACTGTCGCTCACTGTTGCAGTGAACCCAGTGCAAATATTCACAACTCCTGCTATTGGGTTAGGTAACGGATTTAATGTTTCGAGGCGTGCGCTGTAGCAACCGTCCGGTAATGTATAAGTGATTCCAACCAGCCCCGCGCCTGTACCGGTAATAATGCCGGTTGCGGAGCCAACGGTTGCAATAAGGGTATTACTGCTGCTCCAGGTTCCTATCACAGGTGCATCAGATAAAATGGCTGTAGAGCTGACACAGAGCGTGGCTGTGCCCAGTATGGGGCCGGGAGTGAAATTCACCGTAACCATCTGTGTGGCGATGCAGCCGTCAGGCGCTGTGTAGGTAATGTTAGAATTACCGGTAACAAGGCCAAAAATAACGCCGGAAGTTCCTGCGCTGGCGATCGCAGGCGAACCGGAACTCCAGGTTCCGCCCGGGGTTGCATCGCTAAGATTTGTTGAGGAGCCGGCGCAAACTACGGCGGTACCGGTGATCGCCGATGGTAAAGGATTTACTGTTTCCGCTACAGCGGCGAAACAGCCATCTGGCAGCAGGTAGGTAATAACAGCAGTGCCAAGGCCTCCTGCGGATACTATGCCGGTCACCGAGCCCACTGTTGCAATAGCTGTATTGCTGCTGCTCCAGGTTCCCGTTGTTGGCGCATCAGAGAGGATCGTTGTGGTGCCGGAGCAAAGATTTTGAGGGCCAAGGATGGGGCCCGGCTGCAGGTTCACGGTAACAACGGTGGTCGCAATGCAGTTAGCAGGTGTTGTATAAGTAATGAACGAAGTTCCCGCTACAAGACCGGATACGAGGCCGGTGCTGCCAATGGTTGCTACGGTTGGCACACTGGAGCTCCATGTGCCGCCTGTTGTGATATCAGTTAAAGCTATAGCGAAGCCGGCACAAACGGGTGTATTGCCGGTTATTGAAGAGGGCGCTGGATTTACTGTTACAATGACAGATGAGGAACAGCCACCCGGCAGCAGGTAGGTGATAGCAGCCGTGCCGGTGCCCACAGCGGAGACAATGCCGGTCACCGAACCCACCGTTGCTGCAGCCGTATTGCTGCTGCTCCACGTTCCTATTGTTGGTGCGTCAGACAGGATCGTTGTGGTGCCAGTGCAAAGAGCCTGGGGCCCAAGGATGGGGCCGGGCTGCAGGTTCACTGTAACAATGGTAGTCGCAATGCAGTTAGCCGGTGTTGTATAAGTAATGAATGAACTTCCCGCTACCAGGCCGGATACGCTGCCGCTGCTGTTAACGGTTGCCACTGTTGGCGCGCTTGAGCTCCATGTGCCGCCTGTAGTGATGTCAGTTAACGCTACGCTGAAGCCTGCACAGACCGGTGCATTGCCGGTTATGGAAGAGGGTAGGGCATTTACGGTTACAACAGCCGTTGCAGCTGCGCTGCCGCAGCTATTTGTAGTTGTGTAGCTGATAGTAGCTGTGCCAGCGCTTACCCCTGTGACAATGCCCGTAACCGAGCCAACTGAAGCGGTACCGGGAGCCGTGGAACTCCATATGCCGCCTGATATACCATTGCTGAGGATAATGGTACCGCTCTCGCAAACTGAAAGTGGACCCGTAATAGACGAAGGTGTAATGGGTTGCGGATTAACGGTGATGACCTGGAAAGAAGTGCAGCCTGTAGGCAACGTATAGATTATTGAAGCTGTTCCGGCAGATTGCCCGGTAACAACACCCGTTGCTGAACCAACAGTTGCCACGAAAGTGTTAGCGCTGCTCCAGGTTCCGCCAGCGGTAGCATCGCTGTAGTTAGTTGAAGTAGTTGCGCAAATATTATTAACGCCGGTTACCGAAGCCATACCGGGCGATACTTCCCTGATGCGCATGTTCAGATTGTCTGCAATAAATAAATTGCCGGAAGTGTCCACGGCTACTGCTGCGGGGAAATTCAATTTAGCAGCCGTGGCTGCGCCGCAATCGCCGCTGAAGCCGGCCACGTTGGTTCCCGCTACAGTTGTTATGATCCCTGATGTATTTATTTTACGGATCACACTGTTGTTCTGATCTGCGAAATAAAAATTACCGGATCTATCTACAGTCATTCCTTTTGGGTAATTTATGCTTGCTGCTGTCGCAGCGCCTCCGTCCCCGGAGTAGGCTGGTGTTGTATTGCCCGCAAAAGTTGAGATTATACCCGCGCTATTGATCATCCGGATCACATTATTGCCCGCACAGGCTACATAGATATTCCCGCTGGCATCGGTACAAACACCGGCAGGGTTATTCAACGCCGCGGCTGTTGCCGCACCGCCATCGCCGCTGTAACCGGCTGTATTATTTCCCGCAATTGTTGTTATGATCCCCACCGTATTGATCTGCCGGATCACCTGGTTAGTGTAATCCGCAATAAGTATATTTCCACCCGCATCAACTGCAATATCCGATGGACTGTCAATTTCGGCAGTGGTAGCTGCTGTCTCGTCTCCTGTATATCCGGGTGTGCCGTTTCCCCCAATAGTAGAGATGACACCGGATGTGTTCACCATTCTGATCCTTTGATTGGCCTTATCAGCAATATAGACATTGCCTGATCTGTCGACGGCAACACCGGAAGGGTTCGCCAGTTCCGCTGCCGTCGCAGCCCCACCATCACCGAAGAATCCGTTTGTTCCATTACCGGCCAAGGTAGTAATTATGCCGGCCGGGTTTATTTTAGCTACCCGATTATTGTTATAGTCTGCAAAAAATATATTCCCTAAAGTGTCAGTTGTTATGGCAAATGGGTGGTTCAGTACAGCCGACACGGCCGGTCCTCCATCGCCACTATAACCTGCGGCGCCATTTCCCGCTATAGTCGTGATGATCTGGGCCTGGGAGAATAAAGCGGTGGTAATAAGAAATAAGATAGTGACAATTAGTTTTTTCATGATTTTCTTTTTGAGAAATCCGGTTTCACGCATCGCAATGATCATTCTAAGATATAAAATTTATTCTATAATTCCTATTCATAGGGGCAATAATATCCCGCTGTATTTCCAAAATTATTGCATTTTATAAAAAGTAAACGCAAAAACTATATATTGTTAAATCCGCTTTATACAGTGATGTGATTTGCAGTGCTTCGCATAGCAAATGCTATAAAAAATGCCGGGAGCTCGCCCGGCATTTTCAATCGAAAAAAATATGTTGTATTAATCCAGCGCCGTAGCGTCTTCGATCAGCACACTTGCTTTGTTATTCAGCATTTCTATAAAGCCGCCGGATATCTCATAAGTTTCAGAGTGGCTCTTGTCTTTCAGCACCTTCATTTTGCCCTTACCCAATGATGCGATCAATGGCGCATGCTTGTCCAGTATCTCAAAAGCACCCTCAGTACCCGGCAGTAAAATGCCGTAAACTTCGCCGCTGAATACTTTATGCTCCGGTGTTAATATTTCTAATTGCATTCCGCTAATTTGAAAATTTGGTGATTTGAAAATTTGAAAATTATATACATTTTCAAACTCCCATATTAATTCTAAAGGCTATCGCGGATCTGAAAAATATGTGCATTTTCAAATTTTCAAATTTGCACATTTTCAAATTAATTTTTAGCCTGCTCCATCAGCTTTTTGCCCTTAGCCATAGCATCATCGATGTTACCTACCAGGTTGAAGGCTGCTTCCGGATATTCGTCCACTTCGCCGTCCATGATCATAGTAAAGCCACGGATCGTTTCTTCGATCGGTACCAGTACGCCTTTAAGGCCGGTAAACGCTTCCGCAACATGGAATGGCTGCGACAGGAAGCGCTGTACCTTACGGGCACGTGATACGGTCATTTTATCTTCTTCGCTCAGCTCGTCCATACCCAGGATGGCGATGATGTCCTGTAGCTCCTTGTAGCGCTGTAATATCAGCTTCACACGGTTTGCGCAGTTATAATGCACATCACCCACGATCAATGGAGTAAGGATACGCGATGTTGACTCCAGCGGGTTTACCGCAGGGTAGATACCAAGGTCAGCTATTTTACGGTCAAGTACGGTTGTAGCATCCAGGTGGGCAAATGTAGTTGCCGGCGCCGGATCGGTAAGGTCATCCGCAGGCACATATACCGCCTGCACGGAAGTGATAGAACCGTTCTTGGTAGAAGTGATACGTTCCTGCATCAATCCCATTTCTGTAGCCAGGGTAGGCTGGTAGCCCACCGCCGATGGCATACGTCCCAGCAGAGCCGATACTTCGGAGCCCGCCTGCGTGAAACGGAAGATGTTATCCACGAAGAACAGGATGTCTTTTCCTTTGCCTGTGCCATCTCCATCGCGAAAATACTCGGCAATCGTAAGGCCGGAAAGGGCCACACGGGCACGCGCTCCCGGAGGCTCGTTCATTTGACCGAATACGAAGGTTGCTTTACTGTCTTTAAGTTCGTTCATGTCCACGGTGCTGAGGTCCCAGCCGCCGCTTTCCATGCTGTGCATGAATTTTTCGCCATACTTCACAATGCCTGCTTCGATCATTTCGCGCATCAGGTCATTTCCTTCGCGGGTACGCTCACCCACGCCGGCAAATACCGAAAGGCCGGCATAAGCTTTGGCGATGTTGTTGATAAGCTCCTGTATCAGTACGGTCTTGCCCACACCAGCGCCGCCAAACAAACCGATCTTTCCACCTTTTGCATAAGGCTCGATCAGGTCAATAACTTTGATGCCTGTATATAAGATCTCAGATGCCGTGCTGAGATTCTCAAACTTTGGTGGTTTGTTATGGATCGGGCGGCCATTTGTTTTGTCGGGCGCCTTCAGTCCGTCAATAGCATCACCGGTTACGTTAAACAGGCGGCCATTTATCTGCTCGCCTATTGGCATAGCTATCGCCTTGCCTGTATCCCTTACTTCCGTGCCGCGCACAAGGCCCTCAGTGCCATCCATGGCCACAGCGCGCACACTGTCTTCACCAAGGTGCTGTTGTACTTCAAGCACTAATTTATCACCGTTTTCACGTGTGAGTTCAAGGGCATTGAATATCTCCGGCAACTTGCTGTCGTTACCAAAATACACGTCCACAACCGGCCCGATAATCTGTTTGATTTTACCAACGTTTGGCATAAATGTGAGTTATATATTGAAATTTCCGTCCGGATTGCTATCGGGACGGGGTGAAATTTTGCGCAAAGGTAAGGGTCGGAGGTCGAAATTCAAAAGTAAAAATTTAAAAGTGAAGATTTTCCGAGGCCTATCCACATCTTATACCACTGTTGTCCGACAAAAATAATTAAGGGGTAGCCGAAGCCGCCCCTTTTTCTTAGTTTGGAGTTACCACACCACAAACTAATGAACCAAAGTACAAATTTTGTCGGACAGCACCTATTCGGTCAGATAACGAGATTATGCAACCGTTCTGTTCTGGGACCTGTTATTCGTGAGACTAACGCTAACCGCTATTATAAGCGATTGCATTATTATGAGCATTTCATCAGTATGCTTTATTGCTGCCTATCAGGATGCACTTCTTTGCGGGAGATCAGCGCAGGACTTGGCATTGCCCAAGGCAAGCTTAATCATCTGGGTATAGAATATGTACCGCCACGCAGCACACTAAGTGACGGTAATCGGGACAGACCATCTGCTATCTTCAAGAAAACATATGAGCATCTTTACAAGCTATACAAGCCGTCTTTGTCGGACAGCACCTTGCCAAAGGCGATAGTCCAGAAGCTATTCTTACTGGATGCAACGGTTTTTAGCCTGTTCAAGGCTATTTTAAAGACTTCTGGCCGATATTCGGCCAACGGCAAAAAGAAGGGAGGTATTAAAAAGAACACGATCATAGAAGCTTCTTCTATGATGCCCTGTTTCATACAGTTTGATGCTGCCGCTGACCATGATCAACTTATATACAAGCATTTAACCCTGCCATCCGGTTCTTATATCGTTTTTGATAAAGGGTATAACAACTACAGGCAGTTTGCGGCATTTGGTGCTGCAGGTATCCGCTTCATTACTCGTCAAAAAGAAAATGCGGTCTATACCTCTGCTATAGAATGCCTTCATGGAGAAGGCTCTCCAACAGCCATTTTAAAAGAAGAGATCATTTTGCAGACCTATAAAGATGAAAACAATACGGAGCAGACCCTGAGACTACGCCGTATTGCCTGGTGGGATGCAGATAAAGGCCGGGCTTTTGAATTTATTACTAATGACTTTGAACTTGACGCAATAACAATCGCCCAGCTGTACAAATACAGATGGCAAATTGAGCTGTTTTTCAAGAAGCTCAAACAGAATTTTCCGCTTCAATACTTCGTAGGTGATAATCAGAATGCCATAGAAATACAAATATGGTGTGCACTCATCGCTTTACTGCTGCTTTCGACCATTCACAGTCAGCAAAAATCAAAAATGGCCTTCTCCGTCTTCGTTTCAATTATTAGGCTACATCTATTCAACTACATCGCAATCAAAGCATTGATTGATCACTACCGAAATTCAACTCCAACCACCACCATTGATCTATTTAATTCCGGATAATACCCCCTGCTTTTCAGTTCTAAAACCGAAATTCAGTATTTACAAGGGTTCGAGGCTACTAAACTCCCTAAATCCTATTTTTGTCGGACAACAATGACTTGTTATTTTAAATGGTAGTCTTCTAAATAAATTACAAGGTACAAAACATAACTGTTGGGCGTACGTCTCCGAACTACGCCCACGTGGACCCCAATCTGATTGACGAAACAGACAGCCGGGTTATCAAGGTAGCGAATC
>CAIRTW010000236.1 GCA_903881585.1 uncultured Bacteroidota bacterium | reverse complement strand
TTATGGTTGCTTTTGGTGTGGCCGTATTATACTATGTTTTGAAAAAATGGATATTACCTGCTTACCGCAATGAACCCGCGCTCACGCTCGATGATAAAGTGCTGGACCTCAAAAATAAATACTTACCTATCGCCTGGACAGAGATTGATAGTCTGGTGTACAGATCCGGGAAATACGGCAACGTGATAGGCATAAAATTAAAGGATCTGGACGAATTTCTCAGCAAGCAGCCAACAATAAGAAAAGGCCTTGGCCTGAAGATCAATCAGCGGTTCTATGGTTTCCACTTCGGTATTTCCACCACAACAATCAAAGGTGATACCCAGGCGATGTTCGATACATTGAATGATTTCTTCAATCGCTATAGGCTCGGCGCTCCTGCATTTTTCTTCAAGGATAGTAATGTGGAGCCTGACTAAATCACTTCCATAAAAAAAGGATGCGCGAAGCATCCTCTCTATACTAAACAAAAGGGCTCATAGGTTTATAACCATCTTTAGGAGCATTGTAGTTACCTGCTCGTGATAACATTCGACTCGCCATGTATTTCTTTTTCGCTGCCCGGCGCGCGCTGTACGCCTGAAGGCAACGACAGTACCGGAGAATATTGCAGAGAAGTAACCCCCACAATACCAAGCCGGTAATACTTGTACTTAAACCCGGTGAGGTCAAAATGATAATCCCGGGCAAGGACCGAGTTACCGGCGGCTTTCACCGTGCCGATCACTTCATAGTTGTTGTTATCATTACTGGCCTCCACCCGGTAGTGCCTTACGTTGGTCTCGCGGGGAACCGAAAAATTGATCACCTCCCTCCTCTGGACTTTATCAATGGATAAATGGCTGAAGGTCTGCTGGCCATGTGCTTGCGACAATGCGCAGGTTGCAAAAACGAAGATCATTAGTATTGGTTTCATGTTGTTTGTTTTTTGTAACACAAAGATGAGGCGGCTGCATGGCGCACAACAGGGGGGCTATCACTACGTAACGACAGTATTAACACGGGCGATTTTACCGTGAAAACACCTTTTTCATAAAACGCACCGTGAAAACACCTTTCGCTCACAGTATTAACACGTTATGATTCTTCCTGATTCGTGAGTACATTCGTTATCAATCAAAAAACTAACTATTATGAAAAAAAACTATTTTACTCGCAGCCGCTGCTGCAATGCTGGCATCTTGCAACAATAACACAGCCGACCAAACCGCCTCAACAGGTGGCGCTACAACTTCACAACAAACGCCACCTTTGGCCGAGTTGAACGACATTGAGCGTGTTTGCATACCTGTGGACACTGCAAATGAGCGTATAGGCCGTTATCATCATTATCTCGACCTTAAGAAAAACCACGACACCCATCTTTCTTTTATGCTGGATGCAGCCGCGCTGAGGCAGTATTTAGACAACTATAAAGACATAACCAAACTGGATGTCTATCTTGCCTTCACAAAAGACAGCCAGATGACTCTTGTATATGTAGGCGCTAAAGACTCCCTTGTTCTCGGCCCTAATAAGGACACCGTAAGTAAGTATGCGGAGATACCTTATTATAAACCAAAGGACGTGAAACATAAGGAACCGCAGGCGTTTGATCGAACACTTCCATGTCCAGATTGCGATAGAATAAGAATCTACACGAATCAATAATGCAGGATTAGATTTATGAGCGACCGCATGCTTTGGATAGGTTATTTTTTGTTCGTAGTCACAGCTGTTTATGGTGTGATGCGCTATAAACGTCTTGATAATGCTATGCGCATAGTCGTAATATTGCTGGCTATTACTTCAATTAGTGAGTTGTATGATTTTATTGCGGTAAAGACGAAAAATGTATTTATTAAAGATGTGCTTTCGGATGTTTATACAATAATAGAAGTAGTATTAATTACTTCTTTTTTTCTAAAGATTAATAATATCCGCAACTATCGCAGAAAGGTCGTTCTTAGCACATTAATTTGGCTCACTTTAAGTATTGTGAATATTGCCTTTTTGCAGCCATTAAATGTATTGAATAGCGATATATTGGTGTTGGAAAGCTTCGGTATTATTACAATGTCGCTCTATTCTATATACCGGATGCTGAAAAACGATATGGTGCAGAATATATTTTTGAACCCGTATTTCTGGATGTCTGTAATTTGGCTTGTTGAATGGAGCTGTACTTTTTTCTTTTGGGCATTTTTAAAAGTATTTTACAGAAACCATTGGCCTTATTTATATCTATTATTGGACATGAATATAATGATTAATCTTGTTGCGAACGTAGGGATAATGGCGGTTCTATTTTATTACCCAAAAATGATAAAACCCGTTGAAAACCGCTGAGATCGCAATCATATTTATTGTTGGTACACTTACTTTGCTGGTATTCGTGCTGTTCCTGGTGCTCATCATTATTGAGTACCGCAGGCGGCAGGTAAAGCACATCACCGAGAAGCTGGAGCTGAAGCACGAATACCACAACCAGGTGCTGCAAACACAGGTAGAGGTGCAGGAGCAGGCGTTCAAATATTTCTCAGAAGAAGTGCATGATAACATCGCCCAGATGCTGTCGCTCATCAAGATGAAACTAAGTAGGGTAGCGGGCAAAACAACCGATGTGGCAGTAAGAGAAGGGATAGATGCCAGTAACGAACTGCTCGGCAAAACGCTCAACGACCTGCGTAACCTGAGCCACTTGCTCAACGGCAACCTTGTGTCCCAAATACCCCTTACCGAAAGCATGGAAAAGGAGCTGGGCTACGTGCGCGATGCCGATGACATAGAGACGTCGCTGGAAATAACCGGTACTCAATATGAACTGAATGGAGAAAGAAAACTGCTCGCATTCCGTATCATGCAGGAAGCGATCGGTAACGCGATTAAACATGGCAAGGCAAAAAAAATAACTATTACTTTAGTCTATGAGAAAAGAATGCTTACCGCAACGATCGCCGATAACGGCGCCGGGTTTGATACCCGGCTGCTTACCGAAAGCAAAGGTCTGGGGCTGCACAACATGCACGTGCGGGCCCGGCTGCTGGGGCAGATAGATGTAGCATCTGCGCCGGATAAAGGCACCGTGATCACGCTGAAAATAAATGCTGATGAGTAACAAAATAAAACTTGCCCTTGCCGACGATCACACTCTTTTCCGCAAAGGGGTGGAGGAGCTTATTGAGGACTTCGAGAACATGGAAGTCCTGTATAGTGTGGCGAACGGCAAGGAACTGATCAGCAAATTATCATCAGCTAAACTGTTGCCCGACATCTGCCTGCTTGACATAAATATGCCCGAGATGAATGGCTTCGATACCGCAAAAAAGATCAAGGAGCAGTGGCAGGATATGAAAATACTGGCCGTGTCTGTTTATGACACCGAGTTCAACATCATATCTATGATGCGGGCCGGAGCCTGTGGCTACATACTTAAAGATGCCCAGCCTGCCGCATTAAGAATAGCCATCGAAAGCGTTTACAAAAATGGCTTTTATCACTCCGAGCTGATCACCGGCAAGGTACTGCACCAACTCATATCCCAGCCAAAGGAAGTGACCTCTGCCAGCATGAATGAGAACGAGATCCAGTTCCTGAAACTCTGCTGCACAGAGATGACCTACCGCGAAATAGCCGATATAATGAAGATAAGCCATCGCACCATAGACGGCTACCGCGACCAGCTATTTGAAAAGCTGAACATCAAGTCACGTACCGGCCTGGTAATGTATGCCCTGAAAACCGGCATTGCCTCTTTGGAATAATATGCTAATGATCTTATCTGCTTCCTTTTTTTCTGTTGATCACAACATCAGTATTGGAGGTTGTATTTCAAATATTCGCATGAAAATATCGCTACATCATAAGCCCGCAAGGGCTTAACTATGAATAGCCCCGGATGAAATCCGGGGTAATAAAGATCTAAATGCAGCAACCACGATAGTGGTTGAATGTAGATTGAATTGCGGAGCGTTGAATTGCACACTATAGTTTCGATTGCCCGTATTTAACGTTGCTGTTTAGTAACTTTGCCGCCTAAATCACCATTATGAGCATCAGGGAGCGGCAAAGAAAGGTAATGGAGAAAAGCGCGGCGAACCTTACCAAATGGATCGGGTCTTCTGCTTCAGTGGTGCTGCATACCCTGTTGTTTATAACGGCGTTTACCGTCCCTTACCTGGGCCTCATGAGCTTTGAGCGCATGTTGCTCGTGCTTACCACCATCGTTTCACTGGAAGCAATATACCTGTCTATATTTATACAGATGTCTATAAATATGAACAATCAGAACATAGAGATCATACAGGGAGATATTGAAGAGTTGGGCGAAGACATTGACGAGATAGGCGAAGACATAGAAGAGCTCGGCGAGGATATAGAAGAGATAAGTGAAGACATTGAAGAAATACAAAAGGACGTTGACGAGATCCAAAAAGACGTTGACGAAATACAGGAAGACGTCGACGAGATACAGGAAGATACAAGCGAAGAAGAAGTAAAAGATAAAAAAGAATCCGAAATACTCCTTTCCATCCAGGCAACGCTTGTCCACTTGCAGCGGGAAATAGAACAACTCAAGCACTCGAAATAGCACATAACAATGTCTGAATAACTCGCGCTTGGCGGCCTTAAGACAAAATGAGGAAAATTGCGAACTTTGCGCCTTTGCGAGAGACCCCTTTGGCCCTTTTACGCGCGACACACTATTTCTTAAACCACTCCGCCATAAACTTCGGGTCCAGCTGGTAGTAAGCATAGGTGCTTTTGTACTCCACATTGCCATTGTTTACCCAGACTATAGATGGCACACTCGGCCCGGCCATTTTCATAAATTCAGGCGTATGGTGGAAGTACAGATGGGGTACGTCTTCCGCATGGGTCTCATCAAAGAATTTTTTCAGGAACGTCTCCGATCCATCAAGCACTATATAAATAGGGTAGTCCGGGTGCTCGTGGTGGATGATCTGTAGCAGGTAGGCTGCTTTCTTGCAATGCGGGCAGGTGAGGCTCATAAAGGCCACGATGTGCTTGCCCTTTCTGAGGTCCAATGCTGGCGCCGGAGTAAAATTATATAGCTGGTCTAAATTGATGGTGGTCGCGGTCTTTGGCGCTTCCGGGTCCGTGCCTACATACATAAGCCGGAGTGCAAATGGAACAATGGAGGCAACACTAAAAAGCATCGCGGTTAGAAATATAATTGTGTTTCCGCTTTTGTTGTACGGTTGGACATCATAGATCTTCCAAAGCACCAGAGTCGCTGCTATCATCGCCAGATTCTTCCATATGGCCTGCAATGGTGTCATGCTCACCTGGTTGCCAAAGCAGCCGCAATTGCCCGTATTGCCTTGCTTCATGATCACTACCAGTAGATAGACAATGAACACAGACAATATCGCTATTACAGCCTTATATGTAAACGACTTCAAAAATATGTGGCACACCAGGAACAGGCCCAGCAGCACCTCAAGTCCTATCATCACGCGGGCTATAATACCGGTAAGTAATATGCTGCTTATCCCCAGGTCAAAAAACGTCCACTGAAAACTGTCAAAAGTATTGTCGTCTGAATATATCGAGATCGGGAAAGAAGCATGGTCAGATGGACTGCTCCAGCGCACAAAAACGCCAAGTTTACTATAAGCAGAGTAGAAGAACACCCCCGCAAGTACCAGCAGCAATATCAGGCCTGTCGTTCGCTTTACGTAAAAAGACGTGCTTTTGCGCGGTTTCAGCGTTACTTCGGTTGCCGCAGGGTCGGTGTGTAATACTTCGTCCATATCTAAAATATGGCTCAAAATTAGCCTATTACCAATTACAGGGTTGGTAAAATTTTATTAATAAAGGTAGCAGTTCTCAACAGTGGTGATGCCGTTGTTGTTATACGTTCCCGACTGTGCATTGCAGGTACTCTGCGCACCCGACTTGTTGTTTGTAATACTATATTCGGTCGATGAGCTGTCTGGCAGGCCCGGTGTGCCGCTATATACAAGGCTGCAATGACAGGTATATTTTTTGCTACATGAGGTCATTAATATGGTTCCTGCAACTGCGATGGCAAGTATTATAGTAGTTATGAATTTCATGTATGCTTCTTGTTTGGTGTGAAGATACTCATTGGAGTTTAAAAATCAAAAAATCAAAATTTATCTGCGCTAAGGCAGAAGCCGGGGACCTAATGAAATGAACCACAACACAGCCCCCGCCCCTCCACCAGCCAGGCCTGCTAAAATAAACGTGAGGCGCTGCCGCAACGGCACAAACTTGAAAATAACTATGGCACAGATGATGGCGCCAATAAATAGGTGTGGCACATTACAAAATTTGCTACACGGAGCCGGTACACTAGCTTTCGGGATAATCCGCCTCATCAAATAGAGCAGGGAAGGGGAAACGATCAGTACTGCTCCCACCCTCACAATTTTCTGAATATTATCGGCATCACCACACCAGATATGTTCAGGTTCCGCTTCCAGGGAGGCATATTTTTTATCAGCCTTATTGCTTCCTCGTCATATTCAGAGCCTATACCTTGCCTTATCCTCACCCGGTCTGTTTTTCCATCATTATTTATATCAAAAGACACTGTTACTATATCATCCATATCATCTGTATATCCCGCAGGTATTTGCAAGTGGCTTTGCAAATATCCAGTTACATCATACCCTGCCATTTTTGCAAACTGGTCAGTTGCACCCGAAATATTGCCGTGCGATCGCTTTGGGTATTCGATAAAGGTCGTACCATCTTTAAATGGCTTGCCCTCTGTATATGTAACTTTAGTCACCACTTTGCCATTCACAGTATTCCGTTCTGATGCGCAGGGATAGTCATCCAGGCTTCTCTTTATCGGTATCACGGAGTACCCTTCTTTTCGCAGCAGCGATATTACACCATGTTCACCCCATAAATGCGCCGCGCCGACTGCAAAGAACACAGATCTGTCGCGGATCATTTTTTCGATCCCGGGTATCCATTTTTTATTGCGGTTGTCCAGCAAGGTCGTGTTTCCGCGCAGTAAGCCATAAAGTGCCGCTACATCTTCTGCGGTGTAACTGGCTTGCATTTTGCTGTACTCGTATTTCGCTGCATCGCTGGCGGCGGCAACAAACAGCAAATATCTTGTTGCTGATTCCGGAGAGGTGGGATCCACCACATCCGACTGCTCTTTCACCGTCTCCAGGCCGGTTATCTTCATTTTCGCTTTCCTGGCTTTTTGCATCAGCCGCAGCTCATAAGATACTATGCTGTCGCAATGGGCAATCTTTACAAATGCCAGCGCCTGGAGAAAAAACGGCTTGTAGTGCTGCATGGTGTCAAGGTCTCTGTGAAGACTGTCTAAAAAGTAGCTGCGTACCGTTTGGTAGTCCTCCGTTTTGTAGTACGACCTTAGTTCCTTTCCTGTTTTGTCAATTGTGGCATTTCCTATCTGTGCAGGCAGTGAGGCATCGCTAAGGTCCAGCTCGGTACACAGCTTCTTACACCGGCCAAAGCAATGCTCCATATAATTTTTCCATACATATTTGTCGGTACATATCATGTGTTCAGTGCCAAAAATAAAAGAAGGCTGGCCCAGGCCGTTGCCGGATATGCACCATAATAAAGAGTGGTCGGCCGTTGCCGGCCTTTGTTGTGCAGTTGCCGGTAAGCACAGCATACTGATCAGCAGGATGGCAACAGATCTCATAGTGTTTATGGCTTCATTCATATGCCGATAAACATACAAATTAATTTGGAGATACATTTACTTCATGGACGATGCTCCACCTGTACGGCATACACCGCCGATAAAAATAAGTCCCTCATTCCTCACATTTGCTCCCAGGCTTACGTCAATAATAGAAAACAAACCCTTTTTGTATGAAGAAGCTACTCGTTTTCATCTCGTTTTTTTATGTAGTTGTATTTGCGGCAATGCTATCCTGCTCAAAGGGTAAGTATAATGATACCGGCACTGACATTGCGGTAACCGTCAAGCCATCGCCCAATAAGCTGTTTGCCGGGCTGCGCTACACCCCGCAAACCCTTCACGTTACTGCCGGCAGAGATACTATTGTATTTGGCGCAAGCGGTACTATGTTTCACTTCTACACTTATTCTTTCAAGACCGCCACCGGCGCACCCATCACCAGCGGCACGGTAGCCGTGCAACTGGTGGAAATGCTCAAACCCGGCGATATGATCGCCAACCGTGCTGGTACTATGGCCGGCAGCCAGCTGCTGCAGAGTGGCGGCCAGGTAAGCGTAATAGCCAGCATGAACGGGCAAACCGTTTTTGCCAGCAAATATGGTATCGGTTTTGCACAAGGTGGTTACTCAGGGCAGCAGATGCAGCTCTTCGCCGGCAACACCAACAATGGCGACTCCATCACCAACTGGGCAGTTGCAGCAGCAGACTCTGCCAATGGCACAGTTGCCAATGCCGCAGACAGTCAAAGCGTGGTAAGCAATGCATATGGTCGTGCATGGGTGGGTTATGTGTTCGATTCCTCCTCCAGCGATTCCTCCTCCAGTTTGCAATACACCAATTGCGATGCCTTCTATAGCGCCACAACACCCATGGTATCTGTCGGTGTTGTCATGCCCGATACCTCGTTCAATCCTAACACAACCGAAGTTTTCCTCGTACTGCCAACCATTAACTGCGTCATGTCTACCATAGAGCCGGAACTGGGCAGCGCAGGTTACCGTGCGGCTACCAACACCATCAATATCGTCAGCGAGGGCAACACTGCCATAGTGCCATCGGGCATGACTTATCAATTGGTGGTAGTAGCCATCAAAAACGGACAGTACTACTACTACACACATTCCGGCACGGTACCCGCCAGCGGCGTACTTGCCACCGCCACCATGACCCCCCAAACCCAAAGCTATGTATCAGCGCAGCTGGCGGCATTGTAAAATGCTTGGCGGGCTGCACCTTTGACGGAATAGTGCTTTTTATGGTTGGTTTATTCCGAAGTTTTTTTTATTATAAAAAAAGCATTTATTTTGCCGATCAAAAGCAATAAGCCCAATGAAAAAGTACCATATACTTTTAGCCGCTATTATCCTGGCTGTTGTAGCCGCGTGCACAAAAACCAACTCCAACAGTTCTTCCTTTACCTACACTGTTGGCAGCATCCCTAACTACAACGTAACAGAGTATAGGGACACTACATTTGCGGTGCCGGTTTCGGTTACCCTTGCTTCCGGCTATGCGCAAGGTACACTCACGCTTACCCCCACGGGTTTGCCTGCCGGTGTTACCGTTATTCCTGCATATTTTGTGGGTATGGGCACTTTTACCACAGCATTCGCTTTCACTTCTAATGCCACTGTTTCCGGCACATACCCTATTACTATTAATGCTACAAATTCTGCCGGCACCAAAGCTTATTCTTTCAACCTGGTTATCGGCGCGGGTTCGCTGTTTACTTATACGGTAAGTGGTTTATCCAGCAATATCACGCTTGCCCAGTATGCCGATACTACTATATCGCTTCCCGTTACCGTCACTTACGGGTCGGGTACCGCAGAAAGTGTAGCCATCTCTTATTCTACTCCTCCGGCCGGAATCACTTTTTCAGTAACGCCTAATACCGGTACGCCTATCTATACATCTACCGTCGCTATGCATGTTGCTATAAACACCCCCGGCACATACCCGGTTACTATAACTTCATCGGCAGCAGGCACGGCAGCGCAGCCGCATACTTTCAATGTAGTTGTTACCGCCAGCAGCAATTGTGTTACCCAGGCAGCAGGCACTTACAGCGTGTCCAGCGTTTGTGCAAATTCACTTTTTAGCAGTACCATAGCCAGTACAGCGATCTCTGCAGATGGTGTTACCAATGAAGTGCATATTCCTACGCCATATGGAACTTTAATAGGCGATCTGACTTGCGCTGCCGGCACCTTAACTACTCAATCGGGCCTTTACGGACCTGATTTTTATTTCCCTACAGGTAATGGCACCTTCAATTCAAGCTCAGTTGTGCTTAACCTGACACTGGATGGTTCGTCCATTCCCGATACCACTACCTGTGTACTTACTTATACAAGGCTTTAAGGAAATAACAGCTGAAGGCCGAAAAATATTAGCTTATAGTACCATTTCGAAGCGTCTCACTTCGACTTAATTTTGCAAGCCCCGCTTGCTAAAGGCCGGCGTGCATTAAAATAAAAAAGATAGCCACAATTTTCAAAACCTGAAAACCGTTGCCCATCCTGCCTCCCGTCTGATTTTGCTTCGCGTTTTGTGAGTATCGCCAATTTGCAACTTCCTACTTTTGTTTTCTCGCGCTTAGCGGTCTTAAAAACGAAATGAGTCCGCTCGCTTTTGGGATGCGCCCCTGCCTGCCGGCAGGTTTGCGTCTTTGCGAGAGATTTTCTAAATGACACAAAAAACTTCGCATATGAAACAGGAACAACAACAGCAGGCACAGCACCTCTACTTTCAGACAGACCTCAGCAAAAGCGAGATCGCATCCATGCTCGGTATCAGCCGCAGCACACTTCACAATTGGGTACGTGATCATAACTGGGATCACATCAAAAATAGCGCACAGCACATCCCTTCACAGCTTGCAGAGAACTGCTACTTCATCATGGCAAAAATGCAAGAAGATATTTTATCTGAAGAACGCCGCGAAAAACCGCCAACATACCAGGAGGTCAATGCACTCTACAAGCTCGCACTCACCATCAATAAGCTCAAAGCGCGCAACACACTAAATGAAACCCTGGAGCTTGGCGCACACTTCATGGAATTCGTAAACAGCCAAAGCCCCGAAGCCGCCGATTTCATAAAGCCATACATCGATGGCTACATCCTCTCTTGTGCCGCAGATCAGTCCAAACAATTCACCCCAGCAAAAACGAAAGAACAATCGCCCGCTACAACACAGCAAGACGACATAGAAGCCCAACTCGACCTTGAAGACCTTCGCTACTGGGCAGAAAATCCGGATCATGCTCCTGGAGAAGACAAAACAAAGTCAGGAAAGCCATCTGTGAATGAAGTCCTGCTATCTGCACAGCGGCCATCCATCGCCCTGCCGAAAACCGAAAAGCACCTCAACCGCGCCCAGCGCCGGCAACTCGCCCGCACCAAAGCCGCTGCGTAAAATTCTAAAAATAAAGTGTTGAACAAGGAATAAAAATTTAGTTAATTGTTCGCCGCAAAATGAGTGCGCTACACCTCCCCTCCCCGTCCGAACGGCTTCAGCCGGGCGGGCTGTTTTTAGGAGGGGACGATCGGTCGCAAGCGACCGATCTGGCTGCCGGTAGGCAGGGGTGGTTGGCTCGTGCCGGACATTGTGCTCATTTCGCGTAGTTTATTTTCAGTTTAATTTCCTTTCCCTATTACTTAGATTGGCATTCTTGAAAGAATGGAGCTATAGAGCCACATGGCCTCCTAATTGCTTTTGTAACTAAACGCAACAAGGGTAAAATTGCACACAACAAGGCAAATGTGCAATTATTAGCACGTAGATCATTGATATTCAGCACCAACCTGTGCAAAAATATTTTGAATGAAAATGTGCAATTTTTAATCTGTTGCAGATATAGGACTATGATTGAGGGCCTGATCAAAATGGGAAAATGCTTGCAATTCGTCATTTCAAAAAATTGAAGTACAATTTGTTTGGCAGAACTTACCTTTGCACCCGAAACAAATCAACCTACTGATATTTATGGATTTTCGTACCGAAAAAGACACGATGGGCGAGGTGAAGGTGCCCGTAACTGCATATTATGGCGCGCAGACACAACGGTCTATAGACAACTTTAAAATTGCCCAGGACATCAACAGGATGCCCAAAGAGATCGTCCGGGCATTTGCTTACCTGAAGAAAGCGGCTGCGATCACTAATTGCGAGCTGGGTGTACTGCCTCAGGACAAGAGCGATATGATAGGCAAGGTTTGTGACGAGATATTGGACGGCAAACTGGACAATGAATTCCCGCTGGTGGTATGGCAGACCGGTTCTGGTACGCAGAGCAATATGAACGTAAATGAGGTAGTCGCATATCGTGGGCATGTGTTGCACGGCGGCCAGCTTACCGATAAAGAAAAGTTCCTTGCTCCCAATGACGATGTGAATAAATCACAGTCGTCTAACGATACTTTCCCTACTGCTATGCACATAGCAGCTTACAAAATGCTGGTGGATGTGACCATTCCCGGCATCAAGAAACTGCGCGATACACTTGCTGCGAAGAGCAAACAATACATGCATGTGGTGAAGATAGGCCGCACGCATTTTATGGATGCTACGCCGCTCACAGTAGGGCAGGAGCTGAGTGGCTATGTTTCCCAGCTGGACCATGGCCTTCGGGCTATCAACAATTCACTGGCACACCTGAGCGAACTTGCCTTGGGTGGTACTGCTGTAGGCACGGGCATCAATACGCCTAAAGGATACTCGGTAAAAGTAGCGGAGAACATCGCCAAGCTTACAGGGTTGCCATTTGTAACGGCAGAAAATAAATTTGAAAGCCTCGCTGCCCATGATGCCATTGTGGAAACTCACGGTGCGCTGAAAACAGTGGCCGTAAGCCTGATGAAAATAGCTAACGACATCCGTATGCTGAGCTCAGGGCCTCGCGCTGGCATTGGCGAGTTCCATATACCAGATAATGAGCCGGGTTCGTCTATCATGCCGGGCAAAGTAAATCCCACACAGTGCGAAGCGCTGACGATGATTGCAGCACAGGTAATGGGCAACGATGTGGCCATAAGCATAGGCGGATCTATGGGGCATTTTGAGCTGAATGTGTTCAAGCCGGTAATGATCTTCAACTTCCTGCACAGTGCCCGCCTCATAGGTGATGGCTGCGTGTCGTTCAACGACAAATGTGCTGAAGGACTGGAGCCGATAGAGGCAAACATAAAGGAGCACGTGAACAATTCGCTGATGCTGGTAACTGCGCTGAATACCAAAATAGGGTACTACAAAGCCGCCGAAATAGCACAGACTGCCCACAAACAAGGCAAAACCCTGAAACAAACGGCCATTGACCTTGGCTATGTAACCGCAGAGCAGTTTGATGAATGGGTAGACCCGAAGGATATGATAGGAGAATTAAGTTGAAAAGCTGATAGGTTAATAGGTTGAAAAGTCAATTGGTTAGTAGGGTATAGATGAGGTTGTTTGGAAGGAGCTACCTCATCTATATCTGATAATAAACCGCCCTATTTTGTTTAAAAGCTAAAAGAATGGTGTCATGGTGAGCCCCGCCGAACCATGACTTGCTGGTTTTTTATTTATAGCTATATAGCAATTCTGATAGTGGTTTATGCGGTTTATTATAATACCAAATAGACTTTGAAAACACACTATAATATAGATGATAGCAGCGATAAAGCACAGCCCATGATGGCGCCATTTTCCGCCGTAGAAACGAAAGACTAAAGCTTATGTAGAGTACATCTGCTAAACCGCTTGATGCAGCTAATCGGGAGCGATGG
>CAIRTW010000235.1 GCA_903881585.1 uncultured Bacteroidota bacterium | reverse complement strand
ACCTTTTAAAGCAGCACGATGACTATAGAGGCGTAAAACGAATAAGTATCAAGACCAGACGTAAAAAATCAAGTTGGAGCAAAGATTACCTAATGGCCGTCCTAACTGGGGTTGACAAATTTTAATGCGTTTGCCCTGCATCAAGTATATAAAGTGCTTATCTTTGTGTAAATTTCTGTAAAATGCCGGAGGTAACCATCACATATAAAAACTCTAAAACACTGGAAGCTTTAAAAGACCTTTCCAAACGTTTTGATTTTAGTATTTCAAAGCCCACCAAAAAAGAAATCCCTCCTGAAAATACGTTCACAATTAATGGAGTAACAATTATTCGTGGCAACCCTTCGATTGACATCTCTGAAATGAGTGATGTATTTACAGGTAAAAATATTGATGCAAAAGAACTAAGAAAGGCAGCATGGCAGCGCAACAAACAACTACTATCTCAATAATTTTACAAGCCTATTCAATTCCGATTTGCATTTTTTTGATTTTGCCGAATCGACGGGATTTTCTTTATTTGCCGCATTGACCCACTTAAACAGTATGCCATTATTGAAATAAAATCTGTTTGTTTCTATTTTTGTCTTCTTATTATCATACCATTCGGTGTCATCGTTTTCCTGGGCTGCTTTCTTGTCATAATAGTAAGGCCTGTTGTATTTGAAGTCTTTTTCAACAACGAAAATAAGAACCCCATCATCAAAATAATAGTCACTATTATTCTTTCCGCTTTCACCAAAATACTCGGCTGTGATACGCTGCAATTTACTTCGCTCATAATAAGCAGTGATCGTTCCGCCATCAGCAGACTGGCCCGCATCTTCTATTGTCTTCCTACTAAAGTTTTTTAAGTTTTTGTTTATCAGCTCACACTTCGTTTTTATAACAGAGATACCGTCTTTTGCCTGGCTGCAAAAAAAGAAGAAAATGAAAAACAATAAACCGGTCTTGATCACATTCATCATAGGTAATTTATTAAAGCTACACCACCGCCTCCACAAGCCGCTTAGTATATTCATCCTTCGGCTGCTGCAGCACCTGCCCGGCCTCTCCGCTCTCCACTATTTTGCCTGCCTGCATCACCATCACCCGGTCGCTTATGTAGTGTACTACCGCAAGGTCATGTGAAATAAACAGGTAAGTAAGCTGTAGCTCCTGTTGCAGGTCTTTGAGCAGGTTCAGTATCTGCGCCTGTATGCTCACATCCAGTGCAGATACGCTCTCGTCGCATATCAGCAACTCGGGCCGCAGGGCCAACGCCCTGGCTATTCCTATCCGTTGCCGTTGCCCACCGGAGAACTGGTGCGGGTAGCGGTTCAGCGCATCCTCTGGCAACTGCACAAGATCCAGCAGCCGCAACGCTTCTTTTCTAAGCTCATTTTTCGGCACTATGCTATGCACCATCAGCGGCTCCATCAGCGCATCACCAATCGTCATTCTTGGATTGAGCGATGAATAAGGATCCTGGAAAACCATCTGGATATGCCGCCGCATATCGCGCCACCCACGCATGGGCAATGTGGCGAGGTCCGTGCCTTTATAAAGTATCTGTCCGCTATTCGCAGGTATCAGCCCAACAAGGCTGCGGCCCAGCGTGCTTTTACCACACCCGCTCTCCCCTACCAGCCCCAGCGTTTCCCCCTTGTTCAACACAAACGAAACATCATCTACCGCCCTGAAATAACCGCTCTTATCATGGCCGGTCTTGTTTTCCGAAAACCATATACCAAGGTTTTTCACTTCCATTAAGGGCGCACCAACCACAATCGTATCGTACGATGCACGCGATGCCGGCGCTACCCCATCAATAAAATCGGGCACCACGGGCAGCCGGTATCCTTTCTGCTCCGGCGATGGCCTGCATGACAGCAACGCCCTGGTATATACCTGCTGCGGATATTTTAATACCGTTTCTGCCGGACCATACTCCACCATCTCTCCCTTGTGCATTACCAGCACATCATCGGCTATAGTTGCCGCCAGTGCCAGATCGTGGGTTATAAATATCATTGCACTGCCATGCTCCTGCTGCAGGTATTGCATCAGTCTTATTATCTCCTGCTGCACCGTGGCATCCAGCGCGGTCGTTGGCTCATCAGCTATAAGCACCGCAGGGTGGTTGCACATGGCCATTGCTATCATCACCCTCTGCTTTTGCCCACCCGAAAGCTGGTGCGGGTAACGATCGTACATTTTTGCCGGTTCCGGCAGCCGCACCTTATCCAGCCAGCCTATGGCCAGTTGTTTCGCACCATCATTCGATATTTTCTGGTGAACAAGTATTGCTTCGCGTATTTGCTTTCCCACCCTCATCACCGGGTTAAGCGAGCTCATCGGCTCCTGGAATATCATACCGGCATGAAGTCGTAAGTCGTGAGTCCTAAGTCGCAAGTCTGCGTCTAAAAATCGGCCGCTTGCTATTACAGCTTTTGCCCCCGGCGGCAGCAAACCCATCAGTGCCAGTGCTGTAAGTGATTTTCCAGATCCGCTCTCACCTACTATCGCCAGCATCTTGCCCTTGTCTATACTAAACGAAAGATCTCGAACAGCCGTAAATGGCCGCTCCCCCTCAAAAGATATAGTCAATCCATTAACAGATAGCATTGGAATTAGGCCCTTCGATTTCGCTCAGGATGACAAAAGTGGAACTTTTTTTTGATTTTCAAAACTCGCAACTTTCTACTTTAGACTTTCGACTAAAATCTCAAATGCTTCACCGTCTGCCTGTTATTGATCAATTGTTTCAGTGAATCTATCCCTATGCGCAGGTGACTCTCTACAAAATTTTTCGTTACCTCTGTATCGCTCGCAGCAGTCTTCACCCCATCCGGCACCATCGGTTGGTCTGATACGAGCAGTAGCGCCCCGGTCGGTATTTTATTAAAAAAACCGGTGCTGAATATCGTTGCCGTCTCCATATCTATGGCCATAGCCCGTACCCTGCGCAGGTAATTCTTGAAAGCATCATCATGCTCCCACACCCGCCGGTTGGTGGTATATACAGTACCGGTCCAGTAGTCGCGCTTATGCTCACGTATAGTAGTAGAAATAGCCTTTTGCAGTGCAAAGGCCGGCAGCGCCGGTACCTCTGCGGGGAAGTAGTCATTGCTCGTACCATCTCCGCGTATGGCAGCAATAGGCAGTATCAGGTCGCCAACTTTGTTCTTCTTTTTCAGTCCTCCACACTTGCCAAGAAACAGTACCGCCTTTGGTTTTATCGCAGATAGCAGGTCCATCATAGTAGCCGCCGCCGGGCTGCCCATGCCAAAGTTGATGATCGTTATATCCTCGGCGGTAGCGCACTGCATGGGCTTGTCCAGCCCTACCACAGGCACTTTGTGCATTTCGGCAAACTGGTTTACATAGCTGCTGAAGTTGCACAGGAGTATATACTCGCCAAAATCTTTAAGGTTTTGCCCGGTGTACCGGGGCAGCCAGTTGTCAACTATCTCCTGCCTGGTTTTCATTACTTAAAGATAACGAAATTCTTTTTCACGCTTAACTTAGTCTCCACTAATTAACTTTGCACGGGCGAAAAATCATTTGGCCCAGTCCCTAAATTACGTTCAACAAAAATGACTCACTTAAAAACATACTGCGCCCTGCTGATCTGCTGCCTGCTTACCATGGGCTTTGATGTTCCAAAAGATGGCTTTGCAACCAGCACAGACGGCGCCAAAATACACTACCGCACATTCGGGGCCGGCAAGCCACTTCTGATCATTAATGGCGGGCCGGGCATGAACAGCGAGGGCTTTGAGGGCATGGCTAGGACACTCTCGCAACATTGCATGACTATCATTTACGACCAGCGGGGTACAGGCCAGTCAAAACTACAGACGCTGGATTCTACCACCGTAACAATGGACCTGATGATAGACGATATAGAAGCCCTGAGAAAGCAGCTAAACATTGATAAATGGTCCATCCTTGGCCATTCTTTCGGGGGCATAGTCGTGTCTTACTATGCTACAAAACACCCCGAAACAATTGACAAGATCATTCTGTCCTCATCCGGCGGAGTTGATCTGGGCCTGCTGACAGATGTGCAAAGCTCCATAGATTCCAAACTCACCAAAACAGAACTGGATTCGGTAAACTACTGGTCGGCAAAAATAGCGGCCGGCGATACCAGCCATTTCGCGCGGCTGCACCGTGGGCTAAACCTGGCACACGCCTACGTCATAAACCCAAAGTTCATTCCTGTCATCGGTGAGCGGCTAACCCAGGGAAATCAAACTGTTAACCAGCTCATATGGAATGACCTGCAACGCATAAACTTCAATTGCACCGAAAAGCTGAAGTCATACAACAAGCCAGTCCTCATCATACAAGGCAAGGAAGATATTGTGAGCAAGGCCATCGCTGAAAAATCGCACCAGGCGTTTAAAAACTCCAGGATCGTGTATATGGATCACAGTATCCATTATGGCTGGCTCGATAATCCGGAGGTTTATTTCAAAGAGGTAAACGAATTCTTAAAGTAAAGTGCAGGTGTGCTTCACTCCTTACAATAATAATACTTCGGCCGTTCCGCCAGTCGAGGAAACTCCTTAGCAATAATGTTCTTCGGCGGATCTACCGCAATGTAGTAGTCATCCATAATTACAAATCCCGGGAAATCTATTTTAGGGTCTATGCTCGTTTCGGAGATATACGCCGTCTTTGCACCACTATAGTACGCGCTGTCTACGTACCATTGATATATAGGAAACCGACCCGGTGACAACCTTTCATGGCACAACACCTGTTCATTGGAGTAAAAGATCACCTGCCAGGTAAACATATTGTCATTGCAATAAGTGTAATGAATACCCCTTTCCGTAAGATGCCCCAGCGCATTTTTTAATTGCTTTTCCCTTACCGGCAGGAAAGCAAAATCATAAAAACTAACCACTGAAGCTGCCCCGAGTAAAAGGCAGACAATGCCCACGCCAAATACAATTCCCTTTTTGATGTTTACGGTATTCAGCAATAACAAAAAAGATAAAATCGCGTAACCTGTGATGGGTAGCAGATACCTGCCCTGCTTACCTACTGAGCAAACGGTAACCAGCAGTGTAAACACCAGGGATAATGCGGAGAGATCAAAAAGCAATGTACCTTTCTTTCGCGTCGCAATGTTGTAAGCAGCAAGCGCCAGCAAACAAAAGACCAGAACCTCAAAAAAAACTGCAAGAAACGCGCAAAACAAATTTGGCTTCTGTATCTCATCGAAATAATAATTGCCATGCAGCGAGTAGTATAACAACAGCGGTATGCGGCCTAGCCTTGCGCCCAGGCTAAAAAAGGTATAGTCTGCCTGTATTGTCCCGAATTCGAGCATACCCCGCTTATAAAAAAATACGCACACTGCCAGTAGCAAAACAGGCAACATAAATAGCAGCGCCGAACCTGCCTTTTTCTTTTTCAAAAGAAAATAACCGAGAAACGGCACAAGGCCCGGCAACCACAGCGGCTGGCTCTGGTATATAAAAAAGCAGAGAACTCCAATAAAAAACACTACCAAATTGCGCATCTTATCACGCGCCAAAAGGTATAAAACAATGGAAGTTAACGTGAATGAAGTCAAATATCCTCCTCTCGCCTTCATAGACCATACCGCCCATGCCGGGCAAAGGATAAAGGCAAGGATCAGCAGCAATGGCAGCCAGCTATCACCCTTATTAATTTCATTAAGCGCTTTGTATAAGAAAAGCACGCCAGTGGTCCACAACGCCAGCATGCCCAACTTTACCGAAAGCGTTGTAACTCCAAAAAGAAAATAAAAAGGGATGATGAACAAACACTCCAGCAGCGAAAAACCATAAGCCTGCCCATAAAAAAAAGCCGAAAATGCCCTGCCCTGCATCATATGTTTCGCCATGAGGGCTACTACGCACTCATCTCCATCCAGCAACAACTTATTGCTCACAAGTTCCGGCACCCTGGAAACGACACATACCAGCACAAGGAGTAAAAGCACGCTATATTGCCGGTTGTTCCCCATAGCATAAAACTAAACTAAATTACTATGCACTGGAAGTGCATAGGTTCATTTTTGCCGGAATAAATTCCTACTCTAGGATCAAATTTTCAGCGTTCGGATTACTTTCATCTCTATGATGCTCCAAATATTGCTGAACCATTTCTTCCGTTATAATACCTGTACTCCATGCGCCATACCCTATTCCCCAAAAATGTCGGCCCCAATACCTTT
>CAIRTW010000234.1 GCA_903881585.1 uncultured Bacteroidota bacterium | reverse complement strand
GGCTGGAAGATTTGGGGCAAAAGGAAGGGATGGCTATGTGCGTATGTAGCATCTGCCATTTTTCATGGCTGTTGCGGAATTGGCTTTTGACACAAATATTACTGCCATGAATGAAGTGCGTCCGATGAACCTCGCATAATCAGGGAACCGCTGTTGATGAATTACTACTGCTGCTTCATCGGAGTTACTGACCTCTGGCTTTTGCTCAATAGCATTGATTAGTTGAAAGAACTGCATACTTCTGCCCAATGCATATTCTGCAGCCAGGTATATTTTGTTCTGGCGTTATGATGCCGGGGGCGGCACCTCTTTCCAAGACTTCATAGGGTTGCGTTCGTTGGTTGGTATTGACATACTGACTTACATTATTCAGACTTACACCTGACAGATTTAACTCGTTTCAGTTTAAGACATATTTTCAAAAAGATTAGCCATATCTTATATATAGCATCGTTTTTGTTGTTTTTCGGTGTTTTTATGCTTTTTAAGGCACTGGTAGGGGGGCATCCAAATGCATGAATATCCTCTTTTTTATTCTTGCCTATTGTAGCCGGATTAACCCCTTGCCTTATCAATGTATTACTATAGCAAAATGAGCCTAATTTGGGCAAGGAAACAGGCAATTTGACGCTATTTTATTCTTACCTCTATAATTTAGATTTCGCCACTATGATTGTGTTTGTATTTTTAGTGTCTTTAGGATGGTGGTGGGTCTTAAGTACGGTGTATTAGTTGTTGCGTTTGAAATGGTTGCCCGAAAAAATTTATCAAAAATTTTCAAGGCAAAAAAATACCCCTGCACTTATTCAGTACAGAGGCATTATTTTTAGTCGGTCGGTCATTATCCTATAGTATTGGCGACCAGCGACTGACATCAGGCAGCATCTTACACACCAGATTTTATTTTTGTAACTATTTCCATTTCGATACAATTATCAATTTTCTTTGAACCATGTTGTACTCGGTACATGCTCATCGGGATGCATAGCCACTAATTGACTTCTTGCTTCTTCAAAAGATAGACTGGTATCATCTCTCACTATCCACATCTGCTCTACCCAATATTCCTTATTGTATTTTTTATTGCTTTCCTGTTTCTTCACCGCCCCATGGCCGTTATATGTTGCCCCGGTGGTACTATATAACAATTGCTCTCCATCAAAATCTATAACTATTGACTGCTTCTTTAGTTCCTGAGTAACATAGTTACCTTTCAGGATTGTTAGCAGGCGCTGGCTGTGGTTTTCACCTAATCTTAATTCTATCAGCGATCTCATTTTCGCCTCCCATGCCTGCGACCCGTTTAATTTATTTTTATCAGGACTGCTTTTTTCAGAATTCTTTACATTATGATGAAGGAGTATTACAGAACAACCAAAATCCCGGCATAGTCTTTTCAAAGAACGCATATACGCTCTAACCCCTACAAAATCATTTGCATTACCTTCAAAAGTATCACTCATACTATCTACTATTATTAACTCGACTTTTCTTGTTTTCAACTGCTCTAATATTTCAGAAAAAATATCCTGATCATCAAATAGAAAATGCAACTGGTTTAATCGTTCCTTATCTATCTGCATCCCGGTTACTTGCTTTTGCAGGCTTTCTTGCAGACCTATAACTCCATCCTCTGTAGATATGTATATTACATCACCTCCATTAATATGCAGCGGCTTTCCGAGAAACTCGGTTGCACCAGATATTATAGCCATTGCAAGCTGCCTTAATAATGTTGATTTTCCTGTATCAGACGGCCCTGTTATACCTGTTATCTCACCTTTGGGTATATAGTTATCCCACAACCATATTCCGCTTCCAATTTTTAATTCAAAAATTTCATTTACTGTGAACCATTTTTTTTCAATGTCTTCACTTTTTCTTTTTGCTACTCCTGTAGCCTCATGTCTTACTTCTCTCATATTTCTTACTTTTTTTTCTTTATTATATACTTGCCCTCAATTCTTCATTTGACGGTATTCTTGTTTTTAATAACCACTTATCCAAATCATCTTTACTGAACGTTATTAATTTTCCCCCGGGCTTATAGAATGGGATCTGACCGCCTGCGGTATGCTTATATAAGGTACTCTTGCTCACGCCTATATAGGCTGCTCCTTCTTCAATACTGAAATACTTCTTTGACGCTGCCTGTAATGCGCCAATCATCTTTTTTAACTGATCAAACTCTTTTTTCATTTTCTCTTCATCCATAATTTATTTATTTGACACAAAGATAGAACGGGCAAGGGTATAACAGAGCCTGTAACCCCTTACAAAAAGGGTTACAAACTTTGCGGCTGATGCTGGCAATAATATTGTTAGATTTTTTCGACAGGCTGCAAATCCTTGTCTATGGCTGCGATAATTGTCTGTAGGTGGCTGATGAGACTTTCTCTGCTGGTCTTATATGCTTCTTCTTTTCGATCATTTAAGGTCTTATAAGCTGTACGTACATTTTGTTTACTCTTTCCAAATAGCAAACCAATTTCCCCAAGCCCGTCATTTGCAAAGTTGGGTATGTAGCCCATGTCGCGCATATAACCCAAAAATAAGGCAGCTTCATTTACTGATAGTACAGGTTTGAATTTCGTGTTCTCCAATAACTGCTGCAACGTGAAATTCTCAGGTAGTATTATAGGTTGGATTGGGTTGTTATTATGTGCAACTTGTGCGGTGCTATAGTATTTTATTTTTTCAACAAAACCTGCGAGGTTTGAATGGTAATATTTCAGTTCTTTACTAATTTCTTCATTATATTTTTTCTTATCCTCCTCTGTTGTCCAAGGCATTTCCACAAAACCGGGCAACTTATCAATTTGATCATTGTAACTCCCAATTTCACTTATGCTATTAAGCCACTTAATTTGTTTTTCAAGTGCAGGAATTATTTCACCTTCTGGTAATACCATTATATGCTCACCAATATCTTTCAATAATTTTGGCGGGTCTGTGTATGGCTCTGCCATTTGATTTTCAATGATTGTCAAACGTGCTGCCAGAGGTTGAAATAATTCCTGTATTGCTTTATTGTCTGCCATAGCTTACATATCTGTAAGCAAGTTAGCATATTCTTTCTTTACATCATCCGTGAAGCTATCCATGTATTGTTCTGTAGTCGCTACACTTGCATGTCCTAAGTTCTCACGGATAATTTCTGTAGATGCACCTTTCCGTTTTAATACTGTAGCATGGGTATGCCGGGCTGCATATGTGAGTAGGGGAGTGCTTATTGCCAAATCCTTACCAATATCCTTCATGTGCTTATTTACATACTTTATGAAGTCATGCACTTTGCTATCTACCTGTTTTGGGGTGAGGTCTGGGGATAGCATAGGGAATAAGTAAGCAGCGCCGGCTCCTTCTGTTTGCCTTTTCCAGATTATTTCTTTTGCAAGTGTAGATAGGGCAACTTTAATGGGTCGAAGGTCTTTCTTCCGTGTGTTTATTGTTTTAGCTCGGTTGTACAATATGAAATCACCGCTAATGTCGTTGTGCTTTAGCAGGCAGACATCTTTCATATTCATTCCGTTGCATAGATACGACAGTAGCCAAAAATCAAGGGCTTTCGACTGGTTCTGATCTTCTGGGCGATAATAGAATACCTTTTTTAATTCCTCTGCGCTTAATGCTTTTTTTACGTTCCGGCTGCTGGGGATAGCATATTTAGCGAATGGATAAGCATCACGGCTCAATAACCCATCGTTTATGCACTTGTTTATTACAGCCCTCAAATGCCTGGTATAGATGCCTATGGTGGTTGCAGATTTATTTTTACTCCGCATGTGTTGCTCATATCCTTCCAGGAATTCAGGGGTAACATCTTTTAGGCATATACCGGCTTTATAATCAACAAATGAATTCTTTGCGGTTTCGTAGGCCTGTACGCTGCCATTACGCCCCTTTTCCTCCAAGGGCTTTATATAATCATCAAAAGCACCTGCCAAGTCTAATTTTGCCTTCTTTTTATTTTCTT
Source organism: uncultured Bacteroidota bacterium (assembly GCA_903881585.1). Lineage (GTDB taxonomy): Bacteria > Bacteroidota > Bacteroidia > Chitinophagales > Chitinophagaceae > Nemorincola. The sequence continues at coordinate 10,367 of CAIRTW010000234.1, read as the reverse complement.
CAAAATACAAATCTTCAAATCCGGCAAAGCTGAAACTATCCATACTTTCTATAACTTCCTCGGCTTTACTTTTTGCTTCATTCAATTTGCGCCGGGTAACTTTCAGTGAGCTATCCCGCAGCTTTTCACCATTGACCTTCTCCCATTGATCTTCTGTAAGGTTGATTTTAATGTTATACCTTTTCTTATCTCCATTATAGTAGATATTTAATTTCACGGGGTATGTACCGTCTGTTTTTTCGCGCCTGTTGTCGAATAGAAATGAGGCTGTTGCTTTAGTTGCTTGCATATATGTAGTTTTAGATTTGCACCAAAATTTGCACCACAAAGGTAGTGATAATAATCGACAATAAGAAAAAATGTAATAATATTATTATTCTGAAACACTTACTCAGTAAGGCTTTCAGTAACAATTGGAAAGAATATGAAAAGATAAGATAAGAAACAAAACCTGACTGTTAATCAGATGGTCTCTGGTTTAAGTCCAGCAGCGGGAGCACTTGATAGCCGCAGCAATGCGGCTATTTTCATTGAGCGGCACAAGGAAAGTGATCATTGTTAATCAGAGTATCTCTGGTGAGAGCGCAGAGAAAGCTACAGCGAAAGTCATGGCTTTTAAATGCAGGAAGATGCACAGAGTCAATTTTTGAGGCATAAGTACACTACCGTATCAGCGTCACATCTCCCTTCTGGAAGCCGCCTTTGCCAAACCGGTCGGTGAAGCTGATCTCCCAGAAATAGGTACCCATTTCGCATTTTTTGTTACCATAACTGCCATCCCACCCTACTTCCAGCGAGGTGGAATTATAAACACGTTCGCCCCACCTGTTAAATACCCTGAAGTAATTGAGGCTCCTGTAGCCCACAGCAATGGGTTTGAAATAATCGTTCAGGCCATCTCCATTGGGTGTGAACGCGGTTGGCACCACCAATTCTGAGTTGGCAACCACCATCACGCGTATGGTATCATAACCCGCACAGCCAAAATCACTCACTATGTGTACCACATACACAAAATGCCCTGTATCCGGATACGTACCCGTAGGGTCGTAAATGGACGTATCATTCAGGTTGGTTGCCGGTGTCCACGAGTATTGTGTGCCGCCCTGTGCATCAAATGCTATATGCTCTCCTTTCACTATGATCGTATCATTACCGGCAAATGCCTGAAAAGACTCCATTATAATCTGCCTTATGGTGGTATCAATGCAATGCTTTATATTCTCAGCTACAAGCTGCACATTGTAAGTGCCTCCGTACTGATAACTATGGGTGGGGTCTTCGCTGGTAGCAACGCTCCCATCTCCAAAATCCCAGTACCAGTTCGTAATAGGCTTTATAGTGGAGGAGGACTGATCAGTAAAACGAATCAGGTCGCCGGGGCACTGACTGCCGGTATCAACAAAAGCTGCATGAAATCTTGGATATATTTTCACAAGCCGGCGAATGCTGTCTGGGCATGTAGAACCCGGATTTACCACCAGTTTCACGGTATAAGTGCCAGTATCGGGGTAGGTAAAAGAGGGCTCAAAATCATCTGAGGTATCATTGACCGCTCCGGTAACACCAAAGTCCCAGTGGTACGCAAATCCTCCTGTGCTGGTATTCGCAAAGTGTACCGTATAATCGGCACAATCGATAATGTAGGTATTGAAGTCAGTGGAATACTGAGGTATATCTGCAACCACGACTTTTGAACATGGTGTCACTACAAACTGGAATTCGCGTTTGATGGTATTGATCAATACCCCGCTCCGGTATTCGTTGCAAAAAACATTTACCAGGAAGCGCCCTATGCGGTTTGGCGTACCCGTTATTATACCTGTAACCGGGTCAATACGAATAGGAGGAAAACCGGTCATTGGCACCTGCGAAGAGTATGGCGGGGCAACGTAGGTAACCGAATCTCCCCATACAGGGTAATAAGGAATAGGCTTTACTGAGTCGGCCCATGCACCATTAAAAGCAGCACAAAACCCATAGCTGAGTGAATCACCGTCTGCATCAGTAGCCGAATGGTCGTAGTATAGCGGATTATTAAGGCATATGATCTGGGGTGGATAGTACTTAAAGACCGCACTGTTATTTACAATAGGAGCTGCGGGTATGGTGCAATAAAAGGTTGACCCATTATTTGAGGGGTTCACAATATTTACTATGCTGCTATTCCTGCAGCAACGTTCATATGCCACCACATAGCCGGTAGCATTTGGCCGGAGATAGTACGTCTTTACAAAAGTTTTCTTTAACAGGCAGGTGGCCGGCACATTGCTCACACAGGCATTACTGAAATTGGCAGGAACAGATACCGATGATGTGTAGTTAATTCCGGCAGGTCCATAATCCAGCTCCACCGGGTGGCCACTGCCCTCAAAAACACCCAGGTAGGCCGGATTGTCCTGGGCAATTGCTTCCGGGCTTCCGGTCAAGCAATCTTCGTATATGCTAAGGCTGACTATGTACTTATGATAAAAAACGCCTCCAAAAGCCGTATCACCGGAATGCACATAGGTAATTTCACCGCCCACAATATGAGATGCCCTCGCCTGGAGACCCGGAAGCGAAAAAACCACAAGCAATATGATGAACAGCCTTTTTATCATTATGATCTGAGCCTGAAACGTTAACTGATCGCAGGACTAAATTTAATTTACTATCGTATCAACGTAACATCACCTTTCTGGAAGCCGTCTTTGCCAAACCTGTCTGTATAGCTGATCTCCCAGAAATAGGTACCCATTTCGCATTTTTTGTTACCATAACTGCCATCCCACCCTACTTCAAGTGAGGTAGAATTATAAACACGCTCTCCCCACCTGTCGAATACCCTGAAGTAATTGAGGCTCCGGTACCCTACGGCTATGGGCCTGAAGTAGTCGTTGAGGCCGTCGCCATTAGGCGTAAACCCGGTTGGCACTACAAATTCGGACTGCCCTACCACGGTCACTTTTATAGTGTCATCGCCGGTACAGCCAAACTTGCTTATTACATGCACCATATACATGAAATGCCCCGTATCAGGGTAAGTGCCAATTGGATTGTATATAGTCGTATCGTTTAGGTTTGTGGGTGGCGACCAGGTATATTGTATGCCTCCCTGGGCATTAAATAAAATATTCTCGCCTTTCACAATAATAGTATCGTCACCCGCAAAAGGTTTGAACGTTTCAACAATGACTTGCCTGATGGCGGTATCGACACAGTTCTTAACGTTTTTTGAGATCAGCATTACATTAAAAGTGCCACCATAAGCAAAACTATGAACCGGGTTCTCATCAGAAGAAACGCCACCATCACCAAAATTCCACTGCCACTCTGTTATCGGCTTGATAGTAGCCGTAGATTGATCTATAAAACTAACAGGCGAGCCGGGGCACTGCCGGCCACTATCGCTGAATGCCGCAAGGAATTTGGGATATACCTTCACCAGCCGGTTAATGCTATCGGGGCAGGTGGACCCGGGGTTAACCACAAGCTTCACAGTGAACGTGCCAGTATCCGGATAAATGAAATTGGGCTCAAAATCGTCTGATGTGTCGTTGGCTACTCCTGGCACACCAAAATCCCAGTGATAAGCAAATCCACCTTTACTCGTATTTACAAAATGTACAGTATAGTCTGCGCAGTCCACGATATAAGTATTGAAATCAGTAGAGTATTGCGGAATATCGGCAACCACTACCTTGGAACAATCAGTGACTACAAACTGAAATTCACGCTTTATAGTATTTATCAATACTCCTGACCTGTATTCATTACAAAAAACAGTTACCAGGAAGCGCCCAATGCGATTAGGAGTACCCGTAATAAGGCCGGTAACAGGGTTGATGTGAACGGGCGGGAAGCCGGTTATTGGCGTCTGCGCGGAATAAGGAGGAACATAAACAACCGTATCACCAAAATTCGGATAGTACGGCATCGGCCGGATATCCATGTCAGAAGCGCCTTTTAAACCAGCGCAAAAACCATAACTCAGCGAATCTCCGTCTGTATCTGCAGCGGAATTGTCGTAGTACAGCGGATTATTAAGGCAAATGATCTGCGGAGGATAGTTTTTAAATACGGCGCTGTTGTTATGGATAGTAGTAGGCGGTATATAACAATAATAGGTTGAACCTTCATCTCCCGGGTTGCTCACATTGAGAATGCTGGCATTCCTGCAGCAGCGCTCGTAAGCCATAATATATCCGTCTGTACTTGTTGGTAAATAATATTTCTTTACAAAGGTCTTTTTAAGCAGGCAGGTGGCAGGTATGTTGCTTACACAGTTGTTGCTGAAATTAATAGGCACAGAAAGCGATGAGATATAGGAAACATTCGTATCGATCTGGTAAGGAAGCTTGGTAACGGCATTAAAAATCCCCATAAGAGCCGGATTATCCTGGGCAATGGCTGCTGGCTGGCCGTTCAGGCAGTCTTCGTAAATGCTCAGGCTTACCTGGTATTTATGGAATAGCTGACCCGAAAATACAGTATCTCCCAGGTAAACGTAAGTTGCCTCACCCCCAACAATGTGGGAGCCTTCCGCTTTAAAGACAGAAAGCGAGCATAAGAAAACTAATATAGTGAATAGCCTGCTATTCATTTTGATACCGGGTTATAGCAATAATCAGCAAATTCCTTTAAATCGTAAGCAAGGTTTCCTGGCGCTTCGATCATGCTCATATGCCCGCAATTACGATAAAAAGATACAAAATTAATATTAGATTTATTACATTGCTCCAATATTTTTTTATAATATATCACATTATCATCCGCTCCAATGATCCATTGCACCGGGTAAGTGGCTTTTTCAAGAACAAAGGTATGGTCTGCCCGTTCGATCATTGCCTCATAAAAATTGATAAGGCCGTTGTGTTCCATTTTCAGTGCTTCGTCCACTTGCTGTTTGACAGCCAATGGGTTAGATTGTTTAAAATCAGCAGAAAAAAGGTTCGGCACCATTTGGCTAATAAACGCATTCTTAGCTCCGTTTCGTATCAATTCTATTGCTTTTAACCTGGTTTTCTTCTTTTCCTCATCATCTGCAACCGGAGTGGAATGGACCAGTGACAAGCCTGCCACACAGCCGGGATACAAACCGGCAAAGGCAAACGCCACATACCCTCCCATAGAATGCCCTACGATCAACGCCTTTTCTATCTCCTCATTGTCCAATATCGTTTTCACACAGGCGGCCATATCCGCAATACTTGTTTGCCGCTCAAGTATGCTATTACCGCTTCCCGGAAAATCAGGTATGATCAAAGTAAAGGAAGCACACAATTCATGCCAGATATTTTGCCATAATGTGCCGCTCTCCGGCAATCCGTGCAAAAGCACTATGGCCTGGCCCGTCCCCATTTTGCGGTAGTACACATGCGCGGATGCAGGGGTCTTTACTTCAGGCATTGGCTGGTGCGTTTGTTTTAGAACGCTTATAAATCGTGCCAAAAATGAAAAGCAAAGCGAGCAACAACGGTGCGAATTCAGGCAGCAGCAATCCCTGTACTTTGAACAAATGAAGCAGCATAGAGACAAAGATCAGCAGCATAGCTATCAGGGCATACCTGCCCTTCCCTTTCGGATTGAAAAACGCGATAAAAATATTCAGCGGAAGGCACCATAAAACATTGAAATTATCAGCGCAGCCCTGGTGGTCCGTGCCAAACCACATTACCAGTATCAGGCAGCCTAAGAGGCCTGTAACAACTAATAATAAAGTGGTCATGATCTGGCCCAGCACTTTCAGCTTTTTTACCGTGAGCCCGGCAATAGTAAGTAAGGCAATAGCCAGGGTGAGCAGGAGCGCATAGTTCACCCCGCCCTGCGTTGACTGGCTTCCTGCCAGTATCAAAACCGGGGCAGTAGCTATCTTATGCCCGTTCACCGTGCTTCCCCCTACCCCATCCCGCAAGTAATCTGGCAGGAACATGATATCGGCATTGGTCATGGGCTTGTCTATGCGACTGCCCAGCAGGATGTTCACTGCCAGCCTGGTCCAGTAGTCGCGGTAGAAATAGACATTGATAATGTCGCGGAAAGTAAGCCGCTTCCCATCCGGCAGCGCCTGGCCGTAATGAAATTCCTTCCCAAACACCTGCGGCCTTGGAAAAATGTCACGGATGCGGGTAGCGCAATTGTCGAAGAAAAAATCGTACTTATAATATTTGTTTTCCGGTTCGGCATTCCACTGCAGAAAGTCGTAGATGTGTTCTTTTTGCTTCCAGTCGAGCAATAACTGTTGTTCTTCTACACTTCTTTTTGCCTCCACATATTCCTGCATGAAAATATTGAATGGCATAGGAGCCAAACTATACTTTAGTTTTCCCCGCATGAATTGCATTTCAAAATCAGGGCCAAAATCGAAAGTGCCATAATTAAACACCACATCGGTGTGGTGCTCAGAGTCTATAACCCGCACAGCAGTATGACCGAAAACTTCCCACACCTCCTCATCGCCTGGGCCGCAAGTGAGCAGGCTTACACGCAGATGGTCGCCGGCATGTTGCTGCATAACAAGGCTTCCAGTATCTGTTTGTGCGCTCAAATTAACGGCAACAAGCAGTGTGAACAAGGTTAATAATATGCTTATCTTCTTAAACATGCCGCAAAATAACGAAAGGCGGCCCTAATAAGGCAGCCTTTGCTATAAAATAATTAACCCCAAACCCCTAAAGTGGCTTACCCTCATTTTTTATTCGCTTTCTCACTACAAAAATAGTTTAGCTCAATTATTTAATTGTAGCCAAACGTTTTAACGGTAGCTAAAATATATGGTCCCCTTTTTGGGGAAAGGGGTTAACAAATTATTTCCCTCTTCCCTGAAAAATCACCATAAACGTATAAAGGATGATCTTCACATCCAGCGCCAGTGAGCAGTTCTCTATGTAGAGCAGGTCATACTTCATGCGCTGCACCATCTCATCTACATTCTCTGCATAGCCAAACTGCACCATGCCCCACGAGGTTAGCCCCGGCTTCACTTTGTGCAGGTACTTATAGTGTGCGTGCTGGTCGCTGATAATGTCTATGTAATGCTTGCGCTCCGGCCTTGGCCCTACCAGTGACATCTCGCCCTTTATGATGTTCACAAACTGCGGCAGCTCGTCTATACGCCATTTGCGCATAAACCGCCCCCAGGTCGTTATCCTCGGGTCCAGCTTACTCGACAAAGCCGGCCCCTTTTGCTCAGCATCCATGTACATGGACCGGAACTTATAAATATTGAATGGCCTGCCGAATATCCCTATGCGCTCCTGCTTGTACAGTATGCCCCCTTTTGACGACAGCTTCACCATAATTGCTGCAAACAATAAAAGCGGCGACAAAAATATCAATGCCAGTGTCGAACAAACTATATCAATTGCCCGCTTGCAAACCCGCTGCCAGTCCGGCATCAGGTCGGGATGTATGTGTATCAGCACTGCGTCATACACATTGTTCGTCTTTACAGAGCCGGAAAGGATGTCGTAATAATCAGGTAGCACTTTTACCACCACCGGCCTGTAGCTAAGGCGGGTAAGGATATTTTCCAGCAGGTGATGCTCCGAAGAGTCCACGGCCACTATTACTTCTTCTATACTGTGCTTATCTATTATTTCCTCCAGCTGCGATAAATGTCCGAGTTGCGGCAGGTATTGAGTCATGCCATTGCTGGCTTCTTTGCTGGAGTATATAAAGCCGGCAAAAATATTGCCCAGCACTTTCGGGTTATCATGCACCTGCTTATAAATATTTATTGCCTGCTGGTTGCCCCCTATTATCAGGGTGTTGTACCCTACCTTTCCGTTCTTCAGGTTCCGCTTTACACCATAAAGTATTATGAGGCGGAACACCAATGCAAACAATGTATGGATGAGCAGGTAGTGGCTGAACTCGCTGATAAAATAAGAATAATCGCTGCTGTCGTTGGCAAACACGATCACGGCCACCATAATGCAGCCGATAATGCAGGAGATCAGTGTGCGGTTTATCTCGTTGAGGCGCGATTTGCGGTAAAGGTCAAAGTACGTGCCGGTAAGCAGATAGGAGAACAACCAGCCTCCGGGAATTACAAGTAGTGTATTTACATAATCCCGTGCATGAAATTTTTGCAGCGTATCCAGGTACTTCAGGCCTGTAAGCACATGTTGCCGGTATATCCACAACGTAAGCCAGGCCAACGCAGCAGCTACATAGTCCAGCAGTACCATTTGCCGGATAGCTTTTCTTTTCACAGGGCTTAATCGCATGCTGCTTAAAACGTTACAAGTTGAATATTGTCAATTAATAACCTGCCGCTGGTCTGGCCATCAGCCAATGCCGCTTTTATATAAAGATTGTATGTTACCCCGGTTATGCCCGACTGCGCCTCGGCTGTAAAGCCATCTACCTCCAGATAAAACTTCTGCCAGCCACTGCCACCATTTGGGTTCACCCCAGTCAGATAATTAGGTGCAGACGTGATTTTGCTGCTCAGATTGGCCTGTAGCCCAATGTAAAACGGAACAGTGCTTTTATAATCGAACTCTATGAACGCTGTGCCATCCGGAATTGAGAATGGTACTTTTGAACTATCTACGGAGCTGTCACCAACCCCATTTAGCAGTACCTGTCCTGCCCACGAACCATCGCATACAATAGAATCGCCACCTGTTACCCTGATCATGTGCTGGATTCCTTCCCAGGCGGCAAAAGGTAAACTGGCAGTTTCAAAATTAGCAATGTTCGTTACTTTCACATCCGGGTAGAACTGTGTTTTGGGAGCATAATTGATAATATGCCCCGGATTAGCAACAAGCGTGGATGTATCCAGCGTATAATAGGAATACGTATTCACCACATTATTTTGCCCGTTCACAGCTATAGATGGGGACAGCTGAAGGCCCTGGCTGCCGCTGGCCATTACCGGAAATGTAACGGGAAGGTCGAAAATGCCGATCGGGTTTTCATTATAATACACCCATACACTGGTTATGGCGTGAGTAGGTGCAGCTAAGCCTGTGCCTGCGGAGCCGTTAGTGTTAAGCAATTTTACTCCAGGATTCTGTACAAACGTAAAGGAGTCAATGTGAACGTAAGTAGGAACAACCTCGTGAGGGTTAATGATATTGCATGAATGCCACAAAAGTGCAGCACAAATTAAAACTAACAAACAGCTCAGCCAGGTAAAAAATTTCAACATTATAGCTCCTCCCTATCTAAGTTAACGTAAAAAACGGTTAAACATTGTGCAATTCATTATGCAAGCTCATCTTTTTTAATATCTGGTGGGCTACGTCCATAGCCTGGTAGCCATCATATACCGAAATCCGTACCGGGCGGTCGTTAATGATCGCGCTCGCAAATTCGGATAATTCCATATTTATTGCATTTATGGCCGCTATCTCCGGCATTTCTACAGAGATCAGCTTCTTCTCACCATTTCCTGTTTCCAGGGGTATGTCCATAAGCCCGGCAGGTACTCCGCCTGCTTTCATCCTGATTATCTCCGTTTTCTTCTCCAGGAAGTCTATCCCAATGTATGCGTCTCGCTGAAACAGCCGCATCTTGCGCATGTTCTTCAGCGATATCCTGCTCGATGTGAGATTGGCCACACATCCATTGTCAAATTCTATCCTTGCATTCGCTATGTCTGCCGTTTCGCTCAGCACTGATACACCGCTTGCAGATATGCGTTTTACCGGCGATTTCACCAGGCTCAGCACTATATCTATATCATGTATCATAAGGTCCAGTATCACCGATACATCTGTACCGCGCGGGTTGAACTGCGCCAGCCGGTGCGCCTCTATGAACATGGGTTGTATCAGTTGCTCGCCCACAGCCAGGAAGGCGGGGTTATACCGCTCCACGTGGCCTATCTGGCATTTCACATTGGCTTCCTTCACCAGTTGCACCAGCTCCATCCCCTCATCCAGCGTATATGCCAGCGGCTTTTCAATAAATACGTGCTTGCCGCTCAGCAGACATTTTTTGGCAATATCGTGATGGGTTGTTGTTGGCGAAACTATATCTATAGCGTCCGAAGCCTCTATCAGGGTATCCATATCAGCATACCTTGCAACGCCGTATTTGGCAATCACTGCGTCTGCCTGCGCATCATCAGGGTCGTAAAAACCGGTGAGTATTGCCCCCGTCACCTGCTGCCATTGCTGGATGTGTATCTTGCCCAGGTGGCCCGCCCCAAAAACTCCTACTTTAAGCATGTATATATCACCAGTTACCTGCGTTGCTAAAAGGACGCAAGATAAGGATATTCCCTTTAACCTGAGTTCGGGTTAAGCGGCGGCTATTAATTGTTGCTGATTGAACTGAGCAATGAGCCGTGGATTGGTTTCTTCGATGTCCTTTTTTATGGAAGGCTTTTTAGGGAAGAATGAGTATGCAGCAATGGCGCTCATCAG
>CAIRTW010000233.1 GCA_903881585.1 uncultured Bacteroidota bacterium | reverse complement strand
GTAAAAAATCAAGTTGGAGCAAAGATTACCTAATGGCCGTCCTAACTGGGGTTGACAAATTTTAATGCGTTTGCCCTGTAGTTCGGCCATACTTGCAATACATGTGACTGAATTTCCTTAAATTTGTAGTGCAAAGAATTGAATCATGTCAGATGCAATGTTATATGCCGAGATTGGCTCCTTACCGGATAATTTAAAAGCAGAAATTGCTGATTTTGTAGGGTATCTTAAACAAAAACACCAGCCAAAGAAAAAAATTAAAGAACGCCAGGTAGGTGGACTAAAAGGAACTTTTGTAATGTCCCCTGATTTCGATGAACCTATGGAGGAATTTAAAGACTATATGTAATGAGATATTTATTGGACACGCATACATTTATTTGGTTTGGCGAAAATGATAAATTGCTCTCTAAAAAGGCCGCAAAAGAAATTAAAAATTCAGACAATAACTGTTTCCTCAGCATAGCAAGCCTTTGGGAAATTGCTATTAAGTTCGGCAGTGGAAAATTAATTCTGAAAAATACTTTTCATAAAATTTATACATTTCTTTCTGAAAATAGTATCAATATCCTTCCTGTAGAAATAGATGACCTTTATACGCTTTTAAAACTTCAGCAGTTTCACCGGAACCCATTCGACAGGATTATTATTTCTCAAGCAATAACTGGAGATTTAACGATACTCACCACAGACAAACAATTCAAATCTTATCCGGTTAAATGCCTGCGGTAGCGCTATGATGCAACTATACCCCGCCCACGCCGCCGAATCGCTGGAATTTCACAAAGTCTGCGACTTGCTCCTCCAAAAGTGCCGCACAGATGCTGCCCGCGAGCGTGTGGACAATATCCGTTTTCATACCCGTATGGACCATATGGAGCGGGAGCTCACACAGGCCAGCGAGTTTAAAAACATACTACAGGCCGGAGACCACTTCCCGAACGACTTCACCCGCAATATGCAGAAGGAGCTAAAACTGCTTTCCATATCGGGCGGCGTTCTTACCGGCGAGCAGCTGCTGGCTTTTCATCAGCTCGCCCTCAACATGAAGGATCTGCTGCTGTGGTTCAAAAAGCATGATGACCTGTTCCCTGCCCTGCGCAGCTTGTGCAGCGACATCACCTACGAAAAGAAGATAACGGACATCATAACCAGCGTTATTGACGATAGCGGCATCGTGCGCGACACGGCATCGCGCGAACTGATGATCATACGCTCAGAGTTGGGCAAAGCCCGGCATGAAGCCCGCAGAACGTTTGAGTCAGTACTGCGCAAACTGAATAAGGCCGGATACCTGGCAGATATTTCAGAGAGTTTCCTCAATGGCCGCCGCACCGCCGCCATACTTGCCGAATACAAAAGAGTTGTAAAGGGCATACTGCATGGCGAAAGTGATACCCAAAAGACCGTCTTCATAGAGCCAGAAGAAACCATAGACATCAACAACGAGATATTCTCGCTGGAGCGCGCCGAACAAAAGGAGATACACCGCATACTCGTACAGGCAACAAAAGACCTGTCGGAATTTTCCGTGCAGCTGGAAGCATATTTCAAAGTGAGTGGTCTGTATGATTACATCAGGGCTAAGGCGCTGCTGGCGGTGGACATGAAGGCAAGCATGCCGCGACTGAGCCCCCACCCCGGTGTGCAACTGGTAAAGGCATACCACCCCCTGCTATTCCTGCAAAACCGCAACACTAACAAAACTACAGTACCCCTCAACCTCACACTCGACCGGCAAAGCCGCATACTCATCATCAGCGGGCCCAATGCCGGCGGTAAAACGGTGGCCATGAAGACCATAGGGCTGCTTCAGCTGATGGCACAAGCAGGATTATTGATAACAGCCGATGAAAATTCAGAGATCGGCATCTTCCGGCAACTGATGGTGCAGATAGGCGACACCCAATCTATAGAGCACGAGCTCAGCACTTACAGCGCACACCTGCAGCACATGAAGCACTTCATGGACTTCGCCAGTGGCAAAACCCTGTTCTTTATTGATGAGCTCGGCAGTGGCTCAGACCCCGACCTCGGCGGCGCATTTGCAGAGGCTATTGTGGAAGACCTGGCGGCGAAGCATGCCCTCGGCATCATCACCACCCATTACCTAAACCTGAAAGTAATGGCAGGCAAAGTGCGCGGCATCTTTAACGGTGCCATGGCATTTGACGAAGAAAAACTGGAACCGCTCTACAGGCTTACCATTGGTAAGCCCGGCAGTTCCTACACCTTTGCCATAGCCCAGCGCAGCGGCCTCCCCGCCCCTGTCATAGAGCGTGCGCGCCAGCTTACCGCCCGCGAGCACTTCAAGCTCGATAAAATGCTGCACCACACCGAGCAGCAATCAGTAAAACTATCTGATAAAGAAAAAGAGCTGGATAAACTCCTGAAAGAAAATACCCGCCTCAAAAAACACTACGAAGAACTAACCGACAAGGAAAAACTGCGGCAACAGCACGAGACCCTGCGCCTCCAAAACACCATAAAAAAAGAAGAGCTTGACTACCTCCGCGACACCGAGCGCAAGTTCAAGCAGATCATCCACGACTGGAAAAAATCGGAAAATAAGCAGGAAGTGATCAGCGCAGCCGAAAGTGTATTGTTCCGCAAGAAACAAGTAGCAACAAACGCCGCCGCTGCAAAGAAAGCCGACAAAAACTACGACACGATAGGCGGAGCACCCAAGCCCGGCGACCTGCTGAGAAACAAAACAAACCATGGAGTAGGCACCCTCACCCAGATCCTCCGCGACAAACGCGCCATCCTAAAGATCGGCAACATGCCCTTTAATGTAAAACTAGATGAATGGATAGTGGTGCGCAAGAAAGAGAAACCGGCCCCATCAAAATGAGCGTAAGGTCCCGCGTACGCAGGACCTTACGGAAAATAACTATAGATCAAAAACTATTTCTTCTTCGCAGGAGCCGAATTCTGCTGAGCAGCATTTCCGTTCTTGTTGGAAATTTCAGGTTTCTGGAACAGAGCAACAGTAATGATGCATAGACCCGCAACAGTACTGATCAATATCCACGTGCCTTTTTCCATCACGTCACCGCTTTGCTTCACGCCCATCACCTGCGAGCTCATGCTGCCGAAAGTGCCGGTAAGCCCACCACCCTTGGGGTTTTGGATAAGAATAAAAAACGCCAATGCCACACAGGCCAACAGTATTAAGATAATAACGATAGATGTCATGATTGCTTTTCCTTTAAAACTTCTTCTATTTTGCGGGCAAAGTAAGCGTTTTTTTGAGGATTTCGCAAACTTAATTTCCGGTACATGTCCATCGCCCTATCATATTTTCCTTGTTTTATATATATTTCCGCCAATGATTCACTGGCAAGCCCATCTTCTTTAGCTATAGAATTCACAGCCATCTCAAATACATTTTCGGGTATTTCCTCATTTTCCTCTTCCAGCGCAGCAGCCAGTTTTTCCTTCTGCCACATCGTTTTCAGTGCCTTTTGGTCTTTCTTTTCCTCTTCCTGTTTCCGGGTGGTACTTTTAAAATGCAGCAACCATTCCGAGAAGCTCATCATCACCATCAGCGACTTATCTACATCATCCGCATCCACACTTTCCTTCAGGTCCTCTATTTCACCCGGCATTTCTTCCGATACCTTCTCACCCTGTTGCCGGAAATAGTCCTGAGTATATATAGGTGATATTAATGTTTCTTCCGCCGTATTATTTATTATTTCTTCTGTTGGCTCTTCAATAATTGGCTCCACAACATGCAGCGCCACTATTACCGGTTCTGCAACGGGCGTGGCTGCAACAGATATCGCTTCTTCTTCGATCTCATATTCATCAGTGGCATCGTTATGAACAGCGGGGGCTTCCTCTGCTTCAAAAACAGGTCGTGGCGCTACACCTGCTGGTTCCTGAATAATGGGCGTCTCCTCCCTTATCAGCTGCAAAAACTCGTCGCTCACCTTCACCACCGGCTCCAGGGGCTCCGGCACAGTTTCATGCTTTATTTCTGCGGCAATTTCATCTGCTATACGGTCTTCCGCATCTGCCTCTGCCACTGGTTCCGGGGCAAACAATATAGCCGGTGTCGGCTCTGCAACCTCTTCTATTGTGTCAGTATGTTCCAGCTGTATTGCCTGTTCTGGCTGTATTGCCTGCGTCTCTTCTTCTACCGGATATATGTACTCTATGGTCTCCGGCTCAATTACTACAGATGTCTGGCTGGCCGCATCCGCAAAATCGCAATATTTTATCCAATTGCCCAGGTAAGGCCGGGCCCGGGCAAGCATTTCAGGCGAGAAAGCGTGTGGTGTGCGCTTCTCCGCAGCTTCAATATATCGCAATGGCACGAGGTACGGATATGCCTGCACCAATGGGCCAACACTGCTCCGATCCACCTCGGTGATCAGAGCAGGGCTATCCAGAAGCCGTGATATATATTGTATGGAAAATTGGTCTGTCATTATTCTAAACCCGCTACCAATTTACGAAAGCTTTATTAAAAATATCATCTGCCAGCTGATTTCCTATATCATCTATCAATGCAGTCTTTACATTATCCAGTATCTGCGATGCATCAAAGTCCGAAAAACGGGTAAATGTCTGGCTAAAATTAGACTTTTCATTCAGCCTGTTCTTGAAAGTGATCTTTACACTAAGCGTCAGTCTGTTTTTAGAGGCCACCTGCACGTTGGTTGCCCCGGTCACGGTCACTTCGTAAGCGGTTATATCGCCACTCATATCATAGTCGGCATCATCCCTGGTCACCGGCGACAGGCCCGTTTGTGATAATATCCGGCTCCGCAGCTTATCGGTAAGTGTAGAGGCCAGGCTGGGCTCCACGTTCCGCGCCTTATTCTCCAGCTGGTGTATATTCAGAGTCTTACCCTCAATAGTCGCCCCCGAAAAACTATATACATGACACCCGGCTGTCATGAGCAGCACGGGTATCAGCAATAATAAAATGAGTTTGCTCCGCATGAGGTGTAAAAATAGGGAAAATAGCGCTTTCCGTGTTTCAAATGTTCTATCTAAATAAAACAAGGGCCAGCGTTTCCACCAGCCCTTATTCGTCTGCAATCCGCCTTTCACTATTTCTCAATCACAAAATGGATCGTTTTGTTTTCATTGCCATTGCGGGCGATCAGCACATAGTTGCCGGTAGAAAGATTGCCACCGATCGAAACCTGGTTGTTGATCATACCATTTGGTGCTATAGACTGATTAGTATAAACCACCTGTCCCAGCATATTAGTCACTTCAATGGTCACTGCTACGTCCTTGTCTGTTCCAGCGATACCGGTAACACTGAACGCACCGTTGTTAGGGCTTGGGAAAAGCCTTACATCAAAAGGCAGTGCATTAACGATAACTTCAGTCACTGCTTCTGTAACAGCGCCATCATTGCCGGTAGTAGTATGGGTGATGGTAGTGCTACCTGGTGCAAGCGCTGTTACAACTCCGTTGCCATCCACAGTAGCCACAGTGTTATCGCTAGTGCTCCAATCGCCACCCATAACTTGATCAGCAACATTAACAGTAGTGCCTGTGCTGGTAGTAGTAGTTGGGTTGCTGTAACGTGCACCTGAAGTCATCAGCTTTGAGGCCTGTCCACGGCATCCAAACTGGCTGGTAACAGTATAGTAGATAGTAGAGCTGCCTCCTCCGAATACTGGGGTAACAATACCTGAAGTGCTGCCTACGGTCATGATAGCAGGGTTGCTGCTGCTCCAGATTCCACCACCTGCAAGATCAGACAAAGTAATTGCTCCTCCGCTCAGGGAGACAGAAGAAGCACCAAGGATGCCAGTAACAGCAGGAGTCGGATCAACGGTAGCCACCACCGTGTTGAAACAACCGTTAGTAACCGAAAAGGTGATTGTTGCTGTGCCTGTTGCCAAACCGCTTACTGCGCCTGATGCACTGATGGTTGCCACAGAAGGTGTGCTGCTGGCCCATGACATCGGATGTGAACTTGTATCAGAGAAAAAGGCTACTGTTCCGTTACATACATTCAGATTGCCATTGATAGGGCCTACTACAGGAAATACGGTTAAGATATCGATGGCAGGGCAGCCGTTAGCTGCTGTGTAGCTCACAACTATCCCACCTGCAGATATCCCGGTTACATTTCCGCCCGCATCCACAGTTGCATGGCCATTGCTGCCGCTCCATACACCACCTGGAGTGACATCATACAGTGTTGTTGTAGTGCCGGGGCATACACTGCTAGCTCCTGTGATACCTGCTGGGTTTACATTTACTGTTACATTAAGAACTGTTCTGCAACCTGCGGGTGCAACTAAAGTGTAAGATATTGGCACAACACCTGCGTTAGCTGCGGTAACAATGCCGCTTGGGCTGATAGCTGCAGTAGATGGTATATCGCTGGTCCATACACCGCCCGGAGTTGCATCGGTAAGTATCATTGATGCTCCATTACAAACGGTGGTCGGGCCGGAGATAGCAGCCGGCAGAGGATATACGGTAAGTACCGCTGTTGCTGTAGCTCCCCAGTATGTATAGCTAAGAGTGGCTGTGCCTGCGGTGATGCCGGTTACAAGGCCACCCTGTGTTACAGATGCTATTGCTGAGTCCGCAGGAGCAATGGCAAAAATACCGCCGGAAGTAATATCCCAGAACGCAGCAGTTCCGCCAACACAAGCAAAATAGGCGGGCCCTATAATGTTAGATACATAGGCAACAGGGCTATCTACTGTAATTAGTGTGGAAGTCATTGCTGTGCCGCAAAGGTTGGCAAGTGAATAGCTGATAGTAACAGTGCCTGGGAAAATGCCAGCAACAACACCACCCGAAACTGTAGCATATGAATTGCTCGCAGTCCACGTACCAAAACTTACGGTGTCGGTCAGAACAATAGCAGACTGGTAGGCCACATGAGACACACCGGTGATCACACCAGGATCAGGCAATGATTTAACGTGTACCAGCTTACTGGCAGTTGCAGAACCGCAACCATTGTTTACTGTGTAAGAGATAGTTACACTGCCTGGAGTTACACCGGTTACAACACCTGTTGCATCCACTGTTGCCATGCTTGCAGCGCCAGTGCTCCATACACCGCCGGCTGCGCCATCAACTAAAACTCCTGTCA
The DNA here is from genome assembly GCA_903881585.1 of uncultured Bacteroidota bacterium. Lineage (GTDB taxonomy): Bacteria > Bacteroidota > Bacteroidia > Chitinophagales > Chitinophagaceae > Nemorincola. Next base: position 25,182 of record CAIRTW010000233.1, on the reverse strand, counting down.
AAGCAACGCATACACTGTCAAAACCTGTAACAGTACCTGCGTAAGGCAATATATTAACAGCTATTGGAAAGGTAGCAGTTACGGTACCGCAACCGTTGGTAACTGTATAAGATATAGTTGCGCTACCTACAGCAACTCCGGTTACGGTGCCTCCTGCATTTATAGAGGCAGTTGTTGCATCGCTTGTGCTCCATACACCGCCGCTTACTGCATCAGCCAGGGTGGTAGTTGACCCCAGGCAAACAGAATTGCCAGTAATAGCTGCTATAGCAGGTAATGGGCTAACATTGATCACCGCGGTAGCGGTTGAATTACCACAGCTGTTTGCAACTGTATAAGAGATCGTGGCTGCACCGTCAGCAACGCCTGTAACGTTACCTGTAGCATCTACCGTTGCAATACTTGCTTCACCAGTGCTCCATGCACCGCCGCTTACTGTACTGTTAAGAACGGCAACAGTACCTGCACACAATGTAGCGCCGCTTATTGCTCCGGCATCAGGAACTGAACCGATTATGATGGCGCTGTTAGCTACAGATGAACCGCAGCTGTTAGTTACTGTATAGGCAACATTTGCAGTTCCGGTAGATACTGCGGTCACAACGCCGCTTGCATCTATTGAAGCAACACTGCTTGCGTCTACGCTCCAAACACCGCCACTAACTGTAGCTCCTAAACTGATGATACCGCCCATACAGGCTGTTGTACCCCCGGTTATTGTTCCTGCATTTGGCAGTGCGTTAACATTTACTGTGCTGTTAGCAATAGTAGCACCGCAGCTGTTAGATACTGTGTAAGCTATATTTGCTATGCCCGCAGAAACGCCAGTTACGTTACCACTTGCGTCTATGCTTGCTATACTTGCTGCGCTGGTGCTCCATGCACCACCACTAACTGTATTGTTTAACGCAGCAGAAGTGCCTGCACACAATGTAGCGCCGCTTATAGTGCCGGCATTTGGCAATGCGCTAACTGATATTATGCCATTTGCTGTAGCTGCGCCGCAGCTGTTAGCCACGGTATAGGTTAGATTAGCTACACCAGCCGAAACACCAGTTACAACGCCAGAAGCATCAATTGTGGCAATTGCCGAAACATCTGTGCTCCATACGCCACCACTTACTGTATTAGCTACAATTGCTGTTGCGCCCACACATACATTAGCGCTGCCTGTTACAGCACCGACTGTTGGTATGGAACCAACAGTTACCATTTTTGTAGCAATTGCGGTGCCACAGATGTTGGTTACTGAATATGATATAGTTGCAGTGCCTGCAGCTACACCAGTCACAACTCCGCTGGCATCAACGGTTGCTATTACTGCTGCACTTGTGCTCCATACGCCGCCGCTTACTGCATCGCCCAAGTTGATCACTGAACCGGCACAAACAGTTGCACTGCTGGTTATTGCACCGGCATTGGGAACGACGCCAACAGTTATTGACTTTGTAGCAGTAGTATTGCCACAGCTGTTACTCACCCTATAAGATATAGTTGCAGTGCCTGCAGCCACTCCAGTTACAACACCAGCAGCATTAATGGTTGCAATACCTGCAGCGCTTGTGCTCCATGCACCACCGCTCACGGCATCTGTAAAGTTTGTAGTTAATCCGGCACAAATATAGTCGGCTCCGGTTACAGCGCCGGCACCTGGTGCCGCATTTACGGTTATTGATTTTGTAGCACTTGCAGTGCCGCAGCTGTTCGTTACAGCATAAGATATCGTCGCAACTCCTGCGCCAACACCGGTCACAACACCTGCTGCGCTCACAGTAGCAATACTTGAAGCGCCTGTGCTCCATGTGCCACCACTTATTGCGTTGCCTAGGGTTGTTGTTGCTCCGGCACACAATATAGCAGTGCCGGTTACGGAACCAGCACTAGGCGCTGCACTGATAGTGACAACCTTTGTTGCTGTTGCAGTGCCGCAGCCGTTGGTTACTTTATAAGATATAGTTGCAGTACCTGCAGAAATTCCGGTTACCACTCCTCCTCCGTTCACAGTCGCAATGCTTCCTGTGCTGGTGCTCCATACGCCGCCGGCTGCAGCATCGCCCAGGTTAATAGTTGTTCCGCCGCACACAGCAGTTGTTCCGGTAATAGTACCTGCATTAGGTCCGGCATTAACAGTTATTGCCCTTGTAGCTAAAGTTGTGCCGCAACCGTTGGATACAGTATAACTGATTGTTGCAGCACCTGCAGCAACACCGGTTACCATACCTGCTGAGTTAATTGTTGCAACACTTGCAGGACTTGCGCTCCATGCGCCGCCAGTACCGCTGTGTCCTACTGTAACTGTTGCTCCGGCGCAAAGGGTGGTTGCACCACTTAATGTGCCTGCATTTGGCAACCCTGTTACGGTGATCATTTTTGTAGCAGTTGCATTGCCACAGCTGTTGGTTACTTTATAAGATATAGTTGCAGTACCCACAGCAACACCGGTTATTACACCAGACGCATTAACTGTAGCGATGCCTGTTGTGCCCGAAGTCCATGCGCCGCTACCAGCTGCATCGGTGAAAGTTGTTGTTGCTCCCACACATGTTGCGGCTGCTCCGCTTACAGTACCTGCAGTTGGCGCTGTGGTTACAGCAACGGTCGTTGTTGCTGTTGCATTACAGCCATTTGGAGCGGTAACAGTACAACTATAAGCGCCTGCCATAGAGCTGCATACGCCTGTACGTGTTGGGTTTTGTGTACCACAAGTATAGCCTGATGGTCCGTGCCAGGAGAAGGCATAAGAGCTGCCGCTTCCGCCGCCGCATCCACCGCCACCGCCAGTGCCACTACCGGAAGTTCCGGTTAAAGTAAGTGTTGAACCCTGGCAAACGGACGAAGCAGATGAAGCGCTGACAGTTGGTGCAGCATTCACTGTAACTGTTTGAGAAATAGTACACCCGCTTGCGGCGTAAGTAATTTTCGCAGTACCGGCAGATACACCGGTCAAGACACCGCCTGCACTTATAGAAGCAATTGCTGTATTGCCGCTGCTCCAGGTACCGCCAGATATTGAAGCGGCAAGGTTGGCTGTGCTGCCTGGACATACAGCGGCAGAAAAATTAGTTCCTGTAAGCGCTACGATCTGTGCTGCCGAAAAGTAGCCGGTGTAGCTGGTGCCTGAACCAGAGCCGCAACCGCCACCGCCGCCAGTAGTGCTTCCGGTTGCACCGGTAACAACATGTGACAGATAATGTTCCGGAGAACCTGCATGGTCTGAATTTGAATAAGCAGAACAGGAATTACAATCTGATGGCTTAATACCGAGGTTATTCATGTCGCTGTTAAAGGAGGTATAAACAGATGCAGCCCATTCCCAGCTGATAGATACATTGGCGCCACAGGTAGAAAAGGTACCTGTCCATGAAACTGGGTTCAGCCCGCCGGATATATTGCTGTGCAATGAATCGCTGTAGCCGGAAATAAAATAGTGGCCGGTTTCATTAGGTGGCGCTGTTGTCACCCAGGTTGACCCATTATATACCGTAGTAGCTATCACTACTGCCGGATCAAGTATCAATTCCCCATTGGGAACAGAAATTGAAAAAGCAGGGCTGGCGATTACCTGATTGTTAAAATAGATAGTCAGTGGGTAAGTGGCGGAGCCATTTACATTAACTACTGCACTAAACCATATTTTCTTACCGGCAGAGATCGAAGAGCTGTTAAAACCCTGCGTTATTGTGCTGCTGGCTTTTACCGCGTACCCGGTCATCAATAGCAATATTGCCATAATGCCGGAAAGAAGATTCTTTTTCATGTCCGTATATTTAGTAGATGAACAAGTAGATGATACCGATGAACGAGTGGAAAAACGGGATGGCGTGCATGCCTCTGCGAAAGAAGCTGTCTGTGGGTCGGAAACAATTTGAGTAGATTTTCTCATACGCTCTGTTTTTTAGATTTGTGCCTTAAAAACAATTTTTATCAAACTTCACATTTGTTATCAACAAGTAAATGATTTGCTAATGATTTGCTAATTGAATGCAAGTTAGAAAATAGCTTTCCATTTTACAAACAATTAACAAATAAATATCATAATAATACCTATTGATGCTGTAAATCAATATCAAATTAACCATTGATAAAATTTTACGTGAAATTACAATGATTCATATTGATGAGTTACCGACCATGGCATTTGTCACTTTCACCCTCACCTTTGCCAATATTTGTTATTTTGGTGAAAAATGGCGGGATGTTTGCTAAGCAAAAAACTACGAAAACGGTTGCAAGCAAAATAGATTTGTTAATGGTGGTAAATCTTTCATTTCTGATCGTTGTTTTTGAATATTTCGCGAATTATCCGGTTTTGGGTTGTCATCCAAGGGGTTGAATTCCCCGCTGATAGGAATTTCTATTCCACCTCACATAGTTGGGTTTTGCACTCCTCAAAACGGCTGTGCCACTGGCTCTTGAAGCTGGTGATCTGCAATTGCGAAACAACGGATAAGTTCTAAATTGCACCGGGCAACAATCGCGTTTCTCGTAAAAAAGTAAAAATGGCCTCTTCCGAAAAAACCGAGCAATTCATTTCTAACGTAAAGCAGTCTTTGTCGGACGACACCTTCGTGACGCTCTCTCTGGGGAACTATAAGGGCAGAGAGGAAAACCTTAAGAATAGTTATGTAAAAAGAGCGTCTATTAAGAAGGAAGTAAAACTGAGCTTTACATACCGGTACAAAACACGCGATGTTGTCAAGAATTATTCGCAGGAAGAAGGCATAGCCCTTATACAAACATTACTCAACGAAGGATTCGGGGCTGCAACGCTTTTCACTACTGCCTTTGACTTGGTCTTCGGGAATATTAATGACAACAAAGTAACTATCCGGAAAAATCCACCCACAAAAACAGGCACCCCCTCTCTGGATCACGATAAAACAAAGCAGCGGTTAATTGCAGCAAAGGGTAAAACCTACCTTACTGAACTAGGCATTACCGACAAAGAAGGGAATGTATTTAAAAGTGCACAGGACAAATACCGTCAGATCAATCATTACATAGAGATACTAAGCTCGCTGATAAAAGATATTCCCGCAGAACAGCTTAAAAGAGTAACCGACATGGGCAGTGGCAAGGGTTACCTCACCTTTGCTCTGTACGACTACCTCACCAATGTGCTTCACCTGCAACCAGAGGTAATTGGTGTTGAGTTTCGCCCTGACCTTGTAGCGCTATGTAACAAGATTGCGCAGGATAGTAAATTCGACAAGCTGCATTTCGCAGAAGGAACGATTGAACAATATGATAGTTCGGACACCAACATACTGATTGCCCTGCACGCCTGCGACACCGCCACTGATGATGCGATCTGCAAAGGCATCACAGCTGGCGCCGATCTCATAGTAGTGGCGCCTTGCTGCCACAAACAGATACGGCGGGAGATAGAGCAGCACAAGATTCATAACGATGTTGACTTCCTTACCCGGCATGGCATATTCCTGGAGCGCCAGGCCGAAATGGTCACAGACGGCATCAGGGCGCTGATCCTGGAATATTTCGGATACAAGACCAAAGTTTTTGAATTCACCTCCGATGCACATACACCCAAAAATGTAATGATCACAGGCATAAAGAACAAACAGCAGCAGCCCAAAAATGGAGCGCTTTTACAAAAGATCAAAAACGCAAAAACATATTTTGGCATCCGCTACCACCACCTGGAGAAGATGATGGGGATCTGATCGTAAAGAATAACAGCTAATCCCGGTTTATTTATTTTCATTTTTAAAGAAAGCAAGGAATAAACAACAGAGATGAGGACTCCACCTGGAAAGTACGATAAAAGCATGTGGTCAAAATGGTGTTTTTTATGCTATAAAGTTAATCAAAGGGGAAATTATCATGGCAAGTTTGACGACAAAAGGAGTTCAATATCCGCTCTGCGGCAACGTGGAATAACCTATGAATAATATTCTTTTCCGGAGGATATTTTTTATATTGTTGCAGTAAAGTATTCTGGCCGGATGTTTTTTGCTATCTGAGTCCATATTTTGATAACGGCCATTGTTAAGAATTGAGAAATCGCCATGATACAACAAGCCCGTCAGGCAAAGCAAAAAAACAGTGTAAAGGCAGACGGAAAGGCACCCTGGGGCCGCTGGCGTCTGTTCTCTTTAGTGGCACTGGTAGCGATGATGACCTTTTTTTCGTTTTCGCCGGTGATGAAGAACGGGTTTGTAAACCAGGATGACGATATCTACGTGTTCAACAATACCAGTATCGATAAATCAATTCCAGAGGCGGTTGTATATTTTTTTGAACCGCATTATTTCTCCGGCAACTATGTTCCCGTTACTATGATCAGCTACTGCGTGATCAATCACATAGGAGGCAAGGGGCCGGAAATTTATCACACTGTAAATCTCCTCATCCACCTGGCCAATGTGCTGCTGGTATTTTGTTTCATCTATTTGCTTAGCGGCAGAAAGCCGCTGGTGGCAGCTACTGTGGCGCTTTTCTTTGGCGTTCATCCTATGCACGTGGAATCGGTAGCCTGGGTTGCTGAACTTAAAGATGTATTGTATGCCTTGTTTTTTATTTCGGGACTGATCGCTTACTTGTATTACCTGGAACGGCAAAAAAATGCTGGAGGCGAACATGAAACACCTGCTCCCGGCAGACGGGCTTTAAGGTTCCTGCTATTATCCTTTCTGCTTTTTAGCCTGTCTGTATTGTCGAAACCTGCAGCGGTAGTATTTCCGCTAGTGTTACTGCTAATTGATTTTTATACGTACAGAAAATTTAGTTCGCGGGTATGGTTTGAAAAAATACCGTTTATACTCGTTTCTGTTATTTTCGGGATGATTGCGATCCGGGCGCAACAGGCCGACCAACTGATAAACACTTACTATCCGCTGGGCGAACGGCTAATATTTGCGTGTTATGCATTTTGCAGTTACCTGGTGAAATTTATTTTACCAATAAATTTGTCGGCCTTTTATCCATATCCAAATGTTGCCAGCCAGCACTTGCCCTATTTGTTTTATGTCGCCCCTTTGGCCGTTTTTCTTTTTTTCTACGCAGTTTACAAGACACTGAAATATTCCCGGCTGGTGGCATTTGGTTCCCTGTTCTTCTTTGTGAACGTTGTTTTAGTGCTCCAGGCGCTGGCGATAGGAAATGCTATTACCGCCGACCGATACACCTATATTCCTTATATCGGTTTACTGTTTATGGTGGCCATGAGCATCGACCTACTAAATGAAACCACCACTTCCGGGGCCATCCGCTATAAACGGTACGTACTGCCCTTATTATTTATTGCCGCGATAGCAAACTGCTGCACTAGTTATGTCAGGTGCAGTGTATGGGAGAACGCAGACACGATAGCAGACGACATCCTGGACAAATTTCCAGATGATGGCATTGCGCTCAATAATAAAGGGAACCAACTGTTGATGCAAGGAAAGTATCCTGAGTCTGCGCACTTATTTGAAAAGGCAATAGAGGCGAAGCCAGAATATGTAAGAGCCTATATTAACCTGGTAAACGCTGACCTGGCAATGAATGATTATAACAATGCGCAAAAGGTCGCTGACACTTTGCTGCGCCGTGCGCCAAATGACTATGACGCCCTTAATAAAAAAGGATACCTCTTGTTCATGCAAAATAAATACAGCGAAGCATTAACTTTTTATAAGGCTGCATTATTGCATAAAAAAGATTACATCGTGACATACCTGAATATCGGGCAGATATACTACAATACGCACCAGTATAATGAATGGATAAAAACAATGGATGCAGCATTGGCCTATGAGCCAGAGAACATTGTTTTATTGAACAACAAGGGATATGCGCTTTTCCTTAAGGGGGATTACACCGGAGCTCTTAAGTCCTATAGATCCGCTCTCGCCATAAAACCGGATTATGAGGTGGCGCTGGCCAATTTGGCCAATTGCGAGCGTGCTATGAGCGCGCCGGCGGAGGGAAAATAGTGAAAAAACCGAGGTGAGCATGAATTGTAAACCCTGGACAATCCGCAGATGCATCTTCTTTATATGCTCTGGGTGCTTTTCATAGGTTAACACAGATGAAATATACCGGACTTAAATTCTCCTATCCGTTTTTTTGATTGGATCCGATTTTCGTCAATTGATCATAGCAATTTACGGGCCTGGGATAACTGGCCTTACCCAGTTGCAGTTGCATAAGATGCAGATGTGTAGGCGAACGTTTTTTATGTGCATTCAGCCCCGTGCGCCCTACTGTGGCAATAACATCTCCGGGCTTTACGATATCACCCAATTTTACAAATACTTTATTGTTGTGTGCATAATAAAAAAGGTTGTTGCCGATTGGCTCAAATATCCAGATAAAGTTGCCTCCACGCTGGTCGCTCGTTGAATCCCAATTTGTTTCCAGCGCTATTACAATCCCCCCGGTCATGGACAAAACGCTGACGGGCTTATGGGCTACATCGTCATTGGCATCCTGGTCTTTGTCGCGGATAAAAATATCATGTGCCGGATGCCCGCCATGTTTGTTCCCATCGAAGTAATCATAGCCGGAGGCAATATAACCATTACCGTTTTTGCCTCCGATAGCCTTAGCATTATATCCGCTTAACGGGAACACCCAGGCATCAGAAGCATACTCCTTGCTTGCATGTGCGTAGTAATACTTTTTAATTCCCGGGAGTAAGCGCTGTAGTTGCTCTAATCCTTTAGCTTTATTTATTTGCCTGTCCCTGATCTTTACATTCAGGGCATTGAAATCAATGCAGGGGTTTGCATTTTCCTGTGCTTTTGCTGCGGCAAAATTCATTACGAGGCATACCGCAATTGTCCAACCAATGAAATGTCTGCTACTCATTTTCAAATCTCATTAACTGGCCAATAGTAAAAGTCCATTCAGGGGTAATAATGTTGGTGTGCCTGTCGTCCATTTCATACCATGGGCTTAGCGCAGCACTTTCAGGATTGGCCAGTACCTGCATTTCCTGGGCTGGCATATAGCTCTGTGCCAGCAGGTACAATTTCTTTCCTTCTTTGTTTTTTGCAACATCGAGCACGATCTCTGCATGGCCGGGCGAGCCGCCTTTTATCAGTACATCACCTGGCTGGATGTCTCTATACTCAACATCTTTTAACTCCTTAGAAAGAGACAGTGTGCCGCAATAAGTATAGATCACATCCATGTACTGGCTGAAGCTGCTGAACGAATGATCTGCGGAGCCTTTTTTAACCCATTGGGTTTTATTGCCGGTAAGACTCATCCGGTAGCCCTCTGCCCATTTACTGTAATCTGCCCTGAAACCGTTCGTAAGGGTAAAGTGTATTTTATTTTCCTGGTGCGTTATAAACAGATATTCTGCCCGTACATGCATGATCACGTCTGCGCATTGCTGCAGGTCTTTATTTCCTATGGGCATATCAACTACCGCCACATAAACACCATTATTCTCTTTGGCGCGGCCATTATAATAATGTACTATGGAGCCATCGGGCTTCAATTTTAGTTTTCGCAGATATTCAGCAAATGACCCCGCAGCAATACTTACCCTCGTATAACCTGCCGGTACATTTATACGGTCATTCAGGGTTTGCCCCGCGGACTTAATAAGACTGGATTGCTTTTGCCTGCTATATCCGCATACCGAAGAAGTGAGAAAAAGGATAAAGATCAGCCGGATGCGCATATGATATTTTGTTAGTCAAATATAGCAATTGGCCTTGTATCTTTTAGAAAAGCTATTTACAATAACGCTAATTAAATCTAACATCAGTAAAATCAAGACAAAGGCAAATACAAAATATTATTATAACAATCTTTGGTATGGCACGATCTGGACGGTCGAGGGCTTTTGCGCTGGATTTAGTCGCAACGGCATATTCGCGGCTTTTCAACTGATAATTAAAGTGGTATCGCCTTAGCCACAGGAATCGGAAAATTCACCCAAATATTTTGTTATGAATGAAAATAATAACTAATTTCATGCGTTGGAGCATATTGTTATGCTCTTTTTGAGCTTATTCCCCGGAATGAAAAATACTTTTTGCTATTTGCTTTGTTATAATATTTTATGAAAAAAGTACCGACCTATCTGCGAAGCCTTCTTGTCTCCGCACTGCTATTACTGCTAAGCGCAAGCGTGCACGCATCGCATGTGGTGGGCGTGGACCTGTTTTATACATGGCAAAGCGGCAATACATATAAGGTCACTCTTATCGTGTATGGGGATTGCGGGCCAGCCAGCTCAGTGGCGTTTGGTACACTCCCTGGGGCAACACCGAACATCTGTATTTATGATGGTGCAACTAATATCGATAATATTAACCTGGCCATTGAGCCTCCCTCGACAGGTGTAGAGATAACACCTGTATGCCCCGCAGATGTTGACCTCACACAATGCACTAACACATCATACACCATACCGGGCATTAAAAAGTTTGTATATTCCGGTACTTATACCTTACCCTATACTTCTGCGGTATGGCGGTTTGTGTTCATCGGGTTTATGGGCGACGGACAGGCAGGCAGGGCGGCTGCGATCACCAATATTACCAGCGGCACAATAATAGAGCTTGAGGATACGCTTAATAATACCACCTACCACAATTCCAGCCCCAATCTTACGGTAGTGCCAACACCGTTTTTTTGCCTGGACAACAGCGATAACTACAATCCCGGCGCAATAGACCCAGATGGTGACAGCCTGACATTCTTCCTGGTACCTGGGATAAACTCACCTGCAACCGGTGGAGGGACCACGACCTTCTGCGGCATCGGGGGGGCAGTTGCATATATACCCCCTTACACCCCCACGGCGCCACTTGCAACGACCACATTTGCCTTCGATCCTACAAATGGACAAATTACTTTTTATCCTAATTTATTGCAACGATCGCTGGTAGTGTATAATATTGAGGAACGGAGGGCAGGGGCCTTTGTAGGTACGAGCCAGAGGGAGATGACCTTCCTTGTGCTTACCTGCACTACACCGGCTATATCAGGTGTGCTGAGCGGCGCTGTAAATGGCACGATAACCGACAGTACGCACTTCCAGATATGTGCCAATTCGGGACCGTTTTCGGTGAATATTAACCCAGTAGAGCCGGGTACTACCAATAATATTACAGTGACCTACGCGGGGCTGCCAACAGGCGCTACATTTACTACAACGGGAAACGGAACGCCAACGCCCCACTGCACTTTTTCGTGGAATTCGACAGGTGTAACGCCCGGCATCTATACTTTTTTCGTAACCTATACCGATAACAATTGCCCGCTGGCAGGTGTGCAGACGATAGCATATACGGTCACCATAATGACATTGCCAACGATCAGCTACTCGCTGGTGTCGCCAGCTACCTGTACGAAGAAAGCGGACATATCGATCATACCCGGTGGCGGGGGCACTTCATGGGCCATAGACCTATCCAGCGGGCCAGGAGATACCATACAATCGTGGGTATATTACGGCGTTCCTTTTACTGACAGTATTTTGCCGGGCACCTATACGCTGACCATTTTTACAAACCCGGGCCATGTATGCAAAGCAGACCTGGTATTTACCATAAATGCGCCGGTAGCCATAGTGCCTACCGCAACTTTTACCAACCCCAGTTACTGCGGCAATAATGACGGAACAATAACACTGCACCACCTGCCCGCAGGAACGATTGACACGATCAAATTCACTTTCAATGGTGTGGTGCAACCATCGCAAATACATACGGTGGCCACTGACAGCACAGTGGTGCTGACAGGCCTGCTTGCCGGCATCTATACAGCAATTACGGCCACCTACTACAATTGCATATCAAGCACTGTAGGCCCTGTGGTGCTGGTGAACCCTCCCTTTACCATGCGGGCGCTTACTTCTATAAACCCCACCTGGTGCGGTTTCTGCAATGGTTCTATTACTTTGTATGGGTTGCGACCCGGCGAAACAGACACCATAACTTATGTATATGGAGGCGGTACAGCGGCACCCATATACCACCTGATAGGGGCCGACAGTACGGTAACACTAACGGGACTTTGCCAAGGCACGTACCTGAACTTTGTGGCTAAGACCGATGGCGTCTGCATATCAAATGCCTTGGGCCCGGTAACACTTAGTGTACCGCCGTTTACCATGAGGGCGATAACCTTTACCAACCTCTCGTGGTGCGGTATGTGTGACGGTACCATTACGCTTTATGGCCTTCACCCCGGGCAAACCGATACGATCACTTATATACATGATGGCGGTGCAGGGCCTGCTGTTGTTTTCCTTGTAGGTGCAGACAGCACAGTGACATTGACCGGCCTTTGCGCAGGCATTTATGCAAATATCATTGCAAAAACGGCGGGCATATGCGTATCAAATGCCCTTGGGCCGGTGAGCCTTGTTACACCGCCGTTCACGATGCGGGCAATTACCTCCACAAATCCATCTTATTGCGGCCTGTGCGATGGAACGATCACCCTGTATGGCCTGCACCCCGGCCAGACGGATACCATAAACTATACGTATAACGGAGTAGCGCAACCACCTGTGATACGGCTTATACCAGCAGACAGCGAGGTTGTCATCACCGGCCTGTGCGCGGGCGTCTATGCCAATTTCATAGCCCATACCGGCGGCATCTGTGTATCCAATACACTTGGCCCTGTGACGCTTACAGCGCCGCCGTTTACCATGCGATCTGTCAGTTTCACAAACCCTGATTATTGCGGTGTATGCAATGGAACAATAACACTGCATGGCCTGCACCCAGGCGAAACAGACACGGTGAACTATACGTATAACGGCGCGGCACAACCACCGGTCATATTGTTTATTCCGGCAGACAGCGAGGTTGTGATCTCCGGGCTGTGCGCAGGAGTTTACGCTGACTTCATAGCGCACACCGGCGGCGTTTGCGTATCGAATACATTGGGGCCGGTGACACTTACAGTGCCGCCACTTACGGTAAGGGCGATAGGTTTCACTAACCCGGATTATTGTGGTATCTGCAATGGCACCATAACCATTTATGGCTTACACCCAGGCGCGCTGGATACGATAGACTATACGAAAGGTGGTGTGGCCCAGCCGCCCGTTATCCTTACCATACCTGCAGACAGCATGATGGTACTGACCGGCCTGTGTGCAGATGTTTATGATAATTTTATAGCCCATGCGGGAGCAGGCTGTGTATCTAATTCGCTGGGGCCGGTTACGCTTACCGTACCACCGTTTACCATGCGCGCGCTCACCTTCACAAACCCCGACTATTGCGGCATCTGCAACGGGACAATAACGCTTTATGGCCTGCACCCCGGCCAGCTGGATACGGTGAACTATACAAAGGACGGTGTGGCACAACCGCCGGTAATACAGGTGATACCAGCAGACAGCATGATCGTGCTTACCGGATTATGTGCAGGGCTGTATGATAATTTTATAGCGCATACGGCAGGCATCTGTGTCTCTAATACACTGGGGCCAGCCAACCTGACCGTGCCACCCTTCACCATGCGTGCACTGAGCTTCACCAACCCGGACTACTGCGGTGTTTGCAATGGGACGATCACGCTTTATGGCCTGCATCCGGGAGAGCCGGATACTGTGAACTACACATTCGATGGCGGAGCAATGCCACCCATTATTCTCACGGTACCAGCCGATAGTATGGTGTTGCTGACAGGTTTATGTTTTGGCACTTACGACAATTTTATAGCACGTACCGGCGGTGTGTGTGTATCGAACACGTTAGGCCCGGCAGATCTTACTGTGCCGCCGTTCACCATACGCGCGGTAAGCTATAAGAACCCCACAAAATGTGGTTTCTGCGATGGTAGCCTCACACTTTATGGATTGCACCCGGGGCAGACGGATACGGTGACGTATTCATTCAACGGTGCGCCACAGCCGGGCGGGGCATACTTCATTGGGCCAGACAGCACGGTACTGCTTACGAACCTGTGCGAGGGTATCTATTCAAATATCATTGCCAAAACGGGTGGCGTATGCGTATCGAACGTGCTGGGGCCAGATACATTAGTAGCGCCACCTATAACAGACAGCTTTACTTATGTGGTGCATGAGGGTTGTAATGGAGATACCGTGGTTTGTACCAACTACTCCGCCCCTGCCTCAGACCTTACGTATACCTGGTCGTTTGGCGATGGCGCTACCAGCACGGCTATCAACCCAGCCCACATTTATTCTGCGTCCGGAACTTATACTATCAGACTCATCATTACCAATACACGATGCGTAGATAGTTCGAAGCAGAGCGTAGAGCTGAAAAACCTGATAGTGGCTGGCTTTACAGCGGTGCCGGACAGCTTCCTGTGCCAGGGAAAACCAGTGGTATTTACCAATACGTCTACCGGTATATCACTCACTTATACCTGGATGTTTGGGGATGGTGATATAGCCACCACAACGGATGCAACACATATTTTTTACAATTCAGGCACTTACAATGTGCAGCTGATAGTGACCAATTATGTACCATGCAGTGATACGGTTAAAATGCCCATAACTGTTGACTCGATGAGCGCGATCAGCATCACCGCTACCGATACAGTAATGTGCGGCGGCCATGATATTACCTTCACGGGCATCTATACTTCGTTTGGCAATACAGGCGTTACCTGGACCTTCAGCGATGGCGGAACAGCGCAGAACAGCAACCCGGTTGTGCATGGATTTTCATCGGCAGGTATATATACCGTATCTGTTGAGGCGTTCTACAGGGCCTGCCCGGATACAAGCACGTGGCGGCAAGTGGTTATTTTCGGCTATCCTGTTATTGACCTCGGGCCAGATACCTCGATATGTGCCGGCAGCACAGGCATAACACTGATGGACAACATCAACGGGACCAACCCGCTGGCTAAATGGATGTGGAGCAATGGAGAAACCACACCCTATACGGCAGTGGTGAGCCCGGGTTATTACTACTGTACCGTATCAATAGCCGGCTGCTCATCAACAGATACGGTATGGGTGCAGAATGGCTGCTTCCTCGATATTCCGAATGCGTTTACGCCCAACGGAGATGGATCGAACGATTACTTCCTGCCACGGCCGCTGCTGGGCAGAGGGCTATCGGGCTTTACCATGAATATATATGACCGGTGGGGAGAACTGATATTTACAACCAGCAATACAGAAGGCAGGGGCTGGGACGGCCGCTTCAACAATGTGATGCAGCCGGAAGGGGTGTATATTTATGTTATTGACGCTACATTTATAGATGGCGAAAAGGAACACCACCAAGGTAATGTGACACTGCTCAAGTAAAAGTAGCTTTACGCACCAGTTGTGCCTGGCCGTTTTAATTTTTTCTTATTAAAAGTTTGTTATAATTCTGGCATTGTATTTGCTGTACACTGCTGAAATAATTTTCCTTACACACACTAATTCTCTCATGAAGAAATTACTACACCTGATCGTGGCGTGTGTCGCCTCGCTGACCAGTATTGCACAGACAACCGTTGTTATTCAGCCACATTTTACAAATGGAAAAGAAAATAACCTCACAACCATCGATACTACATCTCCTTCCTGTTTAGGCAGCGCTCTTTGGCACTACGCGGACAGTAACGAGTATGTGATAAAAGAATTCGACGCAATTGCATGGACCGCGTCAGGCTGCCCGGATTTCGTCAGGCATATACTTCGTTTCGATGCCTTAAAGGATCCCATGGTGATACCTTACGGCGCTGTAATATCATCGGCGCGTCTTATTTTATACGGTATGCCGTCCAGCCCATTGGGTAACTATGGAAATTCATATTATCCAGGCAGTTCCTATCCAAACCCTAATGCTACATGGCTGTATGAACTTGCCGACACTTTTAATACATATACATTAACATGGAACAATCAACCTTCGGTACTGCATGTTGATTCTGTAAGCATCCCAGAGTCGAACAGTCGCTGGAACGAAAATGACACTATGGATGTGACAGCACTTGTCGCAGATATGGTTGCCAATGCCAACACCGGATTTCTTTTCCGGCTACAAGATGAAACCTACTACCAAGCAAGAATGTATGCGGCCTGCTATCATCCGGACAGCACCCTGCACCCCGCACTGATCGTCACTTACGTATGCGTTCCTTCGATCACCGGCGAACCAATATCTGATACAGTATTGGCGGGCGACACCGCGGTCTTTTCAGTTACGACTATAGCTTCGTCACCTAGTTATCAATGGCAGGAAGATCCAGGCACCGGTTTCGTAGACTTAGCAAATGTGTGGCCTTACAGCGGCGTGAATACAAATATGCTGACCATACAGGATGCAAGCATGTACCTGAACTTAACGCATTACAGGTGTTTGATTGGTAGCGCTCCTGCATGTGCAGATACTTCTTCTGCAGCGACCCTGGTGATACGCGGCGGCCTGGGAGTAAAAACTGTTGATGCATCCTCGGTCCATATTTTTCCTAATCCCGCGCATGATGAGCTTACTGTGCAGTTGCCAGCGCAATTTAATAAAGGAAGTATTTGCCTGACTGATGAATTGGGCCAGGTTATCTTTTCAAAGAAAATTACCGGAACTACGGAAAGCTTTGATCTCTCAAAACTTTCGCCCGGACTGTATTTTCTGAAAATTTACAGTGGCAGTGACGTTGTATATAAGAAGGTGATAAGAGAATGAGGATTTTCGAGCTTTCAAATTCAGGCGCTCTACGGAGCGCTTTCTTTTTTGGCATTTATCCTGATATTCCCTTTAAAATTCGGAAATTTGTTTTGTGCGAAGCAAGTGAGACTTTGATGTGTGGTAGAGACGCCATGCATGGCGTCTCTACGATGCGGTATATGACATAACAGAAGACTAAAAAATGAAGTTCAAAATACAAAGTCCATACGAGCCAGCAGGAGACCAGCCGGAAGCTATAAAACAGCTTTCGGAGGGTATAGAGCAGGCAGAACAGTTCCAGACGTTACTGGGCGTGACTGGTTCGGGAAAAACATTTACGGTAGCCAATGTGATACAGCGGGTACAGAAACCTACGCTTGTGCTCACACACAACAAAACGCTGGTGGCGCAGCTCTATGGCGAGTTCCGGAGTTTCTTCCCGGATAATGCCGTGGAGTATTTTGTATCTTATTACGACTACTACCAGCCGGAGGCTTATATGCCGGTATCGAATACCTACATAGAAAAAGACCTGTCGATAAATGAAGAGCTGGAGAAGCTGCGGCTAAGGGCCACATCGAGTTTGCTTAGCGGGAGGAGTGATATTATTGTGGTGGCGTCGGTGTCATGTATTTACGGTATCGGCAACCCTACCGAGTATGCAAATAGCATCATCCGGTTTAAGAAAGGAGATAGTGTGGGCAGAAATCATTTCCTGCATCAGCTGGTGAATTCGTTGTACAACCGCAGCCAGGGCGAGTTTTCACGTGGCACTTTCCGGGTGAATGGTGATACCGTAGATGTGAACCTGCCTTATGTGGACTATGGTTACCGCATTACCTTTTTTGGTGATGAAGTGGAAGAAGTGGAGAGCTTTGAACCGGATACAGGCAAGCGCATTGCTGTGATGGAGAACGCAGCGATATTTCCGGCGAACCTGTACATTGCCCCGCGCGACCAGATGCAGCAGATCATGTATGAGATACAGGATGAGATGAATGCGCAGGTGGAATATTTCAAGCGAATAGGCAAGCATATAGAGGCACAACGTATAAAAGAGCGGGTGAGCTATGATGTGGAGATGATACAGGAACTGGGCTACTGCAGCGGTATAGAGAACTACTCGCGGTTCCTGGACAGGAGAAAACCGGGAGCACGTCCGTTCTGCCTGCTCGATTATTTCCCGGATGATTTTCTGCTGGTGATAGATGAGAGCCATGTGACCATACCCCAGATAAGCGGCATGTATGGTGGTGACAGGTCGAGGAAGCTGACGCTGGTGGATTTTGGATTCCGGCTGCCATCGGCGCTGGATAACCGGCCGCTGAATTTTTATGAGTTTGAGGCGTTGATATCGCAGGTGCTGTTCGTCAGCGCCACACCGGGCAAGTATGAGCTGGAGCATACCGGCGGTGTGGTAGTGGAACAGATCGTTAGGCCCACGGGCCTACTGGAGCCGCCGATAGAAGTGCGCCCCAGCATAAACCAGATAGATGATCTGCTGGATGAAATAGACAAGCGCGTAAAAAGTGGTGACCGTGTGCTGGTAACCACGCTCACCAAGCGCATGGCCGAGGAACTGGACAAATACCTGAAGCGGATAAACATTAACTCCAAGTACATACACTCTGAGGTGGATACGCTGGAGCGTGTGGAAATACTTCGCGACCTGCGCCTGGGCAACATCAATGTGCTGGTGGGTGTGAACCTGCTTCGTGAGGGACTGGACCTACCCGAGGTATCACTGATGGCGATACTGGATGCAGATAAGGAGGGGTTTCTGAGAGATGAACGATCATTGACCCAGATGGCAGGGCGTGCTGCGCGTAATGTGAACGGCCTTGTTATATTTTATGCCGATAAAATAACCGACAGTATGCGCCGCACCATGGATGAGACAGACCGCCGCAGGGAAAAGCAGGTAAAGTATAACATGGACCACGGCATTACACCCATGACCATCAAAAAATCTATACAGGAAATAATGCTGCAAGGCTCTGTGCTGGACATAAAGGGGTATGATGAAAACAACAAGTATGCAGTGCCGGATCAAGTGCTGCCCATGGCTGCAGAAGATGAAGTGGCCTATCGCTCGGCAGCACAACTGGATAAGATCATAGCCCGCACTAAAAAGGATATGGAGAAGGCAGCAAAGGACCTGGACTTTATGGAAGCGGCGAGGTTGCGGGATGAGTTACTGCGGTTTCAGAAGGAAAGGGAGGGGCTGAAGTGATCAGTCCTTTACCTGGTCCTGTATCCCGTTTTACAGTCAATGATCCCGCTCACCGTTTTACTGCCGGATGCATTTGATACCCACATTTGGTAGTCGCCCTTAACTGATGTGCCCCTGCCCGGCTTTGAGGACGATTCTTTTATGTTCACGGCGACGCTGTCCACTGTATATTCCTGTCCGCCGTTAAATGCTTCCTTGAATGTAGGTGTAAAAGCTCTTTCGTCTAACGTATCTGCCGAAGTGCTACCAGGTTTTTGTGAAATTGGCGCTCCCTTTCCTTTAAATGCGCCAACACCGCTCGCAGGCCCAGCAGCAGCAAGGGTGAGAAATATTGGGAAACCGTTTCGCCCGGTAACTGCCATTGTGAACATTGAATTGTTACCTGTTTTTTGAATATCGCAATAATAGTCGAGGGTGTCCGCTGGGGTTGGATGATTTTTGATGGTTTTATGGGCAAACCTCCCGGTACCCGTTCCCTCAGTGTTTATCTCAAGCTTGTCCTGTTGTGCCTCATTGGGAGCTATAGTTCCACCCTCAAAACCCATGACATGGCTGAATGTATCGGTGTACGTTGTGCCGTTATCAATAACAGTAATAATATTCACTGATGGCTTGTTATTACATGCTGCCAATATAAGGATGCTTAAAAAAGGGAGTAATAGTTTTTTCATTCCGAACAGTTTTTGAAAGATAAATATAGAACTAACTGCAAAGAATGGGTTGTGGATTAACCTTATTTAACCTCAATCAAGTATTTCCTTTTGGGATTGCGTGAAGTATGGAAAACTGAAATGGCTTCAATCAGTTTCTTCCGCTTATATATTTTGTCCGCGATCACAAACGGAAAAACGGATACTTTCGCTTCCCGGTAAGGATTCCGTTTTATAGAGAAAATATCTGGATTTTCGGCAATAGTATTCATTTTTTGCATTACCGCGCTAAACAATCTATCCCCCAATCCTTGTTCCCGTTCTTCATACCATAACCACGAAGCAGCCATTTCACTTTGAGCTTTTGAAGACAGAACAACTGCGTAACCTGGACTATTTTCCATATTTCCGCTGCCGTAACTGGTCTATGGATTTAGCAAATTCATCTAAAGTGAAACCTTTGTCTGCACCAGACTCGAGTGCTTTACTGCGTTCGTCAAATTCTGCCAGCAATTTTTTATCATTCCACCATTCGTAGCTTTCTTCAAGCTGCGGTTCCAGCAAAGAATAAATAGCACTTAATTTTTTACTATCTGCTATCCGGATGTAATCATACAACCGGGCACGAATGGCCGTAGCATTTTGTTTTTGCGGGCATAATGCAATTTTAATGAATTTTAGGAACTATGACTGAAAATGGGCCAAAAGACTATAAGTCTGTTGGGATTTCAGCTACTAATAATATCGGCAGTAAGCCGTAACTTCGCAGCCTTTAAATTACATTTAATTACAAATGAGTTCCATAGTAGATAAACTGGAGGCAATTAGGGCGAGGTTTGATGACCTGGGGGTGGCACTCACCAACCCGGCAATTGTTAGTGATAATAAACGCTTCTCACAGATCAGCAAGGAATACCGCAAGCTGGAGAAGATAGTGGATGTTTATAAAGTGTACAGGACCTGTATAGACAGCCTGGATTTTGCAAAAGAAGTGCTGGAAACAGAGAGTGATGATGAGTTGCGCACAATGGCAAAGGAAGACCTGGAAAAACTGGAAGTACAAAAGGAGCAACTGGAAACCGACATGCGTAACCTGCTGATACCTAAAGACCCACAGGATGAGAAGAACGCCATTATAGAGATACGCGCAGGTACCGGAGGTGACGAAGCGAGCATATTTGCGGGAGACCTGCTAAGAATGTACACCAGGTATTGTGAACGCAGGGGCTGGAAGGTAGCACTGGTATCGGAAACTGAAGGCACTGTGGGCGGCTACAAAGAAATACAACTGGAAGTGGTGGGCGAAGATGTTTATGGGGTGCTGAAGTTTGAGAGCGGTGTACACCGTGTGCAGCGCGTGCCGGCAACCGAGGCCAGCGGCAGGGTGCATACATCGGCGGCTACTGTGGCTGTGATGCCCGAGGCTGAAGAGATAGACTTTGAGCTGAAAGACAGCGACCTGAAAATGGAAACTGCCCGCAGCGGTGGCGCCGGTGGCCAGAATGTGAACAAAGTGGAAACAAAAGTGATACTGACGCACGTACCTACAGGTACGGTGATCACCTGCCAAACGGAGCGCTCACAGCTGGGCAACCGGGACAAGGCAACAGCCATGATGCGGACGCGCCTTTATGAAGAGCAGGTGCGTAAGCAGGAAGACGAGATAAGCCGCCGGAGAAAGAGCCTGGTAAGCACAGGTGACCGTAGCGCCAAGATCAGGACCTATAATTATCCGCAGGGGCGTATCTCTGACCACCGGATAAATATGACGATCTACGCGCTTGATGACTTTATGAACGGGAATATACAGGATATGCTGGATGCACTGCAGTTTGCCGAGAACGCTGAAAAAATGCAGGCAGGTGAAACAGTGATATAAAAAGCAAAGCGGAGCATAGATACAATTTAACAGAGCGATTTTACGTTTTAAACTGGTTAATACTTAAAAATGACAAATACATCCTTTGACCTGGTGGACATTATCAGGACGATACAGAAAAGAAAACGTTTTATTATACTGATGACAGTCGCGGCAATAGCGCTTGGCGGCGCTTTTCTGCTGGTAAGGCATACCAAGTATAAGGCAGAAGCCAACTTCTTTGTAAATAACCCACTGTATGGTGACCGCAGCACCCTATTCCGGTCGCAGGATACGCGATATGTAGATTACTTCGGCGGAGATGACGATGTTGATAAGATCATGGCTTTCGCAAACTCAGATACCGTAAGGGACAGGATCATTCGCAACTGCGACTTCGATGTGATATACAAGCCACTGAATATTAATGACCCGAAGGACCATGCCAAGCTGATGAACATCTTCAGTAAAAACTTCAATCTGAAGCGAACTGAGTATAAGGATATATCGCTGACCTATATAGACCGGGATCCAGTAGTAGCCGCGAATGTTGCCAATATGTCGGTGAAAGTACTGGAAGAAACTTACCGCCACTATTATACGGCTATAAAAACAAGCATTTACACATCTATTAATGATAAGGTGACGCAACTGGACAGCGCTATTAATGTGCTGACCGACTCGCTGGCCAATATGCGCGACAGGTACGGAATATACTCCCTGATAAGCCCCGCCAGAAGAGACATGATAGCGGGCGAAATGAAAGGCGGTGGAAAGGGTTATGGCCGGGCCGTAGAACAGATACAAAATGTAGAATCGGTCAAAGATCAATTAGTAACTGACCGTGCGCATTACATTTCAACACTGAATGAATTTTCTGCAACAGAGAACAGCGCTATGGAATTTCTCAAAGTCATAACCAGGGCATTGCCACCTACGTCAACAACAGGTGCCGGGCCGGTAATGGTATTAGCCGCGGCGGCTTTTCTCGGGATATTTTTCAGCAGTGTGTATGTTTTGCTGATGGCGTATTTCCATAAGCTCAACGCTGTAGTGAGATAATATGCCTGAAACCATGATACTAAGATTCACTTATCAGAAACTTAGCTGTAAACTAATTTCTCAAATATACACTTGCAAATAACAAGCAACATACGGAACAAATGGTTTGACGTAGCGGCGTTCTCGGTATTGTTTGCTACGATAGTGGTATTCGCGCTTACGGGAAGCTACTTTGTGCTGGCAGCCCCGTTTGTTTTTTTATGGGCGGTACTTTTGGGTGTTAACTGGAAAACGGCTTACTGGATATTCCTGTTCAGCATTCCCGCATCCATCCAGATCAACTTTGCTGGTGATACCATGTCTATCACACTCCCCGACCAGCCGCTGATGTGGTCTTTCCTGCTTGTGTTCATCCTGATGTGGGCAAGCAACCCTGGTGTGATCCCCAAATGGTGGTGGCGGGATCCGCTTGTGCTGATAGTGACGCTTCAATTCCTGTGGACGATAGTTGCTGTGCTATGTTCAAAAATGATCTTTTTCTCCCTGAAATTCCTGCTGGCCAAGACATGGCTGCTGGTTTGTTTTTTCATTCTGCCTATCTGGATATTCCGCGAGAAGAAGGATTTCATTAAAGGGTTTATGCTCCTGCTGATACCCATGCTGATAACAGTATTGGTGATATTGGCTCATCACGCAGTACTTGGCTTCCGCTTTGATATGGTGCAGAAATCTATGAGCGGACTGTATTATAACCACGTGGATTATTCCACGGTTATTTCTATGTTTTTCCCCCTGTTACTGATCGCGGTGCCGCTGACCAAGGGCAGGCATATTTTTATCAGGGGTGGGCTCCTCGCTATTATACTCATTTTTATAGCCGGTATAGCATTTGCTTACGCGCGGGCGGCTGTGATAGGTGTGATCTTTGCTTTGGTGATAGGTATTGCAATGCGTATGCGCCTGGTGAACCTGGTGATGCCCGCTTTTTACGGGCTTATTATACTGCTGATGTGCTACATGGTGCCTAATAACAAATACCTGCAGTTCAGGCCCGATTACAATAATACCTACATGCACAAGAATTTCACCGACCACCTGATCTCTACCTTCCGGGGAAAAGATATGTCGTCGATGGAGCGGCTATACAGGTGGATAGCAGCAATAAGAATGAGCAAGGACCGGCCCCTGACCGGTTACGGGCCGCGTGCGTTCTACTATTTTTACAAACCCTATGCTGTTACTTCTTTTCGCACCTATGTGAGCCGGAACCCGGAACAATCCACAACGCACAATTATTTCCTATACATGCTGGTGGAGCAGGGGTGGCCGGCTATGATACTTTATGCCATATTGATGGTGCTTATTTTTGCGAAAGCCCAGAAAATATACCACCGGTTCAAAGACCGGTTTTACCGGCACGTGACCATTGGCCTTGCCATGACCATAGCTGTAGGCTTTATCAACAATTTTTTCTCTGAGCTGATAGAGACCCACAAGGTAGCGGCGCTTTTCTTCATCCCGCTGGTGCTGCTGGTTATTCTTGACCGGAAAAGCCGTGAAGAAGCAGGAGCGGAGGATATGGCGCCGCAGGCGTAAGGTTTCTCGCCGCAAAGCCCGCGCCCTCATTTCGTTTTTAAGCCTGCCTGTCGGCAGACAGGGCCGTCAGGCACGAGAAGGTCAGACGTCTAACGAGGGTTCACTTATTTTACCTGATATATTCCAGACAAGCGTGGTCCTTGGCAAATAACACAACATGCCAGAATGAGTCGATTGGAATAACGGTCTAAATTAGATCGAATGGGTTAAAATTAGTGCCCGTTGGCCCCTACCCTAAGGCTTTGCCCAAAGTACACGCAGGAATACGAAGAGGTATCGTGCTCTACGCTATAGGCCATCCACAGGCTGTCATTGCGCATCCTGCCCCACCCGGTATAGGTAGTGCCGTTATTAGCGCCGATGAAAGTGAATGAGTCTGTTGACTGAATAGTGCAAATTGCGCTGTCCTGCAGATTGCCGATGAAATTTTTCATGGTAAGCTCAAAAGGATTGGCAGCGATCGCAAGCAGCTGAATGGGATACTGGTGGTAGTGGCCCAGGTAATTGCTGCACGTATCTCCGCCATTGTAGGTGAACACAAACTTGTCCCTGCTCAGGGTATCGCACCTCAGTCCCTCATAACCTACCGGGCACTCACATATGCCACCATTGCAAGTGCCTTTATTAAGGCAGAGTACATTGTGGCACTTGTCTTTATTGCACGCAGTATAAGTAACTGCCGCTAAGCATATGGCAACAAGTGTAGAAGCAAGCAGAAGAAGGCGCATGTGTTTCATAACCAAAATTTAAAGGGCTAATATATCAAATGTTTGGTCAAAGATAACTTTTGGAGGTCAAATTTGTAAACAATTCTTTTTCGTTATAGTAATGCACTAAACTCTGGCCCCGTAAAACGCTACCGTTATCATGTGTAGGTTGATGAAACACCTTATTTATTTAACTGGCGGATATTGAAGTTGATTTTCCGGTAAAACCGAAATTCAAATCAAATGTGGCGCTATGTGCAATAAAAAGCCCCGTATAGGATGCAGGGCTAATAGTTTTCACAAGCTGGGGGGTGGCACGGCGCGAACCAAAAAAAGCTCCGCATAGGATGCAGGGCTAATAGTTTTCACAAGCTGGGGGGTGGCACGGCACGAACCAAAAAAAGCCCCGCATAGGATGCACTAGTGTTCGAAACCTTTTTAGCCTGAATTAAATAAGTGTGGGGCTCTATTTGGGTCGCCTCCGCAAAATATCACTATCATTTTCATTATTTCATTTTCCAGCTCTATCTCAAATTTTAGCTTAGCAATTTTAAACCCT
>CAIRTW010000232.1 GCA_903881585.1 uncultured Bacteroidota bacterium | reverse complement strand
ACGCCTGTCACAACACCTGAACTGCTGCCGATGGTTGCAGTAGAAGGTGATCCCGAGCTCCACGAACCGCCGCCACCGCTTCCGGGGTCACTGAGGGTGATCGTAGTACCGGGACAAACGATCAGCGAACCCAATATAGTGCCTGCAAACGGCGCAGGATTCACACTAGCCACAACAGTCGCAAATGCGTTGCCGCAAATGTTTGTCGTCTCGTAAATGATCGTTGCAGTGCCAAAGGACAAACCCGTAAGTAAGCCTGTGGAACTAATAGATGCCACAGACGGAGCCGCGGAGCTCCATGTACCGCCAGGCACGGCATCAGTCAGAGCAGATGTATTGCCCGGGCAAACAACATCAATGCCTGTTATAACGCCCGCATTTGGAAATGGATCAACCGTAACCACCACTGAAGTTGCAATGGTGCCGCACATGTTGGTCACGGAATAAGATATAGTTGTTGTGCCTGGAGCGATCCCGTTGACCACGCCAAACATATCTACACTCGCTACGGTAATCGAAGAAGTCGTCCACACGCCACCAACTGCTGCATCGGTAAGGTTTGTAGAAGCTGAAGGACAAACAGTGAATGTACCTGTAATCAATCCAGCGCCCGGGAATGCATTAACTGTAACGGTCGCGGTAACAAAACAGCCTGTAGGCAGGGCATAAGTGATGGTAGCAGTACCCGTACCCGGTCCCCCGGTTACTACACCTGAACCGCTCACCGATGCAACGCCCAATGCACTGCTGCCCCATGTGCCGCCGCCGGCATCTGTCAGCGCCGTAGTTAAGCCTACACATACGGTCATGGTGCCTGTAATAGCAGAAGGTTGTGCATTGACAGTAACTACCGAGGTAATGAGACATCCCGTGGCCAGTTTGTAAGTAATCATCGTTGTTCCTGCGGAAATACCCGTAACAACACCTGATGCGGAAATGCTACCCGCAGCAGGATTACTGCTGCTCCAGGTACCCGCACCTGTGAGGTCAGTTAACGCAGTAGTTAAACCGGTACACACCGTTAGCGTGCCCAATATATTTGTTGGCAGCGGATTGACGGTCACAACCGCAGTTGTGATACAGCCTGTACCGATGGTATAAGTAATGATCGCGGTACCAGCAGTCAACCCGCCTGTCACCAGGCCTGTAGATGAGCCAACAGCCGCTGTACCTATTACGCTGCTACTCCATGTGCCACCACCCGGTGTATCGCTGAGCGAAGTTGTAAGACCTGAACATACCGTCAAGGTTCCCATTATCGGAACTGGCAGTGAATTTACGGTTACAATCGAAGTGGTAATACAACCGGTGGGTAATGTATAAGTGATAATGGAAGTTCCCCCGGTGATGCCTGTTACGGTACCCGAGAGTACGCTTGCATTCCCGTTACTGCTCGCCCAGGTGCCACCGGCGCTGGCGTCGGTGAGCACGGTTGTCAGCCCGATACAGATCGTAAGGTTGCCGGTTATGGCTGAAGGCAGAGGATTAACAGTTACGATAGCTGTCGCTATGCAACCTAAAGCTGAGGTATAAGTGATCACCGCAGTGCCCGCTGTGGCTCCCCCGGTTACTACGCCGGAAGCGCTAACCGCGGCAGTGCCGGCAGCGCTGCTGCTCCATGTGCCACCTGGTGTAATGTCTGTTAACGATGTTGTCAAACCTGAACATACAAACTGTGTACCTGTTATTCCCGCTGGTAAAGCGTTAATGGTCTCCACTGCAGTTATGTAACATCCCGTAGTTGGCAATGTGTACGTTACCACGTCGGTACCCGCAAATACACCTGTTATAGATCCTGCGGCGATCGTTGCGTTACCGTTGCTTGTGGTCCATACGCCACCACCGGTAGGGTCAGTTAACGTAACCGAAGAGCCAAGACACACATGCAATGTACCCGGTATAGCTGCTGGTAATGGATTGATGGTAACAACAGTGGTGTTTGTACAACCTGTGCCAAGTGTATAAGTAACGCCCGCCGTGCCGGCAGTACCGCCCGTCACAATGCCTGTACCGGCGCCGATGCCAATAGTGCCGGTTCCTGCGCCGGCACTCCACGTACCGCCCGCAGGAGTCGAATTTAAGGTTACTGTTGCGGCAACACATACGGGCACATTGCCTGTTATGGTTGTCGGATTGCTGTTTACTGTTACAGTAGCAGTTACTACACAACCCGTGCCGACTGTGTAGGTCACTGTGGCATTGCCTGCTGTGCCGCCGGTCATTGCACCGGTTGCCGGGTTGATACCTACGCTGCCTGTGCCTGCGCTTGT
>CAIRTW010000231.1 GCA_903881585.1 uncultured Bacteroidota bacterium | reverse complement strand
ATAAAAAATCACCACAGCAACCACCACCTTTACGCCATTCTATACCCCCTGCTAATCAATTAGTATTACAATTGTAGAGCCAGAGAGCGTTCCAATAGAATGTTCCTTAATTTCACCCCTTTGTCGGACAACACTAATTCCAAATTCCAAAAACTCGGGAAGCTCCATAAAGAAATTCCAAATTCCAAACGCGCAGCCTTGGAATTTGGAATTTTATTTTTGGAATTTTTATTTCCAGAGTTGGACCCAATTATTTGGATTTTTTGATGGCAGTGCAGGTTTTTAATAATGTCTTGCTGTCTATCAGCTTGTTGATCTCCGCTGCGGGGTTTTTAAAAGCGCTCTTTATGCCGCAGTCGCAAAGTATTGTAATAGGGTCCTTGTGCGTTATCATCTTGAACAATTCACTGGCTGAAGGCGCTTCGGTCAGGGCTGCATATTTTTCCCTTGTCATGTTAATGAATGCCGTGTTTGCGCCTACACCGCTGTTGTCGAGGAGGTAGCCTTTGTGGAGGGGAGTGGGCTGTAGTCTGCTGCCACCTGCCTTTATGTCCTGGGGGGCAGGGTAGCTTACTATTTTTGATCCGTCTTCAGATAAAACTACGGGTACCAGGTTCCTGCAATTAGTTTTGGTTTTGTAAACAAGCAGGTGCGGCTGCGGCCTTTGCATATGCTGTGCGGTAACGGCCTGTGCTGCGCAGCAACTGATAATAGTTGAGCAGAGAATGGTTTTTGTGTTCATTGATATTTGTTTTTGTTGTTCAGATGGTCATAAAAACGAACAACACTCCGGTGAGGAATGTTGTTCGTTTTATACAGTCACGAAAGGGTTATTTTCCTACAGTTATTTTTTTGTTGATAATGCCGCCATCTGTGGACACTTGCAAAAAGTAAATGCCGGGAGCCAGTTAACTAACAGGAATAACAAATGTGGTTTGGCTGGCCATATCTGATGAGTAAACCTTTTTGCCCTGAACATCAGTAAGGGTAGCCGCAGCATGAAGCACATTTGCATTGCTGAGGTCAACAGTTACAAACTCAGATGCCGGGTTAGGGTATATTTTGGCTGCATCCAGATTTACATCAGGCAGGCTTGTAGTTGTGGATGTGCGTGTGATAGTACCCAGTTTCAAAAGGTAAGAACCGGTGCTGCCAGCAAATTTCGGGGAGCAATGAAAGATCACTGTTCCTCCGGTGCTGCCGGTAAGGTTGATAGTGCCCGGCATTGTTGCGTCATACACCGAAGACCATGTGGTGCCGCCATTGGTAGAATACGACCACTCTGCATCAATTGTGTAAGGTAAACCATCGTCGGTGCTGAGGAGGTCATTTATCCTGGCTGTGATCGAGTAGTTATAACCTGGCGCCAGTGTGACTTTATAGTAGTCCTGATCGGTAACGATGTGGAAGTTGGAACCCGGGGTGCTGGTATGAGCAGTGCCGGAAGTCCAGGAAAGAGTAGAGGTAAGATCGTATGCTGTTGCTGCTGTATTATTGACTTCATAAGCATCAGGTGATAGTGGAGGGGCAATGACATTGATAAATACGGGGTTCTCGAAATAATCGGAGCCTCCGTAATACCATCCGGTACCATCATTGTATGCAAACGTAAGCAGGTAAGTACCGGGTGCCGCTGTAACACTGCTGGTGCTGAATGTGAGATATGGACTTAAATAATCATATCCTACCGGGAGCGACATGCTGCTCATGACCTGGATCGTGGCTGCCAGTGAGCCATCCAGGTTCAGAAGTACAACTTCATAACTTCCGGAAAAATCTGTGGAACCACCATTATATACATTCAGATTCACATTGGCAGCAGATCCCTGTATGAAGGTGGCGGGAGAGGGGATCATTGCCGAATACAGCTCCATAGGGGCCGAATTGGTTACTGAAATAGGTGCAAAATTGGTATAAGGAGAAGCGTCTGCCACCGACGTCCATCCACCACCCGACTGGCGATAAAATATGCCGATGGTATAATTGCCGGGCAGCATGCTCAATACCCCTGTTGATATTGAATTAAACGTAAACGGATAGTAGTAGCCCACAGGTATAGAGACCCCGAGTGCAGAATCAATATAAGCAACGAATGTTCCGGATGCATCAAATGCTGCCGCACAAAAATCGCCGTTAAAGTCGGTTGTACCATCGTTAGCTACACTTGCGGTGGTGCTAAATGCCTGGGTATAATAGATGCTGCTGGGCGTAGGGGTTACATAGTCATACAATGCTAAGGTAGCGGGAGTTGTAACTGTTCCGTTTGGCTTGATGCCAAAAACTGCCTGCTGGTCGCTGTTGAAGCCACCACCGCCGCCGCCTGTGCCGAGCGCAGGAGGGTTCAGTGCATCAATTGCATAGTAGCCATCAGGGCCAGAACCTTCCCAACCCCAGTTTACGTGCATATTATCAGAGGCGTCATAGCCATCAAAAACAAAGCAATGACCACCTGCTGATCCGAAGCCAGCATATAATACAGGACGGCCAGCGTTAAGGTCGGCTTCTATCATGCCGATCCATGTTGCATCGGAGTAGCTGGACCGTTGCTCTCCGTGAAGGGCTGGATCGTAGCCGAAAAAGTTTTTCAGTGAATACTCTGCGCAATAAGGAGCAGTACCTGTAGATGAAGAGATGACATAAGCGCTGCTTTCTGTAGGGCTGTAGTCCATGTTGATGCTTATACCTACATCAGACATGAGGCGGGCAACTGCAGCATTAGGGCTGGTCACGGCATTAGGCATAGACCCCCAGCTGTATGTGGTAGCGCCGAAATTTGCGGAAAGCGTACCATATGAGCTTGTAGAGTAAGAATGTGTACCAGTGCCGGTAGTAGGCCAGTTCCAGAATTTCATGATCTGTGAAGTAGCAGTTGCTACGCAGCCTGTTACGCAGTAGTCACACGCGCTGGCATCGTAAGGGCAATCAGCATTATAATACGGCGACTGGTTCCAGGTGGTGCTTAATAAGGGACTAACGGTTGTAGTTTTTTCGCCGGAATGGCGGTCCGTCCTGTTACTTGCGAGGTTACTCCAACTCGTGGCTATTTCAGGAGATCCGGCAACGTGATTGCTGATCACATAGCTTATTTGCTTATTGTAGTTCTCAAAGAAACCGGTAACAGTCTTTGGCACATGATTGCCATCGAACGCGCGGTCTTTACCATATCCGATAACAGGTATCACGCCGTCTTCAGTGCTGACAATAACAAAACAATGACTGCCGCTGAACACATAGAAGAGCGGGGTAGCTCCGCCTGACGTATATACCAGGTTCAGATCATCTTTACCGGTAAGGGAAGAGGCACCGCCATGCTGCGACAGGTAGTTGTAGCCTACGGTTTTGGCAGTGTTTACGGAAACAGCATTGCCGAAAGAAAGATTGGAACATGTTAATAGTAAAAACAGAAGTCCCAGAAGGTTTATCCTTTTCATAAAAAGTTGATTTGAGCAAATGTAACCAAATACTTATTAATATAAATATTGGTGCTAAATTATTTTTTTAAGTGTGGCGATTTTCTGTTTATCCGTGTAGTTTCTCATTGTCCTTGTGCCTGTTTGCATCGCGGATGTTCTTCTTTTCAAAATTCTTAGCGAGTGCATCGGTGAGGTCAACGTCGGTCTGGTTGGCGAGGCAAATGAGCACCCAGAGCACATCGGCCATCTCATCGGCCATGTCTTTTTGCTTGTCGCTTTCTTTGAAAGACTGCTCGCCATACTTGCGCACCATGATGCGCGATAGCTCGCCTACTTCCTCCATGAGGATGCCGAGGTTTGTCAGTTCATTGAAGTAGCGCACGCCTACAGTTGTTATCCATGTGTCCACCTGCTGCTGCGCCTGCCTTATTGTTAAGTCCATAGTCAATAAGAATTTGTTACTTTACACAAAATAATAGAACTTCCGCGTTTTATTAGCACAAACAAGAATAAAGCATAAAAATACAATGCAATCATACGGAACGGATATCGAAGCAGCAGACGCGCTGAAAGTACAGGCAGCGGCCATACGCAAAGCAATAGGCAAGGTGATAGTGGGCCAGGAAGATGTGGTGGAGAAGCTGATAATTGCGATACTCTGCAACGGCCATAGTCTGCTGGTGGGCGTGCCCGGACTGGCAAAAACGCTGCTGGTAAAGACAATAGCAGATGTGCTGGACCTCTCGTTCAAGCGCATACAGTTTACCCCCGACCTGATGCCCAGCGATATAGTGGGCGCGGAAATACTGAATGAGCAGCGGCAGTTCCAGTTTATTAAGGGTCCAATATTTGCCAATATCATACTTGCGGATGAGATAAACCGTACCCCGCCCAAGACACAGGCAGCCTTGCTGGAGGCTATGCAGGAGCGCAATGTGACCGCCGGCGGGACACTGTACAAACTACCCGCGCCATTCTTTGTCCTGGCTACGCAGAACCCGATAGAGCAGGAAGGTACTTACCCGCTGCCGGAAGCGCAGCTGGACCGTTTCATGTTCCAGGTAACGCTGGACTATCCGAGCTTTGCCGAGGAAGTGCGCATAGTGCGCAATACCACTGGCGCGCTGACGGAAGAGCTGAGCAAGGTAATGAGCGGTGAAGATATCCTATACTTTCAGGGGCTGGTGAGGCGTGTGCCCGTGCCGGACAATGTGCTGGAATATGCAGTGGGCCTGGTGCAGAAGACCCGCCCCGGCTCAAACAATGTAAGCCCCATCGCCACGCAGTATATAGCCTATGGTGCAGGACCCCGCGCATCGCAGTACTTAGTGCTCGGCGCCAAGTGCCATGCGCTGCTGAATGGTAAGTACTCGCCAGATATAGAAGATGTACGCGCAATGGCAATGCCTGTGCTGCGCCATCGTGTGCTGAGGAACTATAAGGCAGAGGCAGAAGGCGTGACGCAGGAGTCGCTGATAAAGCAACTTTTGTGATCATGGAATTAGGAATTGAGAATTAGTGGTTTGGATTGGTCTGTGTGATAATTTCCTACCTAGCAATTAGTTTAAGAATTTACTTTGAAAAACAATCCCAATTCCTAATATCAAATTCCGGAGCATATGGAAAATCTTGGTCAGAAAGCAGATTTTTTAAGAAGTGAATTTACAAAGAAGTTGTCGGAGCTGGACGAACATACGCCGCCAAAATGGGGCAAAATGAGTGTGCAGCAAATGATAGAGCACATGAGCGACTATGTGCGCATAGCCAACGGCAGAACGCCGATGAAAACAATTACTGCCGAAGAAAACATACCCAAGATGCAGGCCTTCCTGGGAAGTGAGAAGCCGATGCGGGAGAATACTCCTAACCCGCTGCTGCCGGATGTGCCGCCCGGTGCACGACATGCTACAAAAGAGGCCGCTATTGCCGAATTAGAAGGTGAGATAGGTCATTTCTTCGCCGTGCATGAGAAAGAGGCTGGCAGGGCTACACCAAATCCGTTCTTCGGTACGCTGGATTTTGACAAACAGGTGCAGTTGCTGTATAAGCATAGTACACACCATTTGCGGCAGTTTGGGGTGGAGGTGTGATCAGTTGTTTAGGGTAAGTCGAAGATTTTGTAGTTTTTTGCTCCCTTCCGGCCCTCGGGCGCGGATGTTAGAAAGCTCAACAATGTCACTGTCTTTTAGCTGCTGGAAAATTTTTCTGGTTTCCGGGTCAAATTGTTCACTTTGTGTGTTTTTCTGAAATAGAATCTCTGCCATTCCAGAGCGGTATACTGTTATTGTGAATGCTGTTATTGTGACAGCAGTTTGATAAGGAAAGCCGGCGGTGTTTACTACAGGGCCGTAACACTTCGATAACTTAGATTTGGAGATAGTGCCGTCTGAATTACTCCCGGCAACAGCAACCGCAAAATCAGGAAGTCTTTTAACCCTTATAGCTTCAACTCCTATTTTTACCAGTTCGTGACCTCGCAATCCAAAAATTTCTATTTCAGTGACGCCAACCTTTGTTGCATGGAGATTATATTGGCAGTCCTTGCCCTCCAATAATATGCCATCTTCTTTCACGACCAACTGATCACAGCTGTAGATGTCGGAGGCTATCGACATAGGGTTGGGAACACCTATGTATGCTACGTTCATCTTGTCAAGGCCCAACACTACATGCTGGGCATGCAATGCAGTGATGGTAATCACAGATAAAACCAGGAGGGGTTTTTTTTTCATTCGACAGTAAATTTCAAGTCACTCAATTCAGTACCGGTATACGTATTTCCATTGAACTCAAGCTCGATTTCGGATATCAGTATTTTCGCTCCAGTGCTTAGTGCACAAAATATTTTTTTAGTTTGCTCATCGAAACTTACTCCATGTTTATCCAGAAACGTTTTTTCGAAAATTGTTTCAGAATTTTTAACAACGATTACTTTACATTTATAAATGACGATATGAGGGTCCCAGTCGAAGCCTTCCACGTACCCGGTTAACGTTACTTGATCGCAGAGAGCAGCGTGTCTAATACTCCCGCCTGATCTGTTTGCGAAGTGGATGCCGGGAGGAAAGGGTTTATATACCCGATAACTGAGTTCCTTTAGTTTTGATATTCCAGTTTTTATTTTTGCACTTACTGTAATAACGGCCCTGCCTGTTTTTTCAGGGGTATATTCGTAATGACCGTTACTTCCGGTTATCCGTCCGTTATCTGTTGTAATAACCAAATCTTTAGAGTCATAATGTTCTGCCACTACGGTTAATGGGTTGTCACGGCCGGTATAAACTACATTCACTTTGTCCAGTGACATTGCGGCACGCTGGGCATGGCCCTTTGAAAAACAAAAAAGAAGAAAGATTGGAAAGAGGTTTCTAAACATTAGGACGATATATGCCTGTGCAATTAAAGATATGGTAATTATTTTAAAAGCAATTAATAACCCCCTCAAAAATCTTTAACTTGCACTTCCTTATTATCAATAACAAACTTTAGACTTTCTACTTTAGACTTAGGACTATAATATGCTTACTCAACTAAAAAACTACGCCGGAGGCAAATGGGTTGCCGGAACGAAGACAGGCGAAACACTGCATAACGCCATAACCGGCGATGCCATATACACTGCCAGCAGCGATGGGCTGGACTTTGGCGCGATGATGCAGTATGCCCGCAAGGTGGGTGGGCCTGCATTGCGCAAGCTCACCTTTCAGCAGCGGGGACGTATGCTGAAGGCGCTGGCCATGTACCTGATGGAGCGTAAAGAATATTTTTATACCATCAGCGCTTTTACAGGCGCTACTCGTGTGGATTCCTGGGTGGATATAGAGGGTGGTATCGGTAATCTGTTTGCCAATGCCAGCCTGCGCCGCCAGTTCCCTGATGAGCGGTTTTATGTAGATGGCGATACCGCCAAGCTCTCCAAGAACAACACCTTCATAGGCCAGCACATTATGGTGCCGCGCGAAGGGGTAGCGATACATATCAATGCATTTAACTTTCCCGTATGGGGGATGCTGGAAAAGATAGCGGTGAACCTGCTGGCGGGTGTGCCTGCTATTGTGAAGCCGGCTACGCTTACCTCTTATCTTACCGAAGCTGTTTTTGAAGAGATCATTAAATCGGAGATTTTCCCGGCTGGGTCACTGCAGCTGATATGTGGCTCTGCTCGTGGCATACTGGACAGTATAGAAACACAGGACGTGGTGACCTTTACAGGTTCTGCTACTACGGGGCGAATGCTCAAATCGCACCCGCGTATATTATCAGAGGCTGTTCCGTTCAATATGGAAGCGGATTCGCTGAATTGCAGCATACTTGGCCCGGATGTGAAGCCGGGCATGCCGGAGTTTGATATTTTTATAAAAGAAGTGGTGCGCGAGGTAACTACCAAGGCGGGGCAGAAGTGTACGGCGATACGCCGTATCATAGTGCCTGCAGACAGGGTAGAGGATGTGCAGATAGCGCTGGGCAAGCGCTTGCAGACAACAACCATCGGCGACCCATCGATAAAAGAAGTACGCATGGGGCCGCTGGCAGGGATATCGCAACGTAATGAAGTACGTGAGAAAGTGCAGCAGCTGGCCAAGTCGCAAAAAATAGTGATAGGCGACCTCGATAAGTTTGAAGTAATGGGCGCCGATAAGGAAAAGGGCGCGTTCATGTCGCCGCTGATATTCCTGAATATGGACCCGTTCAAAAATACAGATTGCCACAATATTGAGGCGTTCGGTCCAGTGTCCACCATCATCCCTTATAAAGACCTTGATGAGGCTATAGAGCTGGCGCGTATGGGCATGGGGTCGCTGGTGGCGTCTGTGATCACTGCCGATGATGATATTGCCAAAGAAATAGTGCTGGGCACTGCCAGTATGCACGGCCGCATATTGGTGCTCAATGCAGACTGTGCTAAAGAAAGCACAGGCCATGGCTCGCCAATGCCGTTACTCGTTCACGGTGGCCCCGGCAGGGCCGGCGGCGGCGAGGAGATGGGCGGCAAGCGCGGTGTGCTGCACTACCTGCAGCGGACGGCCATACAGGGTTCGCCGACTACGCTAACACGCATCACCAATGTATATCAGCAGCATGGCAAGCAGCACGAGACAGATATTCATCCGTTCAAGAAATACTTTGAAGAGCTGGAGATAGGAGAGACGCTTGTAACAGCAAAACATACCGTTACCGAGGCGGACATCACCAATTTTGCCAACGTAAGCGGCGACAATTTTTATGCACACATGGATACGACTTCGCTGGACGGCACCATATTCACGGGCAGGGTGGCGCATGGCTACTTTGTGCTATCAAAAGCTGCGGGCCTGTTTGTAGATGCGAAGAAAGGACCGGTACTGCTCAACTATGGTATAGACGAGTGCCGCTTCACGAAACCAGTTTATCCAGGTATGACCATAGGTGTGCGGCTAACTGTAAAAGAAAAGACAGCACAGGAAAAACGTACTCCCGAAGATATAGCCAAAGGTATAGTGAGGTGGTTGGTGGATGTGTATGATGAAACCGGTGAGACGGTGGCGATCGCTACAATACTTACGATGGTGAGGATGAAGGCGCAGGAGGGGGTATAGGTTCCTCCTTCTCTAAAGCTATTGCGGACAGGGCGTAGCATTCTATGCACAAGAAAAGGATCGCAGGGTTTGTGCCTTGCGATCCTTTTTATACTGATACCGTTTGTGATTATCAGTCAATGTTTTTATTGAAGAATTTTCCCAGCCCTTTGCCAGCCATTGCATAGGCTTCCTGTATGCGCTCACCGCTGTCAAAATCGTAACCGCCGAATGTGCGCCCGGGGCAGTCTTCGCAGGTAAGCTTGGCTATTATTTTATTATGGTCTGCAGTCTCTACGATCCATACCTCGCCATCTATATAAGCGTTCTTTCTCATTACACCTACATTGAAGCCCGGCTCTGTATAAACGGTCTTGAATATGAGCGTATATTTTGCGGTGGGGTTATTACCTATCTGCATGTCTGCAGCATCATTAAATGACTGTTTAAAACGAGGCTCAAAACGTTTCGTTCTATCGGCTACCCATGCTTTTTCCCATTTATCACCCCGGCCTTTTTCTTTGTCGTTGTAAGCTTCTTTCTTTTCAGAGATATATTCCTGTTCTGTTTTTTTACCAACCTCCATATCGGAATAGCTGTACTCCACGTTCATCTTTTTCTCGCCCTTTAGTGCGCTGAGGTCGCCCTCCTTTATGCGTATCTTTTCGGCATAGGTAAATGTGGTAACTAACAGCAGGGCAATTGTGGTAAGAAATACATTTTTCATAAGTCTTGTTTTTTGATTTAATTGTTATAGAAGAGAGTTGTTGTGTGATATTTAGTGGCTGGTCTTTGGCATATTTCCAGGCCTTGGAGTGCTGCCGGTTGACCTGGTAATGACTCCTTTGAACTGCTGGCGTTCAAAAAGATCATCCCATGTAAGTGCACCAGCTATGTGGTAGTCAGACAAATACTTGCGGCAATCGGGATAATAGACCCAGAACATCGGTTCTTCTTTTATAGTGCCGTCAGTGAGGGTAGTGGCCACTACCGGTGCAATGGCAAGAATGCGTACCGTGGCCTTGCCTGTATTTAGAAAAAGGGAATCTTCTTTGATAGCGTATTTTGAGATACGGCTGCCAGGCGGCTGCTTGGTTGTAAATATTTGCTGGAATTCATCGGTTGTAAGCGCATGAGTGAATCGGTCGTCTTGAGTGCCATAAGCCTTTATTTTTCCCTTGTTTACGCATTCTGCCAATACAGTGATCAGCGGGCTCTTGCCATTTGCCAGGGCAAAGGCCTTATTGTTTTTACCAGAGATGGATATGTCTTCCCAAAGGCGCCTTTTTTTCAGAATGTCATTTTCCTTAATAGGCGGCCACGGCACAAAGTGCGATGGGTACATTTGTCCGCCGGTCTCGTGGGCGGTTGGGGGTATGGGGGTGATCTGTGCGTGTGCTGACTGGTACATCGCGGAGACAGCTACCGCAATACCTGCCGTAATGATGTTTTGAAATCTCATGACGTCAATTTTGTTCTCGTAAGATAGTGAAATTCTGATAATGCTACGGTATGCATCGGACGGTCGCTTTGTTTTGCGGTTACGGGTACAACTTTTTTTGTAACTTTATATGTCTTTATGAGTTTAGTTAAAACAAAAAAGCAAAAAGTTGTAAATGCGGAAGTTACCGTAATGCTATACCAGCAGGGTGATTACATAGTTGCGTATTGTCCGTCGCTGGACTTGTCTTCCTATGCAAAAACCGAAAAAGGTGCTGTTGCGTCCTTCAACGAGGCTTTAGAGATATTTCTGGAATATTGCAGGGAAAACGATACTCTTGAACAGAACTTGCTTGCCTGCGGATGGAAGTTGCGAAGCGGTTATCTTCAGCCGGATGAAGTGACGGTTCCGCTTGAACTGCTGAAGGCCCAGAAATTACATTCGTTTGATCAAAAGGTATCCTTGCCGATCAGCTAATGGGTATAAGGCAAATTCCAACAAAACCGTTTATTAGATACCTGAAAAGTCTCGGGTTAATTTACATTTGTACAAAAGGAGACCATGATATCTGGAACTATCCTGATCATCACCCGAGAGGTAAACTGATTAGGCTGGTAACGTTCAGAGGCAAGGACAAGGATATTCCGGTAGATCACATTAGTACCAACCTGAAAACACTGGGCATCAGCAATACACAGTTTGAGCAGGCAATAAAAGAAATCTGATTCCCGATAATCGCTGTTAATTATTAAATATCAGAAATATCTTTTACCTTTAAATCCCGGCTTAAAAAAATCTTTATATGCGCCATATTGAAGGTTATGTTAGTCATGCAATACAGCACGGTATTGCTACCATTGAGTTTTTCCATCCATCCAGCAATGCGTTACCAGCAGCGATCCTCACCGATCTTGCCAAAACGATCAATGACATTGGGATAGACAACCGCGTAAAGGTAATAGTGCTGCGAAGCGCTGGCGACAGAGCTTTTTGTGCAGGCGCCTCTTTCGAGGAGCTGATGGCGATAAATAATGAGGCGGAAGGCAAGAAGTTTTTCAGCGGCTTTGCGCATGTGATCAATGCTATGCGCAAATGCCATAAGCTTATCATTGGGCGGGTGCAGGGCAAGGCTGTTGGCGGCGGGGTAGGCATTATTGCCGCTACTGATTATGCCATTGCCAGCGAGGAAGCATCTGTGAAGCTCAGCGAGCTTGCTGTGGGCATAGGCCCATTTGTGGTTGGCCCCGCAGTGGAGCGGAAAATAGGCGTATCTGGCTTTACTCAACTGGCAATAGATGCCACCGAATTCCGGTCGGCAGAATGGGCAAAACGCCACGGCCTGTATTCAGAAGTGCACAAAACGATCCTTGAAGTGGATGATTCGGTGCAGGGACTGGCTGAGCGGCTCGCGCACAGCAGCCCCGATGCTATGGCACAACTCAAAAAGATATTCTGGCAAGGCACAGAGCACTGGGATACACTGTTATCTGACCGCGCGGCCATAAGTGGCCACCTGGTGCTGAGCGATTTCACCCGTCATGCAATCAATAAATTCAAGGCAAAGCCGGTTAAGTAACCTGCCAGCCGGTAGGCAGGTTTGAAAATGTGCAAATTGCGCGAGATTCACTTAGGCTGTACTCAGCCATGTTATATGTAACTCATTCTACTTCACCCGCTCCGAGCATGCCCTGAGCTTGCCGAAGGGGAGAGGGCTGGGTAGAGGTCTCAAATTGCGCAACGAACATGCTGTCTGCTCCTATGCTGATGCCATTGATAAGGGTGGATGTTATTAATTTCATTCCGGTTGCTTTTATTATTGCGGCAACCACATCTTCGTTTTCCTGTTTGAAGACTGAGCAGGTGATGTAAATAAGCCTGCCGCCTTGTTTCAGGTGTTTGCTTGCATTTAGGGCTATGGTCTTTTGCAGGGAAGAAAATTTTTTCGCCGTATTTGGGTCAAAGAAATACAGCTGCTCAGGTGTGCGTGCCCATGTGCCGGAACCGCTGCAGGGAGCATCGCAGATGATGCTATCGAACTGTTTTGTACCCAGTGCCTTGCTGAGCAAAACTTCGTTGCTCACATCTGTTACATATGCCACCGGCGGCTCTATTCGGTACAACTTAAAGCGCTGTTTCAGGTTGTGTATGATGCTCTCCCGCGCATCCGAAACTGTGAGGCGCACACCAGGCTCCAGGTCTTTCAGCAACAGGGATTTGCCGCCGGCGCCTGCGCAGCAGTCATACCACAGATCGTTCTTTTTGGGGTGGAAGAATGTGCCGGTTTGCTGCGATGATGCATCCTGCACTGCATAGGTATCTTCTGGCAGTATGGTATCTATTTTTGCACCGTTTGGCAGTTGCAGGCAGTTATTGGTAATGAAGGTAAAGGGTATCAGTGCCCCATTCAGCAGGCTGGTAACCTTGCCTATATCCTTGCGTATGCGTAGGAACAGATGCGGCTGCACCAGCATCGAGCGGAGCCAATCTTGTTTATCTATGCCGCCGGATAGTGCAAGATCAAAAGGGAATAGCGCATCAAGGTCAAAAGCCATTTCACGGCTTTCTGTGCCAGAAGCATCGGGAGGAAGTAATTTTTCATTGCCGCATATCTTCATGCACGCGTGTATCAATGCTTCAATCTGTACCGTGTCATCCTGGCCGTCCCGCTCATTGCGGGAAGCGAAGCCGAAGGACCTCCTGCACCTGTACCAACTATAAGCCATAGCGCTCAGTGCTTTCCGGTCGCGGCTGCCCAGTATGGGATACTGCTTAAAGTAGCTTTTAAGATAGTGCGCCAATGGCAGGGAGCCATCATAGGTTTCAATAATGGCCTTTATGTGTTGCCAGATGTAGCGCATGGGTTAAAATTAGTGGTTTACAGAGTAGGGATAAAATTTCAGCTGAAAGTAAAGAGCGAAATTCAAAGGTTTGTTAATTTCACCAAATAATTGTTTGTCTGAATAATCTCTGGCGTTCTTTTTGCGTCTAATACCCAAAATGGCTTTATTTATGAAACTGAATTCTTTTATTGCAGCAGCAGGGTTTGTGATCGTGGGCAGTGTATTGTTTTCTTCCTGCATAGAGCGGGATAATTATGCCGTTGCGCCAAACAACAACAATTACTACAACAATACGAATACACAATATGTATTCGACGAAGAGTTTAACGGTGCCGACAACTACGGCTGGAACTTCACCGATGCCGCGGACTCGGCCTATGCCAGCATCACTGGCGGCAGCTACCAGTATGTGGACTACAGTGCGGTAAAATCGAGTATGTCATTTGTGGCCACAGGGGCCAATGTGCAGAACAACTTTACGGTTACTACACGGGTGAAATCAAACAACCAGATCGCGCTCGTCTTCGGCGCATCTGCCACAAGCAATGGCTATGCGTTTTATATAGACACCTCGGGCAACTACTCCCTTTACCAGGAAGGCAATGGTGTGAACGCATCTATACCGGTCATACCATATACACAGGACACGCTCTATGCGCACAAAAACGACTGGAACATACTGGAGCTGGACCAGACCAATGGCGTATGGAGCGCCTACATCAATGGCACACAGGTATTCACCATGGCAGCAAGGTCTCTCAGCGGCCCGGGCTTCGGGTATAAGATACTACCGGGCACTACTGGGTATGCGGACTATTTGACGGTAAGGAATGATTAGGGGATGACTGATAATAAAAGGCTTAAAATTTTCTGCACTGTTTTATTACGGTGTAAAGGAATCGGCTATGCAAATTTATAATTGTGTTTCTTCGATATGATAAACCCTGTGAAGATATTCGTGCATTATATGGCGAGAGTCTTTCATCATAAAGTACATGTCTTCAGATTTGCTGTACATGTCTCTCAATAAGGGGTGTCCAAGCATATCAAATGCTCTTTCGAAGGAGGAAATAATTTTTTTCT
>CAIRTW010000230.1 GCA_903881585.1 uncultured Bacteroidota bacterium | reverse complement strand
GCCGTTCTTTATCAGTATCCCGTTAATGTCTGCGATCATCTTGTCCGGACCACAGACATAAAAGTGAGCATTAAAATCAGCTATTTCTTTTTTTAAGAACGCCTCGTCAATACGGCCGTGCAGGTATTTGCTGTTATTTTCTACAGAGAGGATATTTACAAAATTGTTTCCCAGCATAGATGTTAGCTCATCTTCGTAAATGATGTCTGAAGCCATTTTATTGCCAAACAGCAATTTGCAGCCCTGCAGCTTACTATCTCTGTGCAACTCCCGCAGTATCGCTATGAACGGGGTAATGCCGGCACCGCCAGCAATGAAATAGCCCGGGCCTTTATATTCTATAGCGCCCCATACATCCCTTATGATCAGCTCATCTCCCTTTTCAAGCCCATGCAGATGATTGGTGACACCATCATGATCGGTGTATCTTTTGATAGTAAATTCCAGGTAAGGCTTGTCTGTCAGCGCGGTAAAAGTGAATGGCCGCTTCTCGTTTTCCCAGCCGGGTTTGTTGATAGATACATCTGTAGCATGGCCAGGTGTGAAGTTGTAACCCTCGGGTTTCTCAAACCGGAAGCACTTCACATTGTGTGTTACGTCTGTGATCTCCAGTATTTTTACGATGTGATTTTCCATTTCGTTTATTAAAAATACGCAGATTTTGAGACCCTTTATTTAAAAACACGTGCTTTCCGGTTTTTTTGCGCAATTAAGATTGCGAATGCACCGGAAAGCAGGGTGTACACAATTGCATACATTTTTCGTGCCAACAGCTTTTTTTGCATAAGTAACAGACGCCGCAGTTCCCTCAGCCCACTTTTATTTCAGCCACCACTAAGTTACCTTTGCCACATGTTGCACAGCATGCCAAAAGAAGATAATTACCAGCACAAAGGAATGAGGAAGCAGCTGATAGACAGTCTGCGCGGCAAAGGAATAAAAGACGAGCGTGTGCTGGCGGCAATGGATGCGATACCCCGGCATTTTTTCCTGGACACCGCTTTTGAAAGAAGGGCCTATGAGGACAAGGCATTCCCGATCGAAGCAGATCAAACAATTTCACAGCCATATACAGTAGCCTATCAAACCCAGTTGCTGGAAATAAAGAAATTTGACAAGGTGCTGGAAGTGGGCACGGGCAGCGCCTACCAGTCATGTGTGCTCGCCGAACTGGGTGTGAGCCTGTTCACCATAGAGCGGCAAAAAAAACTGTATGACTTCACCGGCCAATTTTTCCTCCTCAAAAAATATCCGAATATCAAGCGGTTTTATGGCGATGGCTTTGAGGGGCTTCCGTCCTACGCGCCATTTGATAAGATCATCATCACCTGCGGAGCGCCATTCATACCACCTAAGCTGATAGACCAGCTGAAGCCCGGCGGCATTATGGTAGTGCCTGTGGGGGAAGATGGTAAGCAAAAAATGATGCGCATCATCAAGTACAATGAAGGCGATATAGGCCAGCAGGAAATGGGCGACTTTTCGTTTGTGCCCATGCTGGAAGGAAAAAATAATCCTTCGCGCTAGGCCGGTAATAATCCTTTTGTGTTTCGCCAGAGATTTGCCAACTTTTAAAAAGTTGGCAAATCTGAGTACACAACACAGCACACTCCTTCCAGTTTTTTCTGCGAATGTTGCTACCTGCATCCCCAAAAAAGGTATTTTTGGATATGCAATTTATGCTTGCCCTTGATATTCCACCGTTACCGAAGCCTATAGCTTATACCGATAACATACTGCTTACCGGTTCGTGCTTCACAGAGCACATAGCTGATCGGTTGCAGCAAAGTAAATTCAGGGTGCTTTCCAATCCGCATGGCATTCTCTTTAACCCACTGAGCGTAGCCAGCAGCCTGGATGGCTATATGGATGGCAAACGTTACGAACAGAGTGATCTGTTTCACCTCAATGAACTATGTAACAGTTGGGACCATCACACCCGTTTCTCCAATACAGATGCGGCCGCTGCACTTGAAGGTATCAATGCATCACAGGCCGAGGCCGGAGATTTTATTAAAAAGGCCGACTGGGTAGTTATCACATTAGGCTCGGCCTTTCAATATTATTTGAAAGAAACCGGCAAACCCGTAGCCAATAATCACCGCGCGCCCGCGCAATGGTTTGAGAAAAAACTGTTGGGGATAGAAGAGATAGTTGCCGCGCTGGGCAATACTATGCAGCGGCTTTTTGAGTTCAACCCATTTGTACACGTAATGCTCACCATAAGCCCTGTGCGCCACATACGCGATGGTGTTGTTGACAACAACCGTAGCAAAGCCCGGCTTATAGAAGCAGTGCATACCCTCTGCGGGCAATTTGAAAAAGCGCACTACTTCCCCGCTTATGAACTGGTAATAGATGTGCTGCGCGATCACCGCTTTTATGACATCGACCTCGTACACCCCAACTTCGCTGCCACAAGCTATGTGTGGGAACAGTTTGTTAAATCGTGCATGGCTTCGTCTGTACGGGATGTGATGCAGCAGGTGCAGGAGATCGTCACCGCCCGCTCCCACCGCACCCGCTTTCCGGAAACTGCCGCGCATAAGAAATTCAAGGAAAGCTATGCGGCAAAAACAAAATCATTGATGGAAAAATATCCGTTCCTGGATATGGCAGATGAGCTAAAATATTTCACACTGTAATCATCAAGCTCATGGCGTTTTTAAATAAATTGTCTCATCTCCACCTGTGCCATTGTAACCCGCTGTGATAACGATACTATCCGCCGCATAATAATAGTAAATCCGTGCGGTCGGGTTAACTTGAGCAAAATCCATAACCTTCGCAATGGTATCTAACGAGTAGCACTTATAGATGCCTCCGGGGTCTTGTATAAGCGGTCCTCCGATACTCAGCGTTATTGTGGATTCGGCAGCATCAACCGCAAGTGCAAAAGTATCATTTAGTACGTTATAAAAAGGCACCCAGGTATAATGAATTCCTGAGTCATCAGGCACTTCCCATCCTCCCACGTCTTCACCATGCCAGATCCTTGTGTTTCCCATTTTCGAAATGTAATAACTCAGGATGGATTGCGGTGCAGTATGGCTTTTCCTGCACTGGGTAAACAGAATAATAACAGCTATTGATATTATTGCGACGCTGAGCAGGGTTTTCATAAAGGCCGGAGATTAAGTAATATAGGACTAAAACATCAATAAATTAACGCAAAAA
Organism: uncultured Bacteroidota bacterium; assembly: GCA_903881585.1. Lineage (GTDB taxonomy): Bacteria > Bacteroidota > Bacteroidia > Chitinophagales > Chitinophagaceae > Nemorincola. The sequence goes on along the minus strand of CAIRTW010000230.1, from coordinate 1,720 downwards.
AACTGAGGCTATTGCATTTTGCATCCAAATTCCAAATTCCCAATTCCTAACCACTAAACCGCGTCAAACCACACCTTCTTCTTCTCGTCCCAATCTCCGTTATAGTTTATCGTTAGCTCTTCGCCTTTTTTTATATCGCGCACAGCCTGTATATACATGGTCTGCTCTTCGTAGTTCATAAAGTATTCGCAGTTGGAGCTGTAGGAATGGTTGTAGAGCGGTATCCACCCCAGCGCCATGCAGCACATTTCTGCACCGTCCGGCTGCCATTCAAATATATAGTCGTGCAGCAGTGTCTTGTCCAGCAGCTTCCTGTCTTCGTTGCTCATCGCTATCACCGGCGATGTCTCTATCACTGTTTCTGCTTTTATGGCCTTGCGGGCAAATATACCCCGCCCCTTACCTTCTGTTTCGCCTATTTCCACCAATGTGTTAGCCATATGAAGAGTAAACGGGTTAAAGTTGCTATTTATTAATAAAATAGTATTTTTAGTGGTCTTTTTATATTTTTACAGCCTAAAGGTACATGAATATGAATTTTATTAAAAAACCACTGGTTTTTCTTGCGTTTGCTTTGTTTATGATGCCATCGCACAGTTTTGCCCAATACCAATTTAACCTGGAACCTTTCGGCAGTTACTTCAAGGACCTCAAACGTTATGAGCTGGGCTTCACCCTCGACGTACCTACCGGCACCATAAACGGCGTAACAAGGGTAACCGCTCCATTCATTGGCGATACCACCAACCTTAAAAGAACGCTTACCGGCCAGGGATTCGGCATGAGCATCGGTGTTTCGGCGCCATTCAAGAGAACAGGCCACATCAGTTGCTGGGCTATGGATGTGCAGTTGCTGTTGCATTATTATACCTGGTCAAACCTGAACCAGGTTTATGGTATAGATGGCTCTTTCACAAATGCAGCTGAGCCTATCAGCGCCACCTCTTATGAAGCAGCCCTCCCTCTGGGCATACAATACATGGTGGGCAACGATGCTGCGGTACTTACCAAGCGCCTGCCAATGTGTGCCTCATTCGGCATCGGCATCATTCCACAAATGTACATGACCAACCTGAATGAAGTTTCTACCTACAGCAACCAGTTCGCGTTCGGCGTTACACCTTATGCCAAAATTGAAGCAGGCTTCTTCCTTGGCTGGTGCATCAAAGTAAGGTTAATGTACACCTACGGCCAGGTCAACTTATTCGATGCCAACAATGCCATTCCAAGCCAAACCGGCTCCACCATTCCAATGACGGATGGTCCGTTCGGCTTCTCTACCACTTCCCATTTTATGGCCAGCCTCATACTCATGCCATTCTCCGGCAAATGGGCCGAGACAAAGTGGTATAACACTTACGATACTTACAACCAGCACGATCGGCTTAACTAACCTGCAAATAAGGTCCCGATAGATACCGGAATGAAAATATGAAAATGCTACTCACTTGGGTAGCATTTCCTTTTCTTGTATAGTCGACAAGGCATAAATTAGTGTGTGATACTCCTGCTGAGTAAACAATTTGCTGCGCACACGCTCTTTGCAAAGAAAAACATGGGTGCACTACACCTCCCCTCCTTTTTCTCGAGTTTGACACGTTTTTCCATTTTGTCGGCTGAAAGCACCTATTGACGCGTGCTGTTTATTTTTTTGATTCAAAATGTAGAGAGCCGATTTTAGTGCATGTACTTTTCAGGCTGGTGGCCTGTCTGTAATTTT
>CAIRTW010000229.1 GCA_903881585.1 uncultured Bacteroidota bacterium | reverse complement strand
TTTAGGCCAACGTATTTCGAACAGGTAGTTCCAGCAATCGTCATCAGTTTTGAACTGTACAAGAAACTCCTGGAAATCTTTCGGATAGCTTTCTGGCATACCGCAAATTTAACTCAACCGAAGCAGATAAGCAGTTATATTTATTCAATATTTTCGCTACCAAAGAGTGAATAGGAATAGTTACCCGCTCGTTTACCTTTATTTGATTTGTACGAATAAATTCCTCATCAATTCTTGCTGTTGGTAAATTTGAAAAATCGCTATATCTTAGTGCGGTCTTACAGGCAATAACAAAGTAATCTCGTACAATGTCGTGTAGTGGCGATTCAAAGTCCTTCAATTTCATCATTTCGTCAATTTCCTGCTCGGTGAGATAGATATTGTCCGGAGTTTCTTTTGTTACAGTCACCTTGTTATCACTAACAAAATCAGCACTGATAAGTTTCTTTTGTTGTGCATAGTTCATCATGGTTCGGAAATTCTTCATGTGCTTGCCGCTGCCATTTGCTGCCATGTTTAATTTTATATTCAGGTAGTCAGAGAATCCGTTAATCAAATTCTGGTTTATATCTGTAAGGCGATATTTACGCCTTTGTTGAAAGTCTTGAAAGTGATTTTTAGTAGGCTCATAGGTAGAAATAGTTGAGACAGTTAATTGCTTGCCATCTTTACCAAGCCTCTTTCCACTTTTACTGTCATCAATCATAGTTTGGAAGAAGTCTGTAATCAATACAGGCTTATCTTCAACCTTCATAGCTGTACTAACTTCATTATTCAGTTTTTTGGCATACACTGCTTTCTTCAAAAGTTTCGCCGATACCGCTATCCCCGGAGTTAGTTTTTGTAATTCAATATGAGTTTCTCTTATGAGTTTTTCATAATCATACAGGCTATCTTTCAGGTCGTAATTTTCGGGTATGTCCTTTGGCTTACTTATACCTTGCTTACTTACCCAGTTATTTGAATAGACGCTTAAATGTGGGTATAGTATAGCAGTTTGGTTTTTATACCTTACTGTGGCATAGATTGCCTTTCTGCCTTTCTTTTTCGGCTGCCGTAGTAGGAAATGTATTTTTAGCATTTTACTTTTTTTGATTGTTGATAAACTTTACCAGTTCTTTTTCATTAATGATATACTGCCCGTTTAGCGGGGTAGCGTGTAGCTTACGCTGTTTTATATACTTGCTTATGGTGTTCGGACACTTTTTGAGAATAGCCGCCACTTCATCCCGTGTATAAATTTTTGTTGAGCTACATCCGCCGTGGAGGCTATTATACGGCGCATTTTGTTCATCTCGGAATCTGTTGAAAAAGTCTTCCAGTATGGCAATAAGCTGTTCCAGTGGTATAACCACTAATTGATTTGCTGCGTTCATTTTGTTTGAGATTAAGAGTTAACTATGCTACTTGCTGGGTTGGATTATCTGTATTAGGATTAAATACTCTGGTTATGCTATCGGGTTGTTTACCAAAGTCCATTTCAATATTTATTTTTGAGGCTCTTAT
>CAIRTW010000228.1 GCA_903881585.1 uncultured Bacteroidota bacterium | reverse complement strand
CGACAAAATGGAAAAACGTGTCAAACTCGAGTGTAACGAGCAACATACAGGCCATAAATATCATTCGTGCTTTTTTCATTTTTGCGGAGTTTTTGTTATTCCGATACAAATGTATGTACATACACGCATTTTTCATGATCGCTTTTCTTTATACGCGAATAGGCGGGGCGTTTGACAATAAAAAAACTCCGGAAAACCGGAGTCTTAATAAAAGCGGATGGAACACACTCAATGTTTGCCCGCTTAAACCTTCTTGGTTTAGTTAACCTCTTCGTTGTGCTTCAGCACCTTGGCTTCCAGGTAGAAAATGATCTCTTCTGCAATGTTCTTCGACTGGTCGCCTACGCGCTCCAGCTTGCGGATGATAGAGAGGACGTAGAGCGCATCGTTTATCAGGCTGATGTCGGCCCGGATGCAGTCTGCAATTTTCTGTATCGCATTTGCATTGATGCGGTCGAGGACTTCATCTCTTTTAAATATGCTGCGGGCCAGTATGGTGTCTTCTTTCTCAAAAGCAACACGTGTATCTGCAAGTATGCTGATAGCATCATCGAACATTTTGACCAGCTCTGTGTTCAAAAAGGATGCATGATCAAAGTCGCTAAGGGACTCAATGATATACTTGGCAACGCCCTCTGCAATATCACCTATACGCTCCAGGTTATTGTTGATCTTAAGCACGGCAAGCAAAAAACGGAGATCTACAGCAACGGGACAGTATAGCGCGAAGATATTTTCGCAGTCCCGGTCCAGCTTCAGCTCAAATGCATTGACGCGTTTTTCTTTCAGTACTATCTCTCTTGCAAGGTCCCTGTCGAAATGGAGCATAGCCGTTCTTGCTTTCTTCATCTGTGACTCCACCAGGTTCCACATACTCAGCACTTCGGCCTTAATGTCTTTTATCTCATTTTCTAACTGTGTCATACTGTGATTTCTTTGGATCAGCTGAACCTGCCGGTAATATAATTTTGTGTACGTGTATCTTTCGGGTTGGTGAACATCTGTTTTGTAGCGTCGTACTCCACCAGTTCGCCCATATAAAAGAAGGCGGTTTTGTCGCTAACGCGGGCAGCCTGCTGCATATTGTGCGTTACGATGATGAGGGTGTAGTTTTTCTTCAGTTCGTGAAACAGCTCTTCCACTGTAGATGTGGAGATAGGATCGAGCGCAGATGTAGGCTCATCGAACAATAGCACCTCTGGCTCCATGGCTACTGCACGGGCTATGCACAGGCGCTGCTGCTGCCCACCGGAAAGGAAGGAGCCTTTTTTGGTAAGCGAATCTTTTACCTCTTTCCACAAAGCTACCCTGGTGAGGGAATGCTCTACAATCTTATCCTTTTCCGCTTTGGGCAATTTAATGCCATTCAGCTTGTAACCTGCTATTACATTATCGTAGATGCTGAGGTTGGGAAATGGATTCGGACGCTGGAACACCATACCTATTTTCAGGCGCACGAAGATGGGGTGCATCTCCATTACATCTTCATTGTTGAGCAATATCTGTCCTTTGGCCGTAGCGCCGGGTATCAGCTCGTGCATACGGTTGATGCCGCGCAGGAAGGTGGTCTTACCGCAGCCAGATGGCCCCATAACAGCAATGACATTATTGCGGGGTATCTCGATATTCACGTTTTTCACCACGTGGTTCTCCCCAAAATATGCATTGTAATCGACCGACTTTACAATTGTACTTTCCATTTTCTTGTCATCAGCTTTGTAAAAATGTTTAATGCCAACACCCAGATAAGGAGGATGCAGGATGCTCCCCAGGCGAGGTCGTGCCAGTCGTTGTAGGGGCTGGTAGCATAATTGAATATCAGCAGAGGCAGACTTTGCATCGGCTTTAAGATATTGAAGGACATGTAAGGGTTGCCAAATGCGGTGAACAACAGCGGGGCTGTTTCACCGGCTATCCTGGCTACTGAAAGCATGACCCCCGACATGATGCCGCTGATACCGCACGGTACAATGACTTTAAGCACAACACGGTGAAAAGGCAGGCCGAGCGCATAACCAGCTTCACGCAGGGAGTCGGGAAGCAGCTTCAAAGTTTCTTCGGTGGAGCGAATGATGATCGGTAACATCATAATGGCAAGCGCTATGCTGCCGGAAAGCGCAGAAAAAGTACCAAGTGGCTTTACCAGCCAGAAATAGGCAACAATGCCGATAACTATGGACGGTACGCCCTGCAAAATATCCACACAAAGACGACTCCAATATGCCAGGCGGCTTTTGCGATTCTCACTTAGGTATATGCCGCAGAGAATACCAAAGGGTATCGCAATGACAGATGCAATAAGAATGATGATCATGCTGCCGACGAGGGCATTAGCAATACCGCCCCCGCTTTCGCCAACCGGTTTAGGGAGATTGGTAAGAAAATGCCAGTTGATCTTGGTGATACCGGCCTGGATAATGTAAACCAGGATAAATAAAAGAGGCACTACACAAGCAAATGCCAGCACGATAGTGAGCGTTTTAAAAGCTGCACTTTTTCCTATCCGGTATTTTACATGGTTGGCCATACTATTCATTTGTGAACCTGCCGATCATTCTTTTACCGATCATGTTGATGACCACGGTAACGAGAAATAACACAAGTCCAAGCTCTATAAGGGCAGAAAGATATACGGGATGATCTGCTTCGGTAAATTCGTTGGCTATGACGCTGGCCATTGTATTGCCGGGCGCAAAGATGCTCTTGGGCAAGAGACTGGTATTGCCGATAACCATGGTCACTGCCATTGTTTCGCCAAGGGCGCGGCCAAGGGATAACAATATGCCGGCGAACAGACCCGACTTGGTATAGGGAAATATAACAGAACGTATTACCTCCCAGCGTGTGGCGCCCAGCGAGTATGCTGCTTCTTTAAGGTTAGCCGGCACCATCTGGATCATAGACCTGCCGAGGGATGCAGCGTATGGAATGATCATTACGGCGAGTATAAGTGAGGAGGAGAAGATACCCAGCCCTACAGGTTCTACACCGATCTTAGTCTCGAAAGTTCTTACAATAGGCACTAATACTGCCAGCGCCCAGAAGCCATAGATAACAGAAGGCACGGCTGCGATCAGCTCCACCGTATTCTTCAGCAGATCGGACAACCAGCCCTTGGGGTAATACTCGCCAAGGAATACACCAACTGCAAATGAAAAAGGTATGGAAATGATAAGTGCAAGAAAGGAGGTAAGCAGCGTACCCAGGATAAAAGGATATGCGCCGTAAATATCACGAACAGGATCCCAGACTTTGCCCCACAGATAACCGACGCCGGAAGACTTAACAGATAACGTGGACTGGACAATAAGCGTAAGGAAGATACCGAGTACTAATACCACCATGGCTAATGCCACGATAATCAGTGTGCGCCTAAAAACATTTTCAGCGCGAATCTGGCGAAAGGAACGATTTATCCGTTTGGTGTTGCTCACTGTACCTTGCTGTTTTAAGGAAACTACCCCCGGATCACTTATCCGGGGGGTAGCAAATTTCGTATCTACTGGCGTTTCCATTATTAGGTAATTACTAACTTATTGCAGTACAGTCTTGCCATCATAAGTAATAGATTTCAGTTGTGCATCGGCAACGCTCACTGCCTTAGCAGAAAGAGGGGCATAATTAAGGGCTGCGCTGTATTGCTGACCATCATGTACCATCCACTGTATCAGTTTCACCATTTTGGTAACCTTGTCTGCAGCACGGTCGCTATACTTTTGTTCTTTATATACAATTACCCACGAGAAACCGGAGATCGGGTACCCGTCGGCGGCATCTGTATTGGTAAGCGACACTTTTGAATCAGCAGGAATATCAATGTTAGCTGCTGCTGTAACACTGGCAATACTTGGGGTAATAAACTTACCGGCCTTGTTCTGTATTTTAGCAAAAGCCATGTTATTCTGTATAGCGTATGCCAACTCTACATAACCTATGCCACCGGTAGTCTGCTTAACGGAACCGGCAACACCTTCGTTACCCTTTCCACCCAGGCCCACAGGCCAGTTAACAGACGAGCCTTTGCCCGGGCCCGCTTCCCAATCCTTATCTACTTTGGTAAGGTAGGTAGTGAAGATATTGGTAGTACCGCTGCCATCTGAGCGGTGAGATATTACAATACCTGTAGCTGGCAGCTTTACTGCTTTATTTATTGCCTGTATAGCAGGGTCGTTCCACTTGGTGATCTTGCCGAGGAATATTTTCGCCAAAACTTCTGGCGTCAGCATCAGCGTGTCTTTCACTTCAGGCAGATTGTAAGTAACAACAACCGCACCGGCGGTAACGGGGATATGAATGGCAGGGCTAGATAGCGCGGAGTCCTGCTTGCCATTGAGCGGGGCATCGGAGGCGCCGAAATCAACGGTTTTTGCAGTAAGCTGCTGTATGCCGCCGCCGGAGCCAATCGACTGGTAGTTAACCTTTACGCCATTGGCTTTGTCGTATTCCGAGAACATCTTGGAGAACAGCGGATTGTCGAATGAGCTGCCTGCGCCCATGAGGCTGTTGTTGTCGCTGCTCGCTGAGCTGTCTGCTTTAGATCCGTTGCCTGCACCGCCGCAACTTGTAAGAAACATGCTTCCGGTTATGGCAAAGGCAAGCCCGGAGAGCATAATGCTCTTTAAAATTTTCATAACTATAAATATTATTTGGTTACGCTATACTTAGGAATTCTAAAAATTATTTTCCGTAAACATAATAGAAGGTCAAGCGGTAAACTGCATCTGTGCCTTTGATACCATTAACTAAACCAGCAGAACCATTTGTGCCCATACCTGAATAAGGTGTAGTTGCTGAGTTTTTGCCATCATACGCCAACGCTGAGTTGTATGTATTCATCCAAACGTTTGGCATGAAGTGTATGTTCTTGAATGGTGTAAAGTCGAGGCCAAAAGTTACGAACTGCTCCTTTGTTGTTGGCTCGTAAGTAGAGGTTGCAACAGAGTATGTCTTCATGTTTGGATCACCAACCACATTGTTCAGGTTGCCGCTAGGATCATAATTATCGTAACGTGCGAAGTAACTCAACACTGCATTGCCCTGTGGGTTAGAAAGGATACGGCCGCGAACGTAAGCTGAATACGCCATCGCCTTGGATGTGCGGTGGTAAGTGTAACCGTCTTTACCAACTTCTGTCACATCACCGAGTATAGTATTCTGGAAACCTTCAACACCTATGGTCAGCATTTTTGTATTCCAGGCCAAAAATAATTTGGTCATGTTGCGGTCGTGATACCATGGTCCGTTAAAGCCCTTAGTATATACACCCCAGTTAAGCCTTTCGTAATCCTGGTAAAGATCAACGATCAGCCTTTTGTCAAGGAATTTTGCATAAACATCACCGGAAAACCATTTGAACATATCGGTCTCTGGTTTTGCGCTTGTACCATTGGCTACCATAACATCGTAACCGAAATTACCCTTGCTGTCGAACCATCCCTGGAGGCTTGCACCCATGTCAAATGATGGTGTACGGCGTATATCAGATACAGTTCTTTCGATAGAGCGGTATGACCAAACCTCTTCCGCAGTCTGGTCATTACGGCCGGTCTTAGCGAATGATGGCGTTGCCTGTGAGCCGATAACGAGGTCTGTATTGTGCCACAGGTTTTTCCAGCGGATGTTGACGAGCTTTACATAAGGAGCAAACTTGCCGTTTACTGTAACATCACCAGCACCCTGGTTTACCAAACCACCGTTAAAATTATCTTCGGCAGCTAAAAGGAATTCTGCAGAAAAGCGAGTACTGATATCATAATTGTAACCAAGATATACACGACGGAACTGGAAAAGGCTTGTGTTTGCAGGCATACCGGTATATTGGTTTGAGCCACCGCGATATACGGGAGCAGCAGCAGTACCAATATTGTCGGTGCTGCCTTTTTCAGCAAAATCACCGAAGGCATAACCCCATAATTTACCACTTGGTTTAAATTCCGCTACAGTATCTGCAGACTGGGCCTGCGCAGTGCCGGCCAATGAAATGAATAACGAGCAATAAATGCTGAGCTTTGTAAAAGATTTTCTCATTGAGTGGTGTTTTTAATTTGTTTGCAAAGAAAGTACAGGCAGGTTATGCCAATGTTACCCCAATATTAATTTAATGTTACCACACATGGTAATATTTTTGTCTATTTTTTTGTGTTTCGGGGGTTTTAGTTAAAATTCGATAGGCTTACGGCTTCACAATTTGTTTTATTATATTTGGATAAATGCTTAGAAATAACACACCTATATTAACAACGGTATTCGTCGTCCTCGCAATTCTGTATTCCTGCAATAAATGGGGAGACTGCGGCAACCCGAATTTTTCTTTTCATTTTAAAGGATTTGACAGTACAGACCTATCAGATATAAGACTATATAAATATAATATCGGGAATGGTTTCGTTCATATTGTGGACTCCGTTCAGGCTGGCATTACAAGCAGTCCAAACCACTGGGATACCGGATATATTATGAACACGGGCACTTATGACCAGATCACTATTACCACAGGATTTGAATGGCAACTACGCATAATGGCTACTGGCAACAGTTATAAATTCAGCAATCTGAACTACCAGCAAAGAAGAGGAAAAATATACAGGCCCGGCCCCGGCTGTGCTAACAGCGGCTCTTTCCGAATGAATGACTCGATATACACCATTGATGGTGAAAAGTCTGAGCTTGGGGTTGAATTGAACCTTTACCGGTAGGCTAATGAATGTGATCCTTATTATGATTCTTCACCCTGTTATTCCGGCGTTTCTTAACTTCATTCACTACAAGACATAATAAATGGCTATCAACGAAGACCTTTTTAAAGAACGTTACAATAACCTCAATGACCGGCAAAAAGAAGCCGTGGACACGATCTATGGCGCAGTGATGGTGATAGCCGGGCCGGGCACGGGCAAGACTGAGGTGCTGTCTATGCGCATAGCCAACCTGCTGCTGAGCGAGGCCCAGGTGCAGCCACACGAGATACTATGCCTTACCTATACCGATGAAGCCACCAACGCCATGCGGCGCAGGCTGGTGCAGATAACCGGGCCGGCAGCTCATAAGGTGAACATCTACACCTTCCATGCTTTCTGTAACAACATCATCCAGAACAACAGTGAACACTTCAGCCAGCGCACACTACAGCCCATAAGCGACCTGGAGCGCACGGAGCTGCTGTACAAAATGCTGGAAGAGCTGCCACAGGGGCATACGCTGCGAAAACTTAGCGGCAATATATACTTTGACGCCGGCAAACTGAACCGGCTCTTTGACGTGATGAAGCGCGAGCACCTTACGTCTGAATTTATTTCGACTTCGATACAGGAATATATTGAGAGCCTGCCCGCGCGGGAAGAATATATATACCAGCGCAACGGGAAGGGATACCAAAAAGGAGACCTGAAGACCAAGCTGCTGGAAGAAGAGACACGGAAAATGGAAGCCACACGAGCTGCCGCACTGCTGTTTGACACTTATGAGGCCATGATGAAAGAGGCCGGGCGCTATGACTTCAACGACATGATCATCTGGGTGCTGGATGCTTTTAAGAATAACCCGGCATTACTGCAAAGCTACCAGGAGCGCTACCAGTTCATACTGGCCGATGAGTTCCAGGACACCAACGGGGCGCAGAATGAGCTTATCAATTACCTCTGCTCTTACTGGGACGACCCGAACATATTTGTGGTGGGAGATGATGACCAGAGCATATATGAATTCCAGGGGGCACGCATCCGAAACATTGTCGAGTTTTATGAGCGGTATAAAGAGCACATAAACATCATAGTGCTGCCACATAACTACCGCTCCTCGCAAGCCATACTGGATAAGGCAATGGCAGCGATACAGAATAATAAGAAGCGGCTCATAAACCAACTCACAGACCTGGCGCTGGATAAAAATATTATCTCCTCAGCGCCAAGATTTGCAGATGGCAAGGATAATGTGCCGCCGGTGGTGAAGGTGTATAATAATGTGCTGCAGGAAGAGGCCGCGCTGGTGATGCAGATAGAACAGCTGCAGAAAGAGGGGAAGCCACTGAGCGAGGTAGCCATACTGTATGCACAGCACAAGCAGGCAGAGAACATCATAGCGCTGATAGAGCGCAAGGGCATACCCTACAATATAAAACGGCCGGAGAATGTGCTGGAGCTGCCGCTCACAGAGCAGATACTTAATGTGCTGCGCTACCTGGACGAGGAGCGTAAAAAGTCATTTGAAGGTGAGGCCATCCTGTTTGAATTAATGCATGCGCCCTACTACGGCATAGAGCCCACAGATATAGCCATGCTGTCGCTGCACATAAGCAGCAGCCGCAAAGAACGCGGCCCAATAAAATGGCGGTTCCTGTTATCAAACCCCCTGCTGCTGGAGTCGCTGGACCTGCGATCGGCCAAGGCGCTGCAGCGGCTGGGGCACAACCTGGATAACTGGGAGCGGCAGCAGCTGAGCCTGCCGCTGCCATTGCTGATAGAAAAAATAGTGCATGAAAGCGGCATAGTGGCGCACCTGGTGAGGACCACCGACCATGTGCGGCAGATACAGGCGCTGTATACCTTCTTTGAATTTATAAAAGAGACCTATGCCCGAAACCAGAAAATAAAACCTGCCGAACTGCTGAAGATGGTAGAGCGAATGAACGATGAGCATATCTCCGTGCCCTATCAGCGGGTGACGCAGAACGAGAACGGCGTTCATTTTTATACCACGCACAGCGCCAAGGGCAACGAGTTTGAATATGTATTCCTGGTAGGCTGCACCAAGAACTTCTGGGAAGGCAAGAGAGGCGGAGGCAATGAATACCGGATGCCCGATAACATAACAGCCACAGACGAAGATTCTGAAAAAAGCTATAAAGTAGAAGTAGCCCGCCGGTTGTTTTATGTGGCGCTTACACGGGCTAAAAAATACCTGCAGGTTTCTTATGCGCTCAATGACAATGCAGGCAAGGCACTGGAGACATCTGCATTTATAGATGAGATAAGCACTATTGAAGAAAGAGAACAACAAACACTGGCTACGGCCGACGTGGTGAGCCACCTGGAGTGGGCGATACAGCCTGTGCCGGAGGTACGCATCAAAATGGCTAATGCCGAGTGGATAGAGCGGGTGCTTCAGCAGTTCATAATGAGCTACACTGCATTATCTAAATTCCTGCGCTGCCCGCTGGCGTTTTATTATGAAACGGTGCTTAAAGTACCATTCCAGAAAAATGATGCGCTGGCCTTCGGCAGTGCGGTACACTATGCTCTGGAGCGTATGTTCCGGGATATGAAGGAAAAGAACGGCCAGTTTCCTGATAAGGACCATGTGATCGGCATGTTCAATTCCGATTTATTTGCAGAGTCTTCTTCTTTTACAACTATTCAGTTTGACAGAAGGAAGGAGCAGGGCCATACGCTGCTGTCTGATTACTACGACCACTACATAAATACGTTCTCGAAAGACGTGGAAATAGAATTTAAAGTGCCGCGCTACATACTGGATGGCGTACCGGTGACCGGAAAAATAGATAAGATAGAAATGAGCAGCAGCGGTTGCAAAGTGGTGGACTATAAAACCGGAGACCCGGACAAATCTGCCACACCAATGACCGCGCCACCGAATGAGAAAGAACCGCTGGGCGGTGACTACTGGCGGCAAATGGTATTCTATAAACTGCTGCTGGAAAACTATGAAGAAAAAAACTGGAAGGTGACGTTGGGCATGTTCGACTTTGTGCAGCAGAACAAGAACGGCGAGTACAAACAAATAGTAGTGCCCGTTTTCCCCCAGGATGAGGAAATAGTGCGCGGACAAATAAAGGACACCTACAGCCGGATCATGAACCATGAGTTTGACCGGGGCTGCGGCAAGGAAACCTGCCACTGGTGCAACTTCGCAAAACGATACGAACTGATAAGGGATGATGTGGATGTAGAGATCGATGATGTGTAGTAAACGATCAATTGCCAACTAGCCGTTTGAATCGTGCAGAGGGCTAAAGAAAAAGGGCTGTCGCGGTTTATTACCGCCGACAGCCCTTTTTTGAGGTTGTAAACCTTCTGATCTTTGCGCTTATTTCTCTACAACAAAATTGAAGTTCTTACGCTGGTCGCCGCAACGTACAATGAGCACATACATGCCGCTGGTGAAATTGCCATCGAGCGCAAATGACTGGTCGATAACACCATTTGTAGCAAAGCCTGAACTCCTGTAAACGATCTGTCCGGTCATGCTGGTTATCTGATAGCTGACAGTGGCGTCGTAAGTTGTACCTGTTTTGCCTTTAATAACGAAGCTTCCTTTATTTGGATTAGGTACTACGCTTGCCTCTATAGGTAGCTGACTGATCACCCCCTAGGTTACTTCTGTAGAAACCTGGCCATTAGCATCCGTAGTTACCTGAGTGACAGTCACGTTTCCCTCTGGCAAAGCAGTCACGTTGCCGCTGCGGTCTATCACAGCAATACTATCATCGCTGCTTGTCCATTGCCCGTGCAAAGCAGGGACATGACTTGCAATTGTGGTATCGCCATTTGTTGTATCTGCCGGAGCGATCACCCGCCCTAGTGCAGTAGCAGATGCGGTAACAACCTTAGTTACGTAAGCACGACAACCGAAACCATTAGTAACCAGGTACTGAATATTCGCGCTGCCTGAGGACACTACTGCAGTTACGATACCGTTGCTGCTGCCTACTGTTATTACAGATGTGTGGTCGCTGGACCATACTCCACCCGGAGTCAGGTCAGACAAGGTTATTGGCCCGCCAGTATGTGAAACTGATGATGCGCCAAGTATTGCCGTAACTGATGGCACCGGATTAACACTAACGATCGTTGTGGTGTAGCAGCCTGTAGTCAACTTAAAAGTAATAGTTGTTGTACCGGCAGATACTCCGGCTACTGCACCTGACGCAGAAATAGTTGCGACAGCGGGTGTGCTGCTGGTCCATGATAATGCAGTTGTGCTTGCATCAGACAGGAACGTTGAAAGCCCTGCGCATACTGCAGTGTTGCCATTTATTGACGTTGGGTTGGCGTTAATACCTATTATGCGTGTGCTGTAACAGCCCGTGCCCAATGTATAAGTAAAGTCCACACCACCCACTGATATACCGCTGACGTTACCTGCAACGTCTATTGACGCGTGCGTATTTGTGCCACTCCAGGTTCCCCCAGGTGTGGCGTCGTTTAACGTAATAACAGAGTTTATGCATACGCTGGCCGGGCTGGTAACGCCTGCCGGGTTTGGATTCACTGTTATGTTAACCTGGGCACGGCATCCTGCCGGTGCTACCAGTGTATAATACATAGGCACAACACCGGCATTTGTAGCCGAAACAACACCGGCAGTGGCGCCTATAGTGGCGGTGCTTGGTATGCCGCTTGTCCAGACACCTCCCGGCGTAGCATCTGAAAGTGTTATCTGGGCGCCCATGCACACTGTGGCGGGGCCTGCAATTACGGCTGGGACCGGGTAAACAGTTAATACAGATGTTACTGTGACATGCATATATGTATAGCTAAGTGTGGCTGTACCGGCGCTTACGCCTGTTACCCTTCCGCCGGTTGTGGTTGTAGCAACGGCTGTGTCAGCGGGTCCGATGCTAAAAACGCCGCCGGATGTTGTACTCCAGTATGCAGCTGTTCCGCCCACGCAGGCATAATAAGAAGATCCGGCAATTGCTGATACATAGGTGTGGGTGCTGTCAACAGTCATTAATTTTGTAGAGACCACTGTGCCGCATGAAGTAACAACAGTGTATGAAATGGTAACGGTGCCGGGAGAAACACCGTGCACCAGGCCACCGGTCACCGTTGCATATGTGTTGCTTGCGCTCCAGGTCCCACCCGCAACAGAATCGGTCAGCGTAGTATCTGCCGCATAGCGAACATGAGCGGAACCATTTATAACACTTGCGGATGGGAATGCATTAACAGGCACCGAAGCAACAGCGCTTGATGCACACGAACCATTAGAGACTGTATAAGATATTGCAGCGACACCTGCTGCTACCGCTGTTACCACACCGGATGCGCTCACAGTTGCGATAGCAGGGTTACCCGAGCTCCAGGCACCACCGGCAATTACGTCAGCCAGCGAACGGTTTGTGCCCGCGCATATTGTTGCAGCGCCGTTTATGGTACCTGCATTTGGTAATGTATTTACAGTTACCACTTTCGCAGCGTTTGCAACGCCACAACTATTTGTCACAGAATAGGATATTGTGGCAGTGCCTGCAGATATAGCCGTTACAGTGCCGGAAGCATTCACAGTTGCAATGCTGGCTGATCCTGAAGTCCAAATGCCACCTGCCGCAATGTTAGAGAGAGTAATTACTGAACCTGCGCAGGCAGTTGCTATACCTGTGATCGCACCTGCAACAGGCAATGGATTTACTGTCACCACGGTAGTGGCTGTTGCGCTGCCGCAGCTGTTAGTTACTAAATAAGAGATAGCAACCGTGCCTGCCGATGAGCCTGTTACAACTCCCGTTGCGTTGACCGTTGCTATTGCCGGGTCCGATAAGCTCCAAATACCACCACCTGCTGTATTGTTTAATGCTGCCGTAGCGCCCGCACATATTACGCCTGCTCCGCTTATAGCGCCTGCATTAGGTAGTGGTTTAACGGTTAGTACGCTGGTCGCATTGGCAACACCGCAGCTATTGGTTATTGTATAAGATATATTCGCATTGCCCTGGGCAACACCGGTCACAACACCTGTGGCATCTACGCTGGCTACAGTGGTTTCAGCACAGATCCATGTGCCACCAACTGCGGAAGCCGTTAAAGTGGTTGCAGCTCCCGGACAGGTGTTTGTGATGCCTGCTATGATGCCTGCATTGGGCAGTGGATTCACTATTACTACCCTGGTGGCATTCGCAACACCGCAGCTGTTCGTTACCGTATAAGATATATTGGCGGTCCCCGCGGTTATTCCCGTTACAACACCTGTGGCATCTACGATGGCTATCGCTGTGGCATCGCTGCTCCATACGCCACCGGTTGCGCCGGCAGTTAAAGCGGCCGCCGACCCTGCACAGACACTTGCAACACCCGGTACGGCGCCTGCATTGGGCAGTGGATTTACTATTATTACCTTGGTAGCATTTGCAACACCGCAGCTGTTGGTTACTGTATAAGATATGTTGGCTGTGCCCGCGGCTATTCCCGTTACAATGCCTGTAGTATCTACAGTGGCTACGCTTATTGCATCGCTGCTCCACACCCCACCGCTTACGCCTGCAGTTAGAGCAGTTACCGATCCTGCGCAAACGCTTGCGACACCTGGTACGGCACCCGCATTAGGCAGTGGATTTACCGTTACTGCCTGTGCAGCGTTTGCAACACCGCAGCTATTGGTTACTGTATAAGATATATTGGCAGTTCCCGCAGCTATTCCTGTTACAACTCCTGAGACATCTACACTTGCTATGCTTGCAGCTGAAGAGCTCCATGCGCCACCGCTTGCTGTATTGTTCAAGGCAGTTATTGCGCCTGCACATACTACAGCAGTTCCGTTTATGGTACCTGCTGTTGGCAGTGGATTTACCGTTACTGCCTGTGCAGCATTTGCAATACCGCAGCTACTGGTTACTGTATAAGATATATTGGCTGTGCCGGCAGCTATTCCAGATACAACACCTGAGGCATCTACACTTGCTATGCTTGCAGCTGAAGAGCTCCACGCGCCACCGCTTGCTGCGTTATTCAAGGCAGTTGTTGCACCGGCACATACTACCGGAGTTCCGTTTATGGTACCTGCTGTTGGCAGTGGGTTTACTATTACAACCTGTGTAGCATTTGCAATACCGCAGCTATT
>CAIRTW010000227.1 GCA_903881585.1 uncultured Bacteroidota bacterium | reverse complement strand
CACTAGTGTTCGAAACCTTTTTAGCCTGAATTAAATAAGTGTGGGGCTCTATTTGGGTCGCCTCCGCAAAATATCACTATCATTTTCATTATTTCATTTTCCAGCTCTATCTCAAATTTTAGCTTAGCAATTTTAAACCCTTTTATTTTATTGATTTTTTTATAGGCGATAATTAGCATAGCAACTATCATTGTCATGTATATCATCACCTTCATTCCGTTGCTGGTTCTTGAAACCAAGTGCTTTACATTAAGATGCTGTTTGATGAACTTGAAGAATACTTCTATTTCCCACCTTTGTTTGTACCACGCTGCAATAGTATAGGCATCCTCGTCGAAAATATTGGTCATAAAACCAATTTCTTCGCCGGATTTATCTACGGTGCCCTTAATAATCCTGTACTTGTGCTGGCTATTCTTCTGTTTTTTTGTTATGAGCAAAACAGTATGGTCACTATTTATCGTTACTGTACTGCCGTCAAGTTTTACTGGAACTTGGTTTTCTTCAATAACCTTTCCCCGTGTGTTTGCAATGGTTCTTGTAATGAACAGTTTATTGTCATCAGTGAATTTATCAAATGCCTTACGCGATTGTAATCCTCTGTCAAAAATAACAATGTCGTTTTTGATTTGGTTCTCTTCATTCAACAATTCAGACAAGACTCCTTGGTCTGTCGCGTAAGTCTGATCCGTAAATACTTTAACAGAAGATGGAAGGCTGCCTTTTAGATTGACTGCATATTTTATGATACGCTTATCCCCCCTGCCCATATCAATTCCAACAGAGGCTAGTTTAGCGGCTATGCTAACACAAGTGCTATCCGCTTTCGATAATGCTTTTTCTTCTTTAAGTTCCTTGTTATAAATAGAAAATATCTTTTCAAAAAGTTGCTCAAAGTACTCAGCATTGATTGTACAAATACGGTCTCTTATTGAATTGTATTTGCCTTCTAAGATGTCAAACCGGGTAAATGATTTGAACTGAGCAGATTGTAAAAAAGTCTCCATCACACGCAAGCTCATCTTCTCCGAGTTCAGCATAGAGAACAATATCAATTTGAACATGACCTCGCCAGACAACTTTTTTACCTGGGAATCAACTTTAGTCTCTATCGCCAAATCTCTAAATAAATCAGCAGGTATTAGTTTGAGCAAATCCGCAGCTTTCATATGTCAAAATTACCACTAAAAGGTTTCGAACACTAGTGGATGAAATCCGGGGTAATAAAGAGCTAAATGTAGCAACCACGATAGTGGTTGACTGTAGATTGAGTTTCGAAGAGTTGAAATGCACCCCGTATAACCACCTATACGCTCAGAACAAGTTTAATTACTATTTTTACGCCTCAACACGAAATATGAATAAAATACTACTTAGTGCCGCCATAGCTATCGGTTTATTTCCGTTGGCGGCTTTCGCACAAACACAACCGGCTGCACTGCCCGATCATATGACTCCAGAGCTGCTCTGGAGCCTGCACCGGGTAAGTGGTGAAGGTGTGAGCAAGGATGGCAGGTATGCATACTACGCTACAAAAACAACCGACTGGAAAACAGAGAAAAGTGTTACCCATCAGTACCGGGTGAATGTAGTGGAAGGCACAAAGAAAGAATGGACCACTGAAGCTGGTAAGACCATTACCCAGCGATATGATAAAATGTGGTTTGCCACTTACGACAACTTCCTGTACCAGAGTGCCGACAGTGGCGCTACATGGAAGGAAATATACAACAAACTGCAGGATGCCGAAAACGTATGGGTATCGCCGGACGGCCAGTATGTGGCCTATTCGAAGGATGTGCTTGTAAAACCTATGCTGGGCACAGACATAAACAGCGATCTGCCCAATACTACAGCAAAAGTCTACACCGACCTCGACTACCGGCATTGGGATACCTGGGAAGACGGCAGGTTCTCCCACATTTTCCTGGCGAATATTAAAGATGGCACTACAAAAGACCTGATGGAAGACGAGCCATTTGACTGCCCTCAGAAACCATTTGGCGGCGGCGAAGACCTCGTTTGGTCGCCCGATAACAAGGGATTTGTGTATGTGTGCAAAAAGAAATTCGGGAAGGAGTATGCGCAGAGCACAAATACCGATCTGTATTATTACAACATAGAAACTGGCAAGACGGACAACTGGACGGAAGGAATGGTGGGCTACGATATGGCGCCGATGTTCAACAAGGACGGCAAAAAGATAGCATGGCTAAGTATGGGGCGTGATGGTTACGAAGCCGATAAGAATGATATTGTAGTAATGGACGTTGCCTCTATGAAGAAGCTGAACCTTACTGCCAAATGGGACGGCACTGTAAATGGGTTTATATGGAGCAACAGCAATGAGAAAATCTATTTCACTGCACCTTTTGAAGGTACAGAACAGCTGTTTGAAGTGCCGATACCGAATAAGAAAAGCGAAAGTGAGAACGTAACCGTAAATAACATCACCAAGGGAAAGTATGATATAACCGGTGTCCTTGGCGAGGCCAGTGGTGAGATAATCGTGACACGCTGCGATATGAACCACTCCGCTGAAGTATATGCTGTGAAGCCAAAGTATGGCGACATGCGGCAGCTGTCTCACGAGAATGATGCTACCTACCAGCACCTGAAAATGAGTAAAACAGAGCTGCGCCAGATGACCACTACCGATGGGGCTACGCTGCATGCATGGGTCATTTATCCACCAGATTTTGACCCGGCTAAAAAATATCCTACACTGCTATATTGCCAGGGCGGCCCACAGTCGGCACTTTCTCAGTTCTACAGTGTGCGTTGGAATTTTCAGCTCATGGCGGCGCAGGGATACATAATAGTGGCGCCAAACCGTCGGGGCATGCCGGGCTGGGGCGTGAAGTGGAACGAGGAGATCAGCAAAGACTGGGGCGGCCTGCCAATACAGGATTACCTGACCGCTATTGACGAATTTAGCAAAGAACCTTTTGTGGACAAGGGCCGCCTGGGTTGCGTAGGCGCCAGCTACGGCGGGTATAGCGTGTATATGCTTGCGGGTGTGCATAACAACCGCTTTAAAACATTCATTGCCCACGACGGACTATTCGACCTGAAGAGCTGGTATGGCACTACCGAGGAACTGTGGTTTGCCAACTGGGACATTGGCGGCCCATTCTGGAAAGATCCTGCGCCGCTGAGCTATGATCGCTATAACCCGGTAAATTTTGTGAATAAATGGAACACTCCTATAATGATCATACAGGGCGGCCTAGACTACCGTGTGCCAATCGAGCAGGGACTTGAAGCATTCCAGGCGGCAAAGCTACACGGGTTGAATGCTAAGTTATTGTACCTTCCTAACGAAAACCACTGGGTGCTGCATCCCCAGAATGGCATTGCATGGCAAAGGGAATTCTTTAAGTGGCTAGATGAGACATTGAAGTAAAACGCCTGCTACACACTGGGATATTGAAACCGACTTTAGAGAAAACTGGCCTGCCATTTTTATAGCAGGCCAGTTTTCTTTTTCTGCAGACGCTAAATCAACGTTGTCTGATAAAAAAGGCGGGGAAAAATCCCCGCCACTGAATTAACCAAAATGAAATTCTTTAGTGCAACGTGATGTTATACCAATTAGACAAAATAATTCGGCATGATTTTTGCTATAGATTAGTATGGCTATTTTACAAACAATTAGTGTCAAGGAAACAATAGAAGAACTGACAGTTTTGCTCAATAAATCT
>CAIRTW010000226.1 GCA_903881585.1 uncultured Bacteroidota bacterium | reverse complement strand
TAAAAATCAATAAAAAATTAAAGTCAATCATTGTTATAATACTATACACTGCTCCAATATCCGGGACCTAATATTCATCACCATAGGTAATGAATCCAGGTGTTCCAATATTGCCCGGATTAGTCTGGTTATTATATTCAGTTATCTCCCAGTCGGCTGATACACCCACATCCATTATCCGCACCTCATCCAGGGCACCCGTGTAAAATGGCGGGTCGAAGAATGTAGGTATTTGTCCCAATGCCAACTCTTGATTTGTAGTGATAAGGATCGCGCTGGCAGATGTGACTGTTTGCAGCACACCATCAAAGTATATAAGTACCTGGTTCAGGTTGTTGGCGCCAGTGGGCAGCACAGCGGTCATTTTGTGCCAGTTGGTATCATAGGTCCATGAAAAATCTGATGATGCTCCTGATACTTCAACACTCAGATCATTAGTTCCTGTATAATAAAAGCCGAATCGGGAATGAAAGCCCGGCCCTCTGTTGTCGCCATATCCCAGGAATTCCTGTGGCTGATCCGCCGCCATTTTGAACCAGCAGGTCATGCTTCGCTCCGCAGTGCCCTGCGGCAGGCCAGGAACCCAGTCACGCCATAGCGACTGGGTCATCGCTGAAGAAAAACCCGCACCACCGCCTATCTTTCCTGCTACCTGGGCAACTGAATTTATATCCCCCAGGATCTGGTTGTTAACTGTTGAGTCAGCTGCCAGCACACCTGCCAGATGATACACCACTATGTAATTGTCATTCCATACACTTCCTGTACTCCCACCCTGAAATGTGGTGATTCCAGAATCGCCGTACTGCATAAAAAATACAGTATCGCTACCGCAGGTCACTTCCGACAATCTAACCCAGACCACTAATGTGCCTGCGTCCCCGTCGTAAGATTCTACTTCCCAATTTAGCTTTGTGAACTCACCAGTGTCTTTGAAAAACAGTATGTCACTGCCATCACTGCGGCACACATGCCCACCATTTGCTATTGTTTTCAGTGACCTGTCTGACAGGCTTACCAGCACCGGAAAATCAAGGCTATTGCTGCTTCCGCATTGTGTGTGGTCTATTGTCAGAACCCTACTGTAAATGTGCGATGGTGGCGGTAGCAGAAAGCCAGCATTAAGTGTGCCTATCGTGACCCCATTCTGTGAAAATTGCAGCAGCGTGCCACTATCCTGTAGTGCAAGCGCTTCATCGCTCACGGTAAAAGCGAACCCCACGTCAGGCACTGAAGTAATACTAACATTATTATCCCTGCAAAATTGCATTCCAGCCTCCAAAGACCCCGTTGCCTGTATGATGGCATCGCATGTGCTCTGGTTTTGTTTTACTGTATATGTTGTTGCCATTTTTCAGTTTTTGTTTGTAAGCCCGGTATCATCATTTGTAAATGGCATCGCTAACTATTGTTCCGTCTGGAACGAGTTGTACACTCGCTACGTCCATCCCATCTTTTGTAAACTCGATACTGATTGCACGTATAAGCTCTGCAAAGTTTTCATCATTCAGGTAGTCAAATGCGCCGACGCAGGAAAGCGGGTTCTGTTTAAAATCACCTTTATTGTTTAGTATCAGCTGCCGCTGATGCTGCGGAGTGCTTTCTATCGTTGTAAAATCACCAGAGCTTATTGCCAGGTCTTCAGTCGTGTCTAGTCCTATATCGATCATTTGCCTTGCCATCTTTCAAATTTTATGCGCTTAATAAATTACTCAACCTCGTCAGCAAGTCAGTAAATGTTGACACGTTCACAGGCACTGTGCTGGCTACAGAACTGGTTGATACCGTCAGTAGTGTAAGGCCTGTTATCAGGTCTTTCAATATACCGTATAGGCTTTCTCCGCTTGTGCTCATCTTAAACACACTTGTCCCTATATTGAAAACAACATTACCATTCTTGATATTCACTTGTGTATTATCCATTTCATATACAACATTTCCGATGGTAACAATGACTTTTTCCAATTCGTTTGCTTTGATCAGTGCCCATGCACCTGGTCCGTCTATAGTGCCGATGATCACGTTACTGTTATCCTTCGGAACGAGTATCACTCCATTGCTGTTACCGGTTATCGTACTTAGCATTACACGTTCTATGGGCTGGCTTGTATCACTGGGCTGGACACTAAAAGTGTACTCCCCTGTATCAACGCTTCCGCTAACAACCGTACCACTTATGATCTCAAATGGCTTGTCGGTCAACGTTCTTATTCCTTCTTTTATTTTCGATGCATTCCTGGTCATACTACTATTATTTTGCGAATCCTGACAGTGGACCTATTTCCACTATTCTGCGTGCCCCGTTTATCCCAAACCGGACTTCAATGCCCTCCACTATATATGTACCATTTCTTTCCGGATAGCGGTCATCGGCTATATAGCACTGGTATCCCGGCACGGCGTACGGTTGCAGAAAACCGTGGATACTTCCGTCATACCCCGAGTAGTTTAGCTTATATGCTTTTTCATTGGCCAGCTCTTTCAAGACCATTACGTCCTTTAACTGGGTTAGAATCTTGCTATGTGTGCGTACAAAATCTTTAAAGACATCCGAACTTTGAGAGAATGTATCACCGGTGGAAAGCTTCGTACTATATCTCACTTGTACTGGGTCATTTTCGGTAATTCGCTCCCTTAAGCTATTATTTTTCACAACATTATACCCCAACTTATAATTGGCCTGTCCTATACCAAATACATCCACGCCATTCGCATAAGGGGTATATACTAATCCACACCACAAAGTATCGGGCTGTATGAAGAAACAAGTGAGTGTACCATCTGTATATTTTAAGATGTTAGTGATGATATCAAACCCGCTGGTGTTGGGAATACGTACATTCTCAAGAGTGCAGTCGATAGTACATTGTACGTTGATCTCATAGTTACTGTCTATGCCTGCAACAGCCTTCAGCAACAGGTCTTTTACGGTTACCGACTTCTCGAAAATATTAATGTTGTTCCTTCTCAGCAACCAGCTATACCCCTCACATTCTATTTCAAGCGGCATATCCAGGTTGCGGCGTTTTACAAAACCTGTGAACTCTGTTTGTAGCTCACCACTGTAACCCAATTTTATTGTAACCGGATCACCATCGCTGAATTGTTTGCCGGTGATCACCACTCCG
>CAIRTW010000225.1 GCA_903881585.1 uncultured Bacteroidota bacterium | reverse complement strand
TTTCATCAACAGGTTGAAAACATTACCGACAATAACTGCGTTTATTTTTTTAGATTAGTGCTGTCTTTTAGGCTTCCATTTTCATTATAATTCACTTCATACATCGGTAAATCCTTACAAAAAAGAATCTTCTTTTTTGTAAGTCCATCATCATAATACGAAGTAGCGGCCCCATCTCGTTGCCCATTTTTGTAATGAGTCCTTGACATTTTAACACCAGACATATCATACATAATAAAGACACCTTCTGTTTTAGTTTTATATAAAAAAATTGTTCCGACTTTTATTTTCCGCTCTTTGGTCCAATAACTAGTAATAGCTAACAATGAAGTGTCATATTTATATACTAAAGTATCTCGTTCCTTATTTTCGGTATTCACAGGCATATGCCAATCAATTGCGTCTCCTATTTCTCCAGATTCAAATACTTCCTGTACAGTTTTATGCTTTTGAGGAGTTTGACAACTCAAAAAAATTATTGCAGTAGCTGTAGTCATCCAAATAATTCTATTCATAAATCATCTCTTTATGTTTGAGAAATCAAATGCATCAGATTTTCGTTTTTCATCTGGAGTAATTTTCATACTCATGAAATTATTTGTTGTGCCCTTTTCATCTCTGTTGAAAATAAGCATATTCGTATAAGTAGACCCATTATTTCCTGAATTAGGCGAATCGAACTTACTGTATTCATTTTGAGAAGTAAACAAATTATCGCTACTAAAATCAATAAAACCGCCTCTGGCAATAATGTTATCCATGGTTTTTTGATCAACAAAAGCAGTAGTTAAATTGAGATGCTCTTTCTGACCATATAATGAAGCTTGCAACATATTGTGTACTGCCTTATAACCAGAACCAACAGATGCACTAAACATTGCTTGATCAACTTGATCCGCAGAACCCATTATTAATATTTTGGACGATTCATTAATCAAAGATAAGGCCGGATTAGCTGACGCTACTAAATCAAAATTCACTGACCCGTTACCGTTCATGCCTTGTTGTGCATTTTTATTACCTAGTGTTTTTATTGCACCCAAAAATTGCCCAGTAGAGTCTCCTACGGCTTTTTTAAATTTATCTTCAGCATAATTTTGAATGCTCTTTTTGATGTCTATCCCACCAGCCATATCTTTGTATTTATCCAATCCTGTTTTCTTCATTACTATTCCCTTTACAAATTCAACAGATTTTTCTTTCCGCCTATCTAACAATTTGTCATCAAGTTTATTCAGAAATAACTGTTTGTTAAGCTCATTTTTTAAGCTATCTAAATTTTGAGGAACTGGTACTGTCGGTTGCAGTGGAGATGTCGGCGAAACGCCATATGTTTGAGCAGGAATAAAGACTTGTTCTCCACTTGGGTCAGTAAATCTCACCGGATTTGCATAACAATACTCATATGATGAACACGTAAGCTCCTCAAACTGCATGTCATGCGTTCGCCCGGGTTGGCCTTTAGAATGATTATAGGATTCATTGTATATGGGATCCGTTGCACACCATCGAGCAAGCCATGGGCAGTAGTATCGTGCGCCTATGTAGTACAGGCCGGTCTCCTCATCCCGTTCTTTACCTACATATCTATAGCGTTTTAAGCTTACTTCAGCAGTACTTCTACCACTCTGATATGAGGTACTACCAAAAGGGTAATATTCTTCGTAAGAGATAATTGCGCCGCTGGCATCGAGCTCTAAAGATGCGGTACCAAGATGGTTAGAGAACTGGTAGCGCAATAGCTGCACCTCGCCAGTAGGAGGCGAAGAAGTATCCCGGGTGGGAGTATCTATCATAGCCACTCTTGCCTGATCATCCATGATATGAAGTGTTTCTCTCAGCAAAATTACAGAAGTTGTGCCGGTATTCATCTTCCGGTACAATTCCCATCCACCCACATATATCCGTACCTGCTCTTGGCTCCCTAGTGTTGTTTTTCTTACACGTTGCCCGGTGCTGTCGTATTGGTAGTAGGTGTCAATACTACCCGCGGTCTGTACTTTTATCAACCTGTTTTCTGCATCGTATGTCATGCTGTTCAGGTGGTTCATGCCACTGGCCATATTGCCTCTTGTATCGTAGGTATAGCTCTCTGTGCTGCTGCCATTACTGCCTATACTGCTGGCAGTAAGTCTGTTACTGCCAGTGTCTATCGTAAAATTCCGCGTCCAGTTCCCGGCGCCGCCGGTTGTGGTGTGCTTCATTTGCAGCATATTACCCACTTCATCGTAAGTATAGTACTGTATATAGCGCTGCATAGCTGTATAGTCTGTCACTACTGGGGTATAGCCCATACGGATGCTGTCATCGGCTGTCACCGCATTTATGGTGGAGCTGCTGCTCACGTGCTCCCTGCCCTGGGCTATAAGAAGGCGATATAGCGCATCGTAAGTATAATCATTGGCAGGGTCTGCAACACTGCCATCGTAGTAGAAAGTCTGCTGCGCAGCGTCTTCCTGCGTAGTTATATTTCCTACGGGGTCATACCAGTATTTAAGGTCCTGCAGCGCATCACTTTCGCCGGTACGCGTAGTACGTATGCGTGTTACCCTAAACGTATTTACATCATATTCGTAAGTAGTGGTAGCCCCGTTCTCAAATTTTATTTTTATACGCTGGCCTTTGGGGTTGTAGTATATTTCATTTACAATTTCAGTATTTAGGTGATGTACTCCGACTACCGTTACGTTAAACAACATGTAGATAAAGCGGAGGAACACAGGTATAGCAGCGCACGGGATTTTTATGGGGTTAAAGGATTAATTGAGCTAACGGACTTTGAATGAACAGCGGAGCTATGAATTCCGTTCGCAGAACGGCTTTTTATTGTGCGTTCCAGATGCGCTACGCTAACATCTGGAACAACGGGGTTTTAAATTTACGGCCGTTGTCGAGCAATATCAACAATTAACCAATTTGCCAGACCTAAAAATCAGCCAGATCAGAAGGATATGAGATGCTTTTTCTCACAACCAATATCCCAACCCGTTGCTTTTTTTGGATGACGAGAGTATTGCTGCCGTTAGGACAGAAGCAATAAAATACTATGCGGATTATTTTCTTGATTTCCTTAAAAACAATTTGTTGAATGTCGTTTAATAAAGGGTTGAAGATTTTCAACCCCTACATTAACATTAATGGTTCTGGGAAATGCTTAATGGATATCCGCACTTGAATGGTGCCAACGCCACTGGTGCCAAATAGTAGCGGGGTAGCTTGGGCAAAAGGAGTTCTATTTGGCAGACTGTATAGGCTAGGGACTCTTCGTCCCTTCGGCAATCGCTCAGGGCAGGCTTAGGCTCAGAATGACAAATCAGTTGGCTTACTCTCACGAATTCAGGAACTGGCTGCGCACATATTGCAGCTTGTCGATGGTGAGTGGTTTGTTGAGGAACATCTTGATGTTGGAGTAGGAATTGGATGTGGTGCGGTCAACGGGGTCGAGGGAGGTGGTGAGAATGATGACGGACATGCTGTCTTTGATGTGGCCATATTTTTTTTCCAGCTCGGTGAGGAACGCAAAACCGTTCATGTTGGGCATGTGTATGTCGAGGAAGACGAGTTGAGGCATCTCTTCGTGGTTGGCGGTAAACTTATCGAGGTTGTCCAGTGCATCCTGTGCTGAACCGGATATAAATATCCGCTCGGCAAAACTGCTTTTCTTCATCATCTGTTCGATAACGTACTGGTCAATTGCTGAATCTTCAATTGCCATAATTTTCCTGAAAGAAAATTCCGTTGCCTGTTGCATTAGTTGTGATCTGGTATTTTTTTAGGAAACTAAAACTACGTAAAAATTGCACTAATTGTTAATGAGTATTTATTATATTAGATACTGCTGCAATTTAATAGTATTCATGGTATTTTAAGGGGTGATTTTGGAGGGTAAATTGAGGGGCAGGGCTGCGTAAAAAAGGTCTCTCGCAAAGGCGCAAAGCTCGCAATTTTCCTCATTTTGTTTTTAAGACCGCCAAGCGCGAGTCAATGTTTTTTTGCCAACATGGGCGGGTGAAAAATGTGTACTGAGGAGTTGTGATCGATCAAAAATTGTTGCTCCGGTTGATTTTTCGTAAATTGTATTTAGATACAACTGGAAAAGGATAAAATAAGTATGGCAATACAAACGACAGAGCCGGTAGTGGCTGAATACAATAAGAACGACGAAGAAGAAAAGAAGATCATTCTGAGGGAGTACCGTGCGTTGTTGAAATCGCTGAAAGAGAGCTTGAAGAAAGGCGATAAGGCATTGCTGCGCCATGCTTTTGAAATAGCTGTAGAAGCGCATCGCGATATGCGGCGCAAATCGGGCGAGCCATACATACTGCATCCGCTGGCGGTGGCGCGGATAGTGGTGGAGGAGATAGGTCTGGGCGTGAACTCGGCTATATGTGCATTGCTGCATGATACTGTAGAAGACACAGAGATAACACTGGAAGACATAGGCAGGGAGTTCAATCCGTATATCGCAAAGATCATAGACGGGCTTACGAAAATATCGAACGTTGTAGATATAAAGGCGGACACGACCATACAGGCGGAGAACTTCAGAAAGATACTGCTGACCCTTGCCGATGACCCGAGGGTGATACTCATAAAACTTGCGGACCGGCTGCACAATATGCGCACGCTGGAAAGCATGAGCAGGGATAAGCAACTGAAGATATCTTCTGAAACAACGTATATCTATTCGCCGCTGGCGCACCGCCTGGGCCTGTATGAGATAAAGAGCGAAATGGAAGACCTGGCACTGAAATACACACAGCCGGATGTATATCAGGAGATAGCCCAGGGGCTGAAGGAAACGAAGCGTGAGCGCAGCCGCTACATTAATGAATTCATAAAGCCAATAAAGGAGGAGCTGGCAGGCAATGGCTTCGACTTCGAGATATATGGCCGGCCGAAGGCGATACATTCAATCCTCAACAAGATGAAGAAAAAGCAGGTAACGTTTGAGGAAGTGTATGACCTCTTCGCGATACGTGTGATACTGAAGTCGCCGCTGGACAAGGAGAAGGAGGATTGCTGGAAGGTATATTCTATCGTAACTAATTTTTACCACCCCAGCACTGAGCGCCTGCGCGACTGGATAAGTGTGCCCAAGGGCAATGGCTATGAAGCGCTGCATACTACGGTGATGGGGCCGGGCGGTAAGTGGGTGGAAGTGCAGATACGCACAGATCGCATGAACGAGATAGCCGAGAAGGGCCTTGCAGCCCACTGGAAGTATAAGGAAGGGGCTCCATCGGCACAGGAAAGCAAGCTGGACAGCTTCTTAAAACACCTGCGGGATATACTGAATAACCCGGACACGGATACGATCGACTTCATACAGGATTTCAAGCTCGACCTTTTTACCGAGGAGATATACATATACACGCCCAAGGGAGATATGCGGGTACTGCCTAAGGGCGCAACAGCGCTGGACTTTGCGTTCGATATTCATACGCAGCTGGGCATGCGCTGCATAGGGGCCAAGGTGAACCATAAGCTGGTGCCGCTAAGCTACCATCTGAACAGCGGCGACCAGGTGGAAGTGATCACATCATCAAAGCAAAATCCATCGGAAGACTGGCTTTCGTTTCTTATTACGGCCAAGGCTAAGTCGCGGGTGAAGAATTATCTAAAAGATGATAAGCGGAAAATAGCCGAAGATGGTAAAGAGGTGCTGAAGAAAAAACTGGAGCAGATGAATGTAACTATGTCGCAGCACAACCTTAGCGAGTTGGTTCATTTTTATAAAAAGACCTCTACGCTCGACCTGTTTTATGCGATAGCTGTGGGCAGCGTTGATCTCAAAGATGTGAACGACCTGAGCATTTATGGCGATAAATTCCTGCACACCAAAGAAGTGAAGCTGGATATAAAGAACGCGGATGAAAGCAATATAAAGACCAGGGGCAAGGGCGCAGAGGTGATCATTTTCGGAGAGCGGTCTGATAAGGTATTGTACAAGCTGGCGCAATGCTGCCAGCCGATACCGGGCGATGATGTGTTCGGGTTTGTGACCTCAGGCGAAGGGTTGAAGGTACACAGGACGGACTGCCCCAACGCAGCACAACTGCTGGCCAACTATGGGCATCGTATTGTGAAGACAAAGTGGGCGAAGAACAAAGAAATATCTTTCCTCACCGGTGTGCGTATAATAGGGCTGGATGATGTAGGCGTGATACAGAAAATAACCAATGTTATTTCCGGTGAGTTGAAGCTGAATATGCGCTCGCTGAGCATAGATTCAAAGGACGGGATATTTGAGGGCAATATAATGGTCTATGTGCACGACCGCGAAGAGCTGAACAACTTCTGCAACAAATTAGGTGCACTGGAGGGGATCAGTAAAATAGAACGCATAGAACATATAGAACCATAATACTTTTTGTATATTATGGTGTTATACATTACATTTGATAAACGCATTAAATCAATCGGCATGAAAAGACTATCTATTGTTTTCGGTTTGGCTATCGCATCTACGTTGTTTATGCAGTCTTGTATGAAGTGCGACCATGACATGGACCGCAACCATATCACACAGCAAACTGTGAATGCTTCAATAGCTGAGAACACAACTTATAGTTATATCCTGCCAATGGCGGCAAAGGGTACTGCACCGGTAATTACTGCCGCAGCCGCCCATGCCAGCGCCAGTAGTATTACAGCAGATGCCAATGGTAATCTCGAATATCATTATACCCCTGCGGCCAACTATACCGGTACTGACGTGGTGGTAATAACTACCCACGATGCACCTCCGCAGGGTGGCTGTTTTGGCGGCGGCAACTCAATGCCATCTTCTGGAAATTGTAATTCAGGCGGACATGGCGCGTGCAACCATCCGGGTGATAACACCACCATCACCACTATTACCGTTACGGTGACAAGTGCTCCGGAAGTGACAGTGACAAAACAAGCGGTTGCTGTAAATCACCCGATAGACTAGTGACCAATTCATTCCGCTTTTACGAATACTTACGTTGTTTCGCGATTCTTTAACTGGTAGTTATTACTGGCTATCGCAGTTAACTATATGCATTAATATTGCTTTTTTAACGCACGGTGTGCGACCGGCTTTTCCTATATTTGGCATAGATATTGCGGCCAATAAGCTATTCAATCACACACTAAACTATTCCTATGTACTCAAAAATTTCTATGCTTTTTCGCTCTGTTTTTTTTGCGGCATTAGTATTCCTGGTAAGCCCACAGGCTTTTGCGTCACATATAGTTGGCGCTGACTTGTACTACACGCATGTGAGCGGCAATACTTACACGGTCACTTTTGTAGCTTATGGCGATTGCGGGCCCGCAAGTGCTGCGGCATTCTCTACGCTGCCTACCAGTAATCCGCAGATATGTATATACAACGGCGATACTTTGATCAACAGCATCAGCCTTACTGTTGATGCGCCAAGCACAGGGACCGAAGTAACGCCGCTGTGCCCCGGGGATACTTCACAATGCACCAGCCCTACATCTACGATCCCCGGCATAAAGAAATTCGTTTACAGCGGAAATATTACTTTACCATACCTGTCATCAACGTGGAGGTTTATTTACAGCGGTTACAATGGGACGGGATCAGCGGCCGGCCGGGCAAATGCGATCACTAACCTTACTACAGCCGGCGCCACGATCATGCAGCTTGCAGATACATTAAATAATGTTGCTGCGGCGAATTCATCTGTTCAGCTGACTGTAGCGCAGCAAACATTTTTTTGTCTGAGCAACCCCAATGATTACAATCCCGGTGCCGTGGACCCGGATGGAGATGATATAA
>CAIRTW010000224.1 GCA_903881585.1 uncultured Bacteroidota bacterium | reverse complement strand
CGGCGACGGCGGCGTAGGATTTAACAAACCTAACTGCTTTTACTTAACTATATTAATCTCTTTTCTTGGAATAACTTTGCACAAGAAAATCACGATTCGCGAAATCTATGAAAATCTTCCTCGCACAACAGAACTACCACATCGGCAATTTTGAGGCTAACACGGCCAAGATCATTTCGGCAATAGAAGAAGCGAAGAAACAGGAGGGTGACCTTATTGTATTTTCCGAGCTGTGTGTGTGCGGTTATCCGCCGAGGGACTTCCTGGAGTTTAATGATTTTATAGAGCAGGGGCTGGCGGCAATAGATAAGATACGGCAGGTGGCGGATACTATTGGTGTGCTGGTTGGCAGCCCATCGCGAAATGCTAAGGTGGAAGGGAAGGACCTGTTCAACAGCGCCTACCTGCTTTATGAAAAAGAGATAAAGGGTGTAGTGCATAAATCGCTGCTGCCCAACTACGATATTTTTGATGAGTACCGGTACTTTGAACCAGCGTATGAATGGAATGTGCTGACGTTTAAAGGTAAGAGACTGGCGGTAACGATCTGTGAAGATATCTGGAACCTGGGAGATGATCCCCTGTACCGGATATGCCCGATGGATGAGCTGATAAAGCAGCGGCCGGATATTATGATCAACCTAAGTGCGTCGCCGTTTGATTATACGCATGAAGATGGCAGGAAGGGAATTGTGAAGCGGAATGTGCTGAAGTACAATTTGCCCATGGTATATTGTAATACCATAGGGTCGCAAACGGAGATCGTGTTTGACGGCGGCTCGATGGTGATGGATGCGAAGGGCAGCCTGCATGCCGAGATGCCCTATTTCGAGGAGGCAATGGCGAGCATTACCTGGAATGACGATGGTTCGTTCTCGCACGGTGTGGTGCGCGCGGCAGACACAGTAAAGGAGGTGCTGCCAATGCCCGAGCGGTTTGAAGCGGAAAAGAATATTGAACAGATACATAAGGCGCTTTTGCTGGGCATCCGCGACTACTTTGGGAAGATGGGCTTTACTAAGGCGATAGTGGCATCGTCGGGCGGGATAGATAGTGCGGTGGTGCTGGCGCTGGCTTGCGAGGCGTTGGGGCCGGAAAATGTAAATGCATTGCTGCTTCCTTCGCAGTTCTCCACATCGCACTCGGTGAGCGATGCAGAGCTGCTATCGAAGAACCTGGGAAATCATTATGACATTATTCCTATAAAGGACGTTTTTGAAGCTTACGAGCAGGCGCTTCAGCCTGTGTTTAGTGGCCTTCCGTTCAATGTTGCAGAAGAGAACTTGCAATCGCGGATACGTGGGGCAATGGTAATGGCCCTGTCGAATAAATTCGGTTCTATACTACTGAATACATCTAACAAAAGCGAACTGGCAACCGGCTACGGTACGCTGTATGGGGATATGGCTGGCGGGCTGGGCGTGCTGGGTGATCTGTATAAAATGCAGGTGTACGCCCTTGCGCGCTATATCAACAGGGATAAAGAGATCATACCTCAGAACATTATAGATAAAGCGCCGAGTGCTGAGCTGCGACACGAACAGAAGGACAGCGACAGCCTGCCGGAATATGATGTGCTTGACCCCATACTTTATCAGTACATAGAGCGCCGGCAGGGACCGCGGGAGATTGTAGGACTGGGCAATGATGCCGCGCTTGT
>CAIRTW010000223.1 GCA_903881585.1 uncultured Bacteroidota bacterium | reverse complement strand
TTAAAAACCGTTAATTCATCGCATAAGCTGATGTGGTTTGTTTTTCTGTGTGTAATGGCGCCTATCGCGTCTGCGCTTTTCTGGATCTTTCATATAAAGGACGGGAATAAATACACTCCTATCCACCCGGATATAGCGTAAAACCACCTGTCCGCCGCCCGATGAAAAATCGGTACCTTGCTTCGGGGAAACCATCTATTGGACTGTGATCAAGTCCTAGGCTTCCAAAAAATGGCACAAGATGATTTTCATTTGGAAATTATCCAACCGGATCATTTTCGATGGTGGCCATGACTTCTTTCATGTAGCTGTCTATGGTGCCGAATACGAAACCGGGGTATTCACCGCAGAATTTATCAGTAATAAAGCCGCCTTTCAGCGGCCGTGCTGCTGGCTGCTTTAGGTCTTCTGTGCTTACCGGTATCATATCATACTCAGCATCCGGGAAGTATTTCAGCACCATTTCTGCAAGTTCCACGCGATTGATGTATTCACTGCCGCCTATATGGTAGATACCTTGTTTGCCGTCTCTCAGCAGCACATACATAGCCCTGGCTATGTCCCATGCGTTGGCGGGGGTAGCATATTGGTCATAAGGCAATTTCAGGGTCAACTTCTGGTGGTTGCGACACTGGTCTATTATACGGGCTATAAAGTTTTTGCCTCTCAGCTCATTGCCATATACATTAGTTACGCGCAGCACCAGGGAAGTGGGTATTTCGCGCAATACCATTTGCTCTGCGTCCAGTTTGTGTCGTGCATAGATACACAGCGGGTGTATGGGACCATCTTCCTTATATGGACCATCTTTGCCATCAAAAACATAATCCGTAGAGATATACACCATGCTGGCGTTGCATTCTTTCGCCACCTTTATGAGGTTTATGGTGCTTTGCACTGTCTTTTCGTAGCTTTCCTGCTCGTGGGTCTCGCAGTAGTCTACATGGGTGAGGGCGCCGCAATGCACGATCACATCAGGTGCGTATTCCGCTATATCAAAGTTCTCCGGATGGCCTGGCATAAGAGTGTCGTAGAACACGGTATCATCCGTCTGGAAGGAGTAGTAGGAACCTACCACGTCCCAGCCTTGTTCCTTAAAATGTTTCAGGCAGTTGCTGCCTACAAGTCCTGATGCACCTGATATAAATACTTTCATATTAACCCCGAACCCCCTAAAGGGGTTTTACTCTTGTTATCTAATCTTAATTGTCAGGGTAAAGATACGGAGTAGATTTGGGATAGTTTAGAGCAATCAGCTACCTTGGTAATGCTTTCATTTCCCAATTCCGCTTCTGACAGTACTCCAGTACCTGGGGCAGGGCATATTTCATGCGGTCATAGGCTTTCTCGCTGTCGTGGAATACAATTATAGAGCCGGGGCAAATATTGGCAAGCACGTTTTCCAGGCATTGCTGTGGCGTTATCTCCTTGTCAAAATCGGCGCTGAGTATATCCCACATGTATATGCTCCAGTTGGGGTGCTTCTTCCTGATCTTTCTTATTTGGGAGTATTTGATGCGGCCATACGGCGGCCTGAAAAGGTTGCTGTGGATATATTTATCAGCCCGGTCAATATTCTTTATATACTGGCTGCTACTGGTTTTCCAGCCATTAATATGATCGTGGGTATGATTGCCGGTCCTATGTCCGCCTGCAAGAATGTTTGTGTAAACTTCGGGGTAAAGGGATACATTGTTGCCTACGCAGAAAAAGGTAGCGGATGCATTGTATTTTTCCAATTGTTCGAGCACAAATGGCGTGGCGACCGGGTGGGGGCCGTCATCGAACGTAATGTAAACGGCAGGCGAATGATCTGTGGGTATATCCCATATCATCCGTTCGGGGAAAAACCTTTTTATCCATTGGGGTGTTTTTACCCAATATGTAACCATAATGAAAACTATTTAGGCATCCCACACCTGTCTATATCTATACTTTAGTGATCAGGCTTTGTGCCAGCCAGCCTGTTCTTCCGTCAGGTAGTGTTACCTCGGTCCAGTTGCTTTTTTCACTGATTATTTTCACCGTAGTTCCTTCCGGTACCAGAGCCAGCGGCTTGCCTTTTTGCTCTCCGTTCATCAGAGGTGCATCGTTTTGCATTACCACGGCCGCTGTAGCCAGGTTGGTTCGCTGCGCGGCGGCAAAGGCCAGGACAAGGAAGCAGGTGCAAATAAAGCCCAATATGCCCGGCAACTGCATAGGCAGTTTATCTCCGGATTTTACGAACCGTCTTACCGCAAGGCAAACAATGATGAGGGTGAACGTGATGAACGCCAGGATGGCCCAGGTGGCGGCTTTCCTGGGGTGTGTCATGCTTTGCCACCAGTCTATGAAAAAGATGTCGCCGGAGGGCTGTATGCGGTTACTGATGCGGCCCTGGGTAAGCAGCAGGTTGTCTTTAGCGTCTTTATATCCTGGCTCTATCTGTATTGCACGTTCATAGTTCAGCACTGCAAGCGCCACTTTGTTTAGCCGGTAATAAGTGTTGCCGAGGTTATAATATACCTCTGCATTTTTTGGCTTTATAGCTGCTATCTGTTCAAAGTACCATGCAGCGCTGTCGTACTTCATCTGTTCGTAGCAGCTGGCGCCTTTTTGCCACTGGGTATCAAAATTGCCACCGGCTAAGCCCCGAACAGAGCTTAGAACAAAGAATAAAGATATGAACGCTAGTTTTCTCATGCTTTGAATACATCCTCCAGGTCACTGACCACCTTGATGGCTTCATCGTAAATATAGGCCATTTTTTGAGATCCGCCGGATGCATAGAGTGCGGTCTCACATTCCCAGATCACATCTTCAAGGTGTTTTTGCACCGCATCGGGCACATTGCGGGTGCTCATAGCCACCGCTGCAGTGTCGCGTGAAAGTGCGGAAAGCGGAATATTTAATTTGTCGCTGAGGTACAGCCAGGTAGCTTTTGATATTTCTTCATAGAAATGCGTTTTCTCGTTCTGCTGCAGGTATGCTTTTGCGGTCACAAGGCGTTGCAGTGCTACTTTGTTTGCGCGTTTGCTTCTTAGCAATACAGTATCCTTAGAGAGCTCTTCGTCTCTGCGCTTCCAAACCACAAGGCCAATGAAGGCCAGCAACGGGAACGCAAACATAGACCAGTAACCACCGGTAAACAGCATAGGCTTACTGCGGGGCGTAATATTTGCAAGAGGCATTTTTACAATATCATGAATGTCTTTTAAAGAAGTACTGGCGCTGGCGGTAACAGGGGTGTAGCGTTTCCCCGCTTTTACACGAAGTGAAAGCGGCTGGGTATGAGCAGTAATATATGCGCCCGTCTGCGGGTTGAAATAGGTAAACGAAGTAGCAGGTATTTCGTAATCGCCGGGAGAGTGGGGGGAGATCACATAGTTGATGATCTTAGACCCGCTGATGGTGGTGCTGCGCCCGGTAATAGTATCTGTGATCTGTGGGTCAAATGTATTCAGTCCATTGGGCAGGTTTAGCTTTGGCGGTTCTATCAGTTTCAGGTTGCCGCTGCCTGTGATCGTAAGTGTGAGGGTCGCAATGTCATCAGTGGTCAATTCCTGCTTGTCAATTTTGCTGCCTATGCTGAATTTGCCGACAGCGCCGCCGTAGTCGGCAGGCTTGTCCTTCTCTGGCAGTGCAGTGACGGTTATCTTCACCGGTGTGCTCTCCAGGTGCCACTCCACGTCCTTGTAGTCCATGGTATTGTAATAGGAATTATTGAACGCGGGGTCGTTCATCATCAACGTCCCTTTGAACATATCGGACATTTTATGGCGGGTCTGCTTCACCATGCGGGCTACACCCTTTGCTTCAGCGGGGTCCAGTTCCAATGTTCCGGTTTGCTGCGGGAACAATGCCGATTTCTTCAAAAGAAAGACCTGGTATTTTTTTCCGTTCAGTTCCTCAATTTCCGGCTTAGGCTGATGGGGAATTTCAAAGTCCTGTGTCCAGAAGCCATTGAGTGAAGGCAGCTTTGAGATAGATGCATTCATGGCCATCTCATGCACATACAGTTTGTAGCTGGTGGTGATCTGCTCGCCTACATGCACCTTGGTTTTGTCGACCTCCACCTTGATGAACATATTCTTTTTGATCTCTGCTTCATCTGCGGCATCAGCCTGATTTTGTTGCTGCTGCTGCTGCGGTTGGGGCTGCTGCATTTGCTGCTGTTGCTGCATCAGTTGCTGATTCATGCGCTGCATCGCAGCCAGCACATCATCGCCACCAAAAGGGTCTTGTTGCGGTTGTGCGCGCCGCTGCTGCTGCAATGTGCCGGGTACCACCTGTATCACCACAGCGTTGGACTGATAAGTATGCCCAGCGGCATCTTTTGCTATAATAGGGGGTATGGTAATTGTTCCTTCGTGTTTGGGGCGGAGCACGTACTGGCGGGTAAGCGCTTCAGAAGTTGTACTGGTCCTGCCGTTGAAGGAGCTGCTTGTGCTGCGGGAAGTATATGGGCCCTGCACCACATCGAAATCGGCGGTTGACGGAGCCGTCATGGTTTGCAGGTTTTGGGCGTCCCTAATTGTATAGTCCACCTGTACCAGGTCTTTAATACCCATTTTACCTGCGCTGGCCTGGGCGGTAAATACCACATTCTGTGCCAATGCGTGGCAGGCCATCCCTATCATAAACAGGGAAACGATACCATTACGCCAGATGTTAGTAAAGCCTTTCATTTTGGTTGCTCACAAAAATAAAGCAGGGAGGGTTAAAGCTACGTTAAAAAGGGCCGTTATATATCTCCTTTAACGGGGCGCATAATAATGGTTTCCACATCGGCCTGTGGGGATAAATTGTAGGCGCTCCATAGCATAGCAACTACATCTGCGGCTTCCATGATCCGGCCGGGAGCTACATCGCTTCCTTCCCATGAGGGCGTATAGGTGGCGCCCGGGCAAATGGCGGTGACCTTTACGCCATATTCTTTGAGCTCTTCCCTGAGGTTTTCAGAAAAACCCAGGAGGGCATATTTGGAGATGCTGTAAGAGCCGCCATTGGGGTAGGCGCGCAGACTGGCGATGGAGCACATATTGAAAATGTGACCGGATTTCCGGCCTTTCATCGATGGTAATATCTTCCGGGTAAGGTGATAGGCACTGTAGAGGTTGATACCGATCATCTGGTCCAGCAGGCCATCTGGTTCTTCGGCTATAGTGCCGGGCAGGTAATTCCCGGCATTGTTTACCAGCAGGTCTACTTCAGGGAAGACGGATAAAACCGAGTCTGCGAATGCCGCAACTTCTTCTTTATTGGCCAGATCGGCATTATACACAATGATTGACGCTTCGGGATATTTTTCATTCCACTCCATTTCCAGCGCAGCAAGTTTTTCTTTGCTGCGGGCGCAAACCGCTATAGAAAAACCCTCACTGAGCAGTTTTTCTGCAATAGCTTTTCCCATTCCCTGCGAGGCCCCTGTAACGATTGCGTATGGCATAAAAGATTAGTTTTTTTTGTAAAAATTACATTGATTTGCTGAAAGAGCGTGATAATGAACGACCCGGTAAAGGTAGTAATGAATTGGAGTTCCGGCAAGGATGCAGCGCTGGCATACCATATGCTCATGCAGCAGGGGGGCTATGAGGTGGTGCAGCTGCTCACTACACTTAGCGAGGAGCATGGGCGGGTATTTATGCACGGGGTAAGAGAAGCGCTACTGGATATGCAGGCAGAGCGCATGTCTTTGCCATTGCTGAAAGTAAAGCTCCCGGCCAGCCCCGCAGATGACTTATACAGACAAGCCATGCAGCAAACTTTTACAATGTTGCAGGGGCATGGCATCAGCACTGCAGCATACGGTGATATTTTCCTCGAAGACCTGAAAATATACCGGGAGCAGCAGCTGGAACATTTGGGCGTATCGGGTTTATTTCCGCTATGGAAAAGAGATACAAAAGAACTGGTGCAGCTGGTAGAAGATACAGGGATAGAAGCCATAATAGTTTGCGTAAATGAAAAGTGTCTCGGCAAGGAATTTTTAGGGCAAAAAATAGGAAGGGAATTTTTAGATAACCTGCCGGGCAATGTGGACCCATGCGGCGAGAATGGCGAGTTTCACACCTTTGTATATAACGCCCCTTTCTTCAGTTCGCCGATCCCCATAGTTACCGGGGAAATTGTACACAGAACATATACCTCACCGGCGGGCAGTGCATGGGATACCGGGTTTTATTTTATGGATGTATCATGCGTTGCCTAGAGACGCCATGCATGGCGTCTCTACCACATGCCGCATTTTTTAAGGTAACTATTGATCAAACAGCTTCAAAGTTTCTTCCTTGTCATTATGCAGCTGCTGTTTCAATGCCTCGACGGAGTCGAATTTGAGTTCATCGCGAAGCCTCTTTAGAAATGATATTTCCAGAACACGCCCGTAGATATCCTCATCGAAATCAAATAGATTGGCTTCAATTTTTATGTCTTTTGTGTCTGTAACAGTAGGGTTGTAACCTATGCTCATCATGCCATTATATTGGCTGCCATTATAGACAGCCTGTATGGCATAGATGCCTACTGCCGGTATTGTCTGTTCCGGGTCTGTGGGTTTGAGATTTGCGGTAGGGTAGCCTATTGTCCTGCCGAGTTTGTTGCCATGTATTACCGTTCCCGTGATCGAATAATTACGGCCCAGCATATGGCTGGCATCTTCTACTCGGCCTTCGGTTATTGCATGGCGTATTTTAGTGGAGCTTACTGCTGCATCATCTATCAGCTGAGCGGGTATCTCCATAAGCTCATATCCGCCTTGCTGCGCACATTTTTCCAGCAATTTCAGGTCGCCTTTCCGGTCGTGCCCGAAGCGGTGGTCATAGCCTATAACAATGCTCTTAGGGTGGAAAATGCCCACAAGGAAACGCTCTATATACTCCTCTGCCGAAAGGCCGGCAAACTCCCTTGTGAACGGCACTACAACTATATGTTCAATGCCAGATTCCGTTATCAGCTGTAGTTTTTGATCGAGTGGGGTGATGATGCCCAGCGGCTGATCAGGGAATAATAACTTCCGGGGGTGTGGCTCAAAAGTGAGCAGTACACTTTCTCCGTTTACCTGACGGGCGTGGTTTACTACTTCTGCAAGAATGGTTTTATGTCCCTTGTGCACGCCATCGAAGGTACCGATGGTGATCACTGCATTCTTAAAGTCCGGTAAGTGCTGTATGTCGAAAAAGACGGCCATTGAGTGGCGCAAAGGTAGCGTAGCTGTATTGGTTTACAAAAAGTATTGCTGCGCGGAATAAAACAAGTAAGTATTTGTGCGAAGACGTTGCAATGCAACGTCTCTACCGCGCATTTGTCTTTTTTATGATAATGACGGCCTTTTCCCCTTTCTTATTAAACGCGGTGATACGGTGGCTGGCCTTTCCATCCAGCAGGGAAATTTCGGCAGTGTTGGGCGGGTTCAGGCCCTCATCCTCGGCAACAATGGTTATGGTGCTGGTATTTTTTGTGAGTGGCAGCCGTAATTGTTTCCGCGCTTTTACCAGGGAATATTTGGTAAGCACGGGCGTGTCATTGAGCAATATGGTGACTACATCCCCATCTACCACGCCGCCATCCCATACCTCGATGATGCAGCTGTCCGTGTTCCATTCCAGCTGTTTTTGCACCCCGGCAGTTATCATATTTGCAGGCAATGCCGGAACAGGCTCTTTTGTTGCGGCCGTATCTGTTTTTGGAGGTAGCGGTGACGGCTTTTTCTCAGCATGAAACATATTGCCCGGTGCCGTAGGTGTTTCAAACATCATGGCTCCGCTGGTACAAGGTTCGTTGTTCAGGTCGTGGCCGGTAAATGTGCCCGTTACCAGGTACTTTGTTCCCAGTTGTTTATAAGTGAGTTTTGCATCGAAGAGGCAAATGGTGTTCTCATTCTGCGGATTATTGTCCAGTGATCTTGTTTCTGAAAAATCCAGTGTGTGTGCCTTTCTGTTGATATGCCCTTTTATTTCCGCTTTAAATTCCGCCCCACTAGGCTGTTTTGTTACCGAGTAGCCTGTTACCGAAGTGCCGCGCGTTTCAAAAGTTACCGCATACAAATAACTTGTCCCCAGCCGGGCGTTTGCGGTTCCTACTAATTTATAACTCTTATGTTGCGCGGGGGAGGAAAAGGGAGTAAGGAATAGTATAACCGAGCAACACAAGCCAAGCCGTGCAGCTACGCGTGAGCGGCTCCATTTAGTGGGTCTGTTTGGGCAGCTACGTATTACTCTCATAGGGGCACTGAACATAACTTCAAAAAAACATTGTTGAAGTTACGAAATGATCGGACAACGGGCAAGCCCCCGAGTGTCCGTGATTAGTATTTGAAGCTATTAAAATCGTCCCGGCGCGGAGGTGCATCACTGCGCGGCGCGCGGTCATCATTGCGCGGGGGACGATCATCGCTACGTGGAAAACGTGGTTTGAAAGGCTTCTTAAAACCGCCGCCTTTGCTGCCGCCGCCTTTTACCGCGTTACCCTTTGCCTCTTTTACCGAGATAACACTACCCTCAAAAAAGATAGCATCCAGGTTGTCAATGGCGTCATAAGAATGGAACTTGTCGGCCATTTCCACAAACCCAAAGCCACGAGACATGCCGGTGGCGTTATCAATAATTACCTTTGAGGAAACGATCTCCCCAAATTCTGAAAACAGTTTGCGCAGGCTCGCAGCAGTTGTTTCCGGATTAAGATTACCAACAAAAAGATTCATAACTATCTAATATAAGTTTATAATGGCGCACCTGATAGGGTAGTGGAATGCGCGATACAAGATAATCATTTCTACGATTATGGACTATTTGCCGGGGTTTTTTAAGAAAAAATAAATTTTTGAAGGTATAATACATTAACGTTCATCCGCCGCATATAATAAGGATAAGTTGAATTGTGCCTCTTTTCGGTAATTTTGCATGGTAGCAGCATAAATAATTAAAAGTGGCTTTTGAACTGCAACGATATACGGAGGCCTTGAAGCCCGATGAGCTGAATTTCCTGCTGAGAAAAGAATCGAAGGAGCGGAAGATGTACTACAAGATATTCAGTATCCTGATGGTGATGAGTTTTGTGCTCCCTCTCGCAGGTGCTTGGTACCAGGCTTTTGATGGTGCGCCGAATGCGTTTTCGTCGTTCAGGTATTTCGGATCCGTTATTCTTATGCTCCTTATTTCGAGCGCTGCAACTTATGGCAGCTATTATATAAATCACCGTAGCCTGCAACTGGATATTAGGGAGAGGACGAAAACTATTGATACCATACGGATCACTAAAAAACTGTACATCACCGCGAAAAAGACGTACTATTTCTATATAGATTCGATAATAAAACTGAACATTGAGGTATCGGCAAATGACTTTGAGCGGCTGAAAGAAGGTGATGAGGTGAGTATAGAATATAGTACGCACTCGCAGCAGTATTTGGGTTATTTTTGAAGCCTCACCCCGGCCCTCTCCCAGGGGAGAGGGTGAGGTCGAATGAGTATGGTAATGTGTACTTACACAACATTTGTAACAAATCAAGAGTAGGTTATAATGATAAACACAGTTTTGTATGACATGGATGGATTGCTGCTGGATACGGAGCCACTGTGGGGTGTGAGTATGTTGCGGGTGGCTAAAAAACATAGGATACCGATCACGGCAGCGCAATTTAAAGAAACTACCGGGCTGCGGATATATGAGGTTACAGACCACTGGGCTATACACTATCCGTGGGAAGGAAATACACCAAAAGAAGTGGCGGATGAAATACTCGACGATATAATAGCCTCATCGAAAGCCAGCGCAGGGGTACTGAAGGGTGTGGTGAAATCGCTGAAACTGCTAAAGAAGCATAATTATAAAATTGGGCTCGCGTCATCGTCACCCAAGCATATGATAGATGCCCTTGTAGATCATTTCGATCTAACGAAATATTTTGATGTTATCACCTCTGCCGACGCGGTAGAACTGGGCAAGCCACACCCTGCGGTATTCCTGCATTGTGCTGAAAGCCTTGGCTCTAAACCCAATGAGTGCCTGGTGCTGGAAGACTCTGTGAATGGTATGATAGCCGGCAAGGCCGCCCGTATGAAGGTGATCGTAGTGCCAGATGAACTGCATTTTGATGATCCCCGATTTTCGGTGGCTGATGGAAAACTGAGGAGTTTGGAGGATTTTGATCTTGGGGTGATTGGAACCTAGATTTACTTGATTAAAAGATTTTCAAGACTGCCTATATAGCGGTTTTGTGCAGTTAAGCATGGCGACCGGCGCTTTTCCTCCGCAATAAACTATCCAAAAACACAAGCCCGATAACAATATTCACCGCAATTATCATCATCACTGTCTCGCTGTTGAAAATACCGCTGATGCCACTAATATCCAGCTTAGGGAGCGTGTACTTTGCAGTAGTGCCGTTGCCTGCATTAGCAATGGCATAGCCCAGCACCGCAGCTATCATGCCAATAAACAATGCTGCAATGCTTCTTATAATTCCCTTGTTGATATACTTTTTAGTAGCTGGCGCTACATGCGTAGCCGCAACAGCGTCCATTATATTTGCCGTGAAGCGTAAAGATGGTTGTTCTAATTCAATGCTATGTGAGAGGCTTCCGTGAAGTACGGACAATTCATCATACTTCGCTTTCCACAGGGCATCGCGCTCTATGAGTATGGATATGCGTTGCATATCATAGATAGGGCAACTGCCATCAATGTACTCCCACAATTGCATTTCTATTTCCTCGTTCTGTTCCATCTTCCTCCAATAAAGTTATGAATAAATATTTTATGCCAGCTCCCTGCTATACCTGCTTTCCAACACCTCTTTCAGTTTTTGCCTTGCCCTGAATAGTTTTACCTTTACATTGCTGGTCGTCAGGCTCATAATTACTCCTATTTCTTCTACCGATTGCTCGGCCTGGTAAAACAAGGAAAGTACCTGTGCTTCCGATTCAGGCAGATGCTTCAGTGCACTGTTCAGCATTTCTTTTTGTGTTCTTTGTTCCATTCTGTCCGCCGGTTGTTCCGCAAGCCCGTTATCTGATATAGAAACCATCTTTTCCTCCTCCAGCAATATTGTTTCGTCTTTTTTCTTCCGCAGGTGGGAGAGGCAGGTGGTATTGACAATAGTATAAAGCCATGTGCTGAATTTGCTGTTTCCTTTAAAGTCTGCCAGGTACCGATACGCTTTTACAAACACGTCTTGTGACAACTCTTCCGCCAGTTCCCTGTTGTTTACAAAGCGCATGG
Organism: uncultured Bacteroidota bacterium; assembly: GCA_903881585.1. Lineage (GTDB taxonomy): Bacteria > Bacteroidota > Bacteroidia > Chitinophagales > Chitinophagaceae > Nemorincola. The sequence goes on along the minus strand of CAIRTW010000223.1, from coordinate 17,533 downwards.
CCAGGGTAAATACATATTGCTGGTAACGGTTTACAAGGGTGGCATAAGCAGCCTGTTGCCCTTGCAGCACCAATTGAATAACAGCGGTATCATCTAACTCCATCAGCATTTGTGCATATAAGACGGGGGAACAAGTATTCAGGTTACAGGTATTATTGTTTATTTTTCAGAAAAATACTTCAAAATATCTGTAACCTCATTTGAAAGAAGGTAGTCTTAGTTGTATCGGTTTAATGAAAAGGCCGCATTTATAACTTTTAAAACTTACAATTATGATCGGTGATTTAATTCCAATGGTAGTAATGACGGGTATGTTTGCCATGATATTTGGTATTGTCTATATCCGCAGCAGGGAAAATATGGCTATGGTAGAAAAGGGCCTTAACCCCCGGAATAAGGATACCAGGCCGAGGCCGTTCATTAACCTGAAGTGGGGGCTGCTGCTTATAGGTTCCGGCCTGGGGCTGTTGTTTGCCTTTATCATTGATAACACCATACTGAAGCAGGATAAAACTGCATCCCAGGCTAGTATTACTATTGGCAGGCACCACCACAGCGTTGGAAACAAGGTAATTGTAGCGGATACCAGCCATACCGCAAAAGATACTTCGCTGGCGGCGCGAAACGCCGCGGCCACGAATGACGACTCTATGGACGATGATGATGATGACCATAGCATAGCAGAGATCAGGGATAATGACCCTAAAAACGTACCGATCTACTTTGCTTTGATAGCGATAGGCGGCGGACTGGGCCTTTTCTTCTCTTACCGCATAGAAAAGAAGGAGTGGGTGGATAAGAAAATGGACGCCTGATAAGAATTTAGTTTTTGTGCAAAAAATAGCCACCTGAGTTTTGGTGGCTATTTTCATTTTATTTCTTATCTATCCAGTCGTCTGTAAAGTGTCTTACCTGCTTCTCCTGCCCGAATTTATCTGCATTGTACTCATTCGATTTGTTGCGGGGAATCGATAGGCTCTTCCACTCGTTCTTGCTGAGCAGTTTTGAGATATAGACTAACTGGCCTACGTGGTAAGAGTAGTGTGAAATTTGCCGGTTGACTGCTTCGAGTATGGTATGACCTTCATTGCGAATATAAATGATGCGCTCCAGGTCATTGTCTGTAATGCTATCCAGCGCATTGAAGAGGCGCTGCCAGCCTTCGTCCCATTTTTTCATCAGCTCAGAGCGGACGAGTGTTTCATCCTCAAATTCTGCATCCCTCATCCTGTTCGGCTTTTCACCGTCTGTCGTCAGAAAGTCCGTCCAGCGGCTGAGCATATTTCCCCAAAGGTGCTTTACGATCACACTGATACTGTTACTGTCATCATTTGCATGCCAGGACAGATCGTTATCTTCTATCTGTGCCATTGCTTTTTCGCCCAGCTGCTTATACATTGTGAACTGGCGTTTCGCGCTTTCTAAGTATGAAATCATAAACCCCAAACCCCCGAAAGGGCTTCTCCTTGTTTAGTACACGTGAGTAAATAAAGAATTCGTTTCATTTTTTGATCGATTAAAATCCTGTGCAGTTTGACAGTTGGTACTTATTCAGGAGTTTATGGTCAGAATAGTTTTCTTCACATCTTCCAGTATATCCAGCGTTTCTTCCTTACTGTTTCCTTCTGCATATACACGCAGCAATGGTTCTGTGCCAGATGCGCGCAACATCACCCATCCGCCATTGTCTAAGTGGTATTTGATGCCGTCAATGGTCTCAATGCGGTTGAAGCCGTACTTACCAAACTTTGTATAGCCACCATCTGCTGCCTTTTTAATGATGGCATTTTTCTTATCATTATCAATGGTAAGATCGTGCCGGTCATAAGAGAAGTGGCCAACAATGGCGTACACTTCTTCACAAAGCTCTTTAAGTGTCTTGCCCGACTTGGTCATGAATTCATAGATGACAAGACCGTCATATATTCCATCGCGTTCCGGGATGTGGCCTTTCACCGCAATACCACCGCTTTCTTCGCCACCCACCAGCACATCGTCATGTACCATTATCTCGCTAATGTATTTAAAGCCTATAGCTGTTACTTCTATTGGTAAGCCATAGTGCTCACAAAGTTTCTTCACCCGGTCTGTTACCGAGAAAGCGATCACTACTTTGCCGTTCATGCCCTTATACTTGTGCAGGTAATGGATCAGCAACAAAATAATGTTATGGGCATCTACAAAATTGCCATCGCCATCATACAGCCCAATGCGGTCGGCATCGCCGTCGGTGGCCAGGCCTATTTTTATTTCTGGTGTTGTGGCAACTGTATGCGCCAGTTCTTTCAGATTTTTATCGAGCGGCTCCGGTGCCTGTCCATGAAATCCGGGATTATCATCGCAGTGAATCAATACTGCACCCGGCAGCAGCCGGCGAATCACGTTTTGCCCGGCGCCATACATGGCATCATAGGCCATCTTGAAAGGTGACTTCGACAGCATCTCAAAATCAAACTTCTCTTTCAGATAATCAACGTACATATCCTCCAGGTTGATGTATTCCAGCAAGCCTTTTTCTTCCCAATAAGCCAGCGATCGTGCGGGCATATCTACCTCTTCAGGTATCAAAGCCTCCACCGCAGCAATATCCTTTGGGCTGGATGGCCCGCCATGCGCCCCCTTCAGTTTGAAACCATTATAAGAAGGCGGATTGTGCGATGCCGTTATTACGACACCTTGCTGCGCTTTCTGCATTAACACACCCATTGAGATCATAGGGGTGCTGATGAACCCTTTAGCAAGCAGCACCTTTACACCATTGGCGCATAGCACTTTAGTAGTGGTCTCGGTGAATAACTGCCCTCCGAAACGACAATCATGGCCTACTACAACTGTTGGTTGTTTAAATTGAGGCAGCAGCCAGTCTGCCAGGCCCTTGCTTACGCGTGCTACATTATAAACGGTAAAATCCTGCGCTATAATAGCTCTCCATCCGTCTGTTCCGAACTTTATTTTTTCTGTTACCATCAGGTGCGAATTGAATATTTAGAGTATGGTTTGTTAATTTCTGAAGGGCAAATTTATAAAAACGTTTTGTACAGATAAGGTTAATTAATTTTACAGCAAATTTTATTGCTATGTCAGATCGTTTAACGTCCATTAATCCTGCCACCGGAAAGGAGATCGCTTCTTACGAAATACACGATGAGAAGAGGGTAGAGCAGGCTCTGAAACTGTCCCGGAAAACGTTCGACGAGTGGAGGCAGTTGCCATTTGCCAAAAGGGCTATAGTCTTAAAGAACATAGCTAAGGAAATAAGGAAGGAAAAAGACAGGCTGGTCAAGCTGGCTGTGCTGGAGATGGGAAAGCCCATATCTCAGGGGTATTATGAGGTGGAAAAATGTGCATCCACACTGGAGTTTTATGCGAATAATGGCGCTAAATTCCTTGCGGATGAAATAGTGAAAACCGATGCCCGCAAGAGCTACGTATCCTATCAGCCGCTGGGTGTGGTATTGGCCATTATGCCTTGGAACTTTCCTTACTGGCAGGTGTTTCGTGCTATGGCCCCTACTACCATGGCGGGTAATGTGATCATACTGAAACATGCGTCTAATGTGAGTGGTTGTGCATTGGCTATAGAGAAACTGATATTGAAAGCTGGCGCACCAAAAGGGTTGCTGCAAACGCTGCTGATCCCGTCTTCGCGCATTGAAAAGCTGATAGATGATCCCCGTATATCGGCAGTGACGCTTACCGGGAGCACAGCAGCAGGCAGTAAGGTAGCAGAGGCCGCCGGGCGCAACCTAAAGAAGCAAGTGCTGGAACTGGGCGGCAGCGACCCCTATTTGATACTTGCAGATGCCGACCTGGATATTGCTGTGGAAATTGCGGTGCGCGGGCGGCTGGTTAACAGTGGGCAGAGTTGCATAGCGGCAAAACGGTTTGTGGTTGTAAAAGAAGTTTATAGAGAATTTGTGGAGCGATACACAGAACAAATGAAGAAGGCCACTTATGGCGACCCCATGGATGAGAAGAGCAGGATAGGCCCTATGGCGCGGGTGGACCTGAGAGATCAGTTGCATGAGCAGGTATTAAAGAGCGTAGAAAAAGGAGCGAGAATATTGTGTGGTGGCTTCATCCCTGATGGCCCTGGCGCGTTTTATCCGCCTACTGTCCTTACTAAGGTAAAGAAAGGCATGCCTGCTTATGATGATGAACTGTTTGGCCCGGTAGCAGCTATCATAGAGGCAAAGGATGAAAAGGATGCAATACGGATCGCCAATGATAGCATATACGGACTGGGCGCAGGTATTATCTCTAAGAACAGGGCAAGGGCGGAAAAGCTTGCTGCACAAGAGCTACAGGCGGGTAGCTGCTTTGTAAATGACTTTGTGCATTCAGACCCACATCTCCCATTTGGCGGCACCAAACAAAGTGGCTATGGCAGGGAGTTAGGGAGTTTTGGCATACATGAGTTTGTGAACATTAAGACGGTGTATGTGAAGTGACAGATGCGAATAAAAAATGTAACTTTGTGAGCGGTGAATTATAAACTGAATTTTATGAGAAAAGAAATTCTGACAACTGCCATTAAAGAAATGCCCCAGGAATTTAATCTGGATGAATTATTTGAAAGACTGGTATTTATTGAAGAGATAGAGGAGGCGCGCAATGAAATTAAAGCAGGAAATAAAATACCGCTTGAAGAAGTGGAAAAAATAGTTAGAGAATGGCGAAAGTAGAATTTTCAGCAACTGCGCTAAGAACCCTGCGTTCAATTCATGCGTATACATCCCAAGATTCAGACTTATATGCGAACAAGGTAATTAACAATATAATCAAACGTATAAAGGTTTTAGAAGTACATATTCGTATTGGTAAGGTTGTACCCCGAATTTGAAGACCCATCATTGAGAGAGTTGATAGAGGGGAGATATCGCATTATTTACGAGATCGAAAATGAAAATAGCGTTTCAATTTTACGTATCTACCACAGTTCAAGACTATTGAAAAAGCTATAACCGTATATGTGACAAAGGAGATAGTTGCTGGTGCGTTAGACGGAATGCCTGAAGAATTTCATTTGGATGAACTGTTTGAACGATTAATTTTTATCAAAGAAATCGAAGAAGCGCGTAAAGAAATTAAAGAGGGGAAAACAATAACTCATGAGGAAATGGGAAGACGAATTTTAGAATGGCGAAAATGATGTTGTAATATTATTTCGCTTTTTTTTTCGATACTCTAGCCTATAAAATAAACATGTACTCTTATTTAGCACTCGGCGACTCTTACACCATTGGTGAACAAGTGCCCATCCACGACAACTTTCCCAACCAAACGGTGCAACTGCTGCGCAAGCAACACTTTGACGTTGCCGACCCGGTGATCATTGCCACTACCGGCTGGACGACCGATGAGCTTGCTGCTTCTATACGCGAGCATAATATACACGAAACATTTTCTTTCGTCACACTGCTTATTGGTGTCAATAATCAATACCGTGGCCGCAGCCTGGAAAATTACCGCCAGGAATTTGTACAGCTGCTGGACCAGGCAATCGTGTTTGCAAAGGGCGTTGCGAAAAATGTATTTGTGCTTTCTATTCCGGACTGGGGCGCTACGCCATTTGCCGATGGCCGCGACCGGCACCAGGTGGCTAAAGAGATAGATGAGTATAACGCGGCTTGCAAAGCAATTACCCTCGACCATAAATGCCAGTACCTGTATATTACCGATAGTACCAGGGATCATGCTATGACTCCCGGTTTCCTTGCGGGTGATGGGCTCCACCCCTCAGCGAAAGAATATGAAGTATGGGCTGAGCGGCTTGCCGGGTTGGTGGCCTCAGTTCTAAAAGACAAGTAAAGTGAAAACATATACTTTATGAGGGTAGCCAGGTTTACGATTTTGTTACTGGGAGTAGTTTTGTTGTTCGTTGCCTTTGCCATTTATTATATCTTCCGGCCCGCGCAGCATAAGGTGTCTTACCTTGCTCTTGGTGATTCTTACACCTTCAGCACAAATATTAAGTATGACGAGAACTACCCAAGCCAGCTATGTGCTTACCTGCGCGGGCAAGGACTAGATGTTGGGCATCCTGTATTTATAGCCTATCCCGGCTGGACATCGGCCGACCTATGTAAAGCCGTACAAAAGAGAGATATCCGCGATACATTCACTTTTGTGACACTGCTTATAGGCGCTAATAATAACTTTCGCAGGCTCGATTTTCAGACCTACAGGCAGCAATTTGGTTCGCTGCTTACAAAGGCTATCATGTATGTTAACGGCCATACCGAGCGTGTATTTGTTCTGTCCATACCGGATTGGAGCGAGTCCCCGTTTGCTATGGGACGAGACAGGCACCAGGTAGCGGCTGAAGTTGCTAATTATAATGCTGTTATTAAGGAAATGACGCTCGGTAATAAGTGCTGTTACGTTGATATATCGGGCATACTATATGAGCGGGCGCTTGACACTTCTCTTTTTATGGATGATTTCATACACCCTTCTCCCAAAGGCTATGCACTGTGGGTTGCACGTATGGGGCCGGACATAGCGGGTACTTTAAAACAATTGCAATTGCGTTGACTTCAATTAGTTTTGCCAGCGTAGATGGATTTGATCCATTTTTAAACTGCCTGTGCAATGAGCCTCCACCAGCTTCGTGAATTTTGTCTTTCCTTTCCCGGCGCTACAGAAGACTTGAAGTGGGGCGCGGATATTTGCTTTTCGGTAGGAGAGAAAATGTTCTGCGTAACAAACGAACAGGGCGGGGCCAGTTTTAAAGTCACCCCTGAGGAGTTTGAAGAGATGACCGAGCGGGATGGCATCACACCGGCACATTATATGGCCCGTAACAAATGGGTAACCGTGCAGGAATTCAGTAAACTGAAACCAAAAGAATGGAAATATTATATCGGTCAGTCCTATGAATTGATTCGCTCAAAGCTGCCGAAGAAAGTGCAGCAGAGCCTTATGTAAAAGATGGAATGAGCAATGGGGAGTTTGGGTTTTGGATTGTTTCATTTGGATCATGGATTTTCATTTTTGGAATTTGCTGCTACGGGGCTTTTAACTTTTAACTTATTAATGTTATATTTGGCCAAATATTTCTTATGAAGTGTACGTTTTCTCTATTGATTTCAGGTCTATTAATGCTATCGCTGCCATCATACGGGCAGTTAAGGATCATCAAAACCATCGCCGGAGATGGGATAGGGGCGTATAGTGGAGATGGTGCGGCGGCAACCGGCGCTGATCTGGACGCACCGATAAATGTTGCGCTCGACCCTTCTGGCAATGTGTATTTTGTTGATTTCACCAATATACGGGTGCGCAAGATCAATATAGCAAACGGTATTATTACTACGGTAGCCGGAACCGGTCTTGGCGGTTATACCGGAGACAACGGCCTGGCAACCAGTGCAGATGTTGACCCACAAGGTATTGCTTTTGACAAGCATGGCGATATGTACATTGCGGATGGTATATTTTCGGTAATACGCAAAGTGAATCCCCTGGGTATTATTACTACGATCGCTGGCAATGGTACACATGGCTATTCCGGTGATAACGGCCCTGCGCTGGCTGCCAGCTTTGGCGCTCCGCGCGGCATAGCAGTTGATACCTTTGGGAATATCTTTGTTGCTGATGCTACCAATAATGTCGTGCGTATGATAAGCACATCAGGCACTATCACAACAGTGGCCGGTAATGATACCGCTGGTTATTCCGGTGACGGTTTCCCTGCCGTGAACGCTATGCTCGACTCTCCATATGCAGTAGCCGTCGACCGCTCCGGTAACCTTTTTATTGCCGATTATAAAAATGACGTGATTCGTAAGGTGGATGATACCGGCGGTATCAGTACCTATGCGGGCATGATCGACTCTTTTGGATACAGCGGAGACAGTGGCCCTGCGGCATCGGCTAAAATCAATTACCCGGCTGGTATAGCGCTCGATACACTTGGCAACCTTTATATTGCCGATGCCCATAATAACGTGATACGCAAAGTGGCTACATCCGGCATTATTACCACTGTTGTTGGTGATGGATCTGCAGGTTTTGGTGGTGACCTTGGCAATGCCCTTGGCGCTAACCTGAAAACTCCATTTGGCATAGCTACGGATATTTATGGCAACATATACATAGCAGATGCCGGTAATGAGCGCATACGTGAGGCTTATCTTGCAAGCCTGGGCGTGAGCAGTGTTTTTACACGAAATGATGTAGACATGTATCCTAATCCTTCAACCAACACGGTGACTTTGACCTCACTTTTGTTGAATGATAAGGTTTGTGTGTACGATATCGTTGGCCGCCAGGTAGGTGCGCCATGGAATGTAACTGCGGATGGTGCACAGACTTTCAATATTCAGTCGCTCGCAACCGGTGTTTATATCCTACAGGTATTTGATGCAAGCGGCAACAAAAAGGCAGTGGCCCAGTTAGTTAAAGAATAGTCTAAAGTAGATAGTCGTGTGTACGCTGGCGATTAATTCTGGCAAGTAAATTCGTAATAGAAAATGGAGCCATTGGCGCCATTTTCTATTCGGGTACCTATTGTTAAAGCAGCCAGGTCTACGGCTTTCCGGTATGAGTTTAACTATCCAATAGAAACGAGCTCTATATCGAATATGAGGGGCATTCCGGCGAGGGGATGGTTAGCATCCAATACAAGGGTGCTCTCCCTGACTTCTGTTATTACTACGTTGAAGAGGTTGCCGTGGTTGTTGCTCATTTGCAGCTCCATACCTACTTCTGGCTTCTGGTCTGCAGGGAAGTCCGTGAGGGGGAGTTCAATGACCATATTGTTGTCACGGTCTCCGTAGGCCTCTGCTACGGGGATGTTTACGGTTTTCTTGTCGCCCACATTCATGCCGATCACTGCATTGTCGAAGCCGGCTATGACCTGACCGCTGCCTGCGGTGAATGCGAGCGGTTCGCGGCCTTCGCTGCTATCGAATGTAGTGCCATCTTCCAGTTTTCCGTGATAATGTACGTTTACTTTATCTCCTGTTTTTACTTGTTCCATAAAGTTGGTTTGAAAAAAATAAATAATTTTTGCAAAGTAAATCAGAATTTTCAAAAAGATGCTAGGTTTTTTTCATGCAGGGCAGATTTATTTGCGGTATGGGAGCAAGCATTGTATTTGCGACGTAAACATTTTCCGGCGCTTTTATGGCAGCCCGGCCGCGATCTAGCATAAATTTTTCTTTATAAAAACGGAAACGTATATTAGTGTATGCAGCGAAACCACTACTTAGTTCCTGACCAGTTCCAGGGTTTTGAAAAAAACATAGAGCACAGTATGCTTCTTAAAACCGCCGAAGATGCTGAGGACAGCTTTGTAAGTGCCAAAGAACGGTTGCTGGATGTAAATAACTGGAACAGATACACCGGGCCTGTTAGTAGTTTTCAGCTTACTGATCTTCAGGGTAAGTTGCTGCATCGCAGGGCGCATAAAGGGGATTGTATAAAAACAGCGGGCCTGCCAATGATGCATAGCATTTTGATCGAGGCCATTGAGTATGATGACTACCCGGATGAAAGCCGCGAGACGTTTGCTGTACGTCTGCAACCTGGTAGCAATGGCGCTACGGCTACTATTGTTATAGAGCGCGCGCATAAAAAATTAGCGGCTTCTTACCACTGCAGAAATGAAATAACATTGTCGTTTGGCCTTTCAGATGAGCAATGGGGGAGTTTGATGGAGGGATTGGTGGGGTAATGGGAATTATATGTATAGTTCTAGGGACAACTCTTCTTTATTTTGCCACCGCACTAAATTTGTAACGTAGTCACGTGAACAACAATAAATTTGCATCAGCGTTTTGGACACTTATCTTTTGCATGTCCATTTTTTCAGGATGCAATATTCTATAAAAGCCGACTTACTGGGGAGATATGTCGAGGATAGTATTTGTAAATTCGGCAGGAAATACGAGCGCCCTGAAAGAATGGACATCAATTTTCCGGCAAAGAATGTGACGAAAAATATTCCTACAAGAAAAACATGGCGGGTATAAACGGATAAGATTTGGAGCGTTTATTACCCATATCTAATTCAATACTGACGGATCTTTAAATAAGATGAATGCATTTCAACGCTGGTGTTACGATGACGACCATTTTTTTATTCTTACACCGTTGATAGGAATAAAAATATCTGACCTAGTACGCATGCTCAGCGGCAGTAAGCGCCACTAATTCCTTGGCCAGGAAGGGAGCGAGGTAGGTGAGCCTTGATGCATTTTCCAGTTGCCAGAAATGGATCAGTTTGTTCACATTGCCAGCCAGCAAAGGCCCCATCACGTAAAGGTTTTGCGCTGCTTCAAACTTTTCGTTCACCTCAATACCTTTACCCGACAAGTTCATTGTACAAAGGTTTTTATTCACAACGTTGAAGAGCAGCCTGGACGATGACTGATCCAGGTTATCGGATCCGCTGCAGTTAAGGATCACCTTAAAGGTCAGCGGATATACTTGCTGTTGGCCCCCGGCATCAATATAGTGCATCATCGCACCATTGCCAGATGGATCGGCTTTAACAAACCGGCCTTTAATAACAACAGCTTCATCTGCTTCTATTAAAAGCTGGGACACTCCCTTGTACTCCGGCCCGGATCTGCGGAACATATCCCGTAATTTGATGCCATGTATACAATAGAATTCTTTCTTTGCTTCCTCACCCAGCGGCTCCATAAGGGCAAGTGTGCTGCCTATTACCGTTGCCACATAATCCATGTTGGCGCCATTTTGCAGGGCTAGTTTTACGTCGGCTGCCGCGGCATCAGAGAGTGTCTTTATGGTATATTTATCCCCCGCTTTTATCCGGTCAATGTTCGGTGTAGGATGTTCGGCGAGTACTTCAGTGGAAATATGGAGCGGTAACTGGCCACTCGGAGAAATAATAACGGTCTTGTTCACCAGTTTTCTCAGCTCCGGCAACCCCTCCAGCATGTAAAGCCACTCTATACTGCTGGCATTTGAGCCGATGATCAAAACATTATTGTCTACTTTATCGCCCGTTTTCTTTAGTGAGGCTTCGAGCAATGCTATATTGCTGTTTATGGATGGCTCGTAAACGTCGTTAATATAATTGATGCCATCTGTTGACAGATCACACATTTTCCGCACCGGAGCAGAGCCTGCGGCGATCACAACTTTGCGCGCGCGGGTAGTGGATACAGAAAGATCAGGATGCTCAAGTGTAATTTCGTAAATACCATCTTTATTACTCAGGTCTGTTGCTTCGGCGTGTATGAGTCTGATGTCCGCGAGCTGCTTTTCCTCAACTTCTTTCCGCAGGCCCATTAATTTTTCGCGCACGTAATTGCCAAAAAGGAAACGTGGGGCGTAAAATGTTTCCCAATCCTCTTTTTCTATCAACGGCAGATTATTATCCAGCCATCGTGCGGCGGTAATGCCGCCTTGCTCACGATACCAGGAAGACCACTCCGGCTTGTTGTCTTTCAACCATTTAAAAAACAACGGCCTTTCCTGTTCATTAATGAAGTCGTAGATACTGGTAATGGTAAGGGCATTCACTGAAGATCGTGATCCATAAGGGATGCCCTTCCAGAATTCGTGGTTTTTTTCAATTACTGCGATGGTCGTTTTTCCTCCACCGGAGCTGTTCAGCAATTCCCTTAATACTTCGATCAGGGTAAGAGAGCTGGCTACTCCACTTCCAATAAGCGCAATATCGACAACATCCATTTTCAGTGCAGTTAATTAAAATTATTTAAAGCTTCAATTACTTCCATTATTTCACCTTCCGTATGGCAGAAAGAGCAGGGAATGCTTAGCGTAGTGTTATGTATCTCATCAGCTATCGGGTAGTTCTGGCCGTTATAAAGCTCTTTAAGCGCCTTCTGCCGGTGAGGGGGCACAGGATAGTGTATGACGGTGCCGATGCCTTTTTCCTGCAGGTATTGCTGCAGTTCATCGCGTTTAGGATGGCGGATATTAAAGATGTGGTAAACATCGTAAAAATCTTTGTCCTTAGCTGGTAATATGTATTGCGATGATAAATTAGCGAGGTACAAATCGGCCAGTTTGTTTCGGTGCGCATTCATCTGGTTCAGACGTTTGAGCTTCACGCTCAGAAAGGCCGCCTGCATTTCATCGAGCCGGTTATTATAGCCTACAATATCGTTATAGTATTTGCGGTCAGAGCCGTAGTTGCGCAGCTGCATGATAGTATGATTATACGTATCATCGTTGCATATGACACCACCAGCATCCCCCAGAGCGCCAAGGTTTTTGGTGGGGTAAAAGCTGAAAGCCCCAAACTCGCCAAAAGTGCCTGCCAGCTTGCCTTTGTAAGTGCCGCCATGTGCCTGCGCACAGTCTTCCACAAGGTACAGTCCGTGTTTTTGCTTGATGTCCATGATCGGCCCCATATCGCACAGCTTTCCATAAAGATGCACAACAAGCAGGACTTTTGTTTTTGGCGTAATCGCTGCCTGTATCCTGGCTGGATCAATGTTATAGGTCCGTATATCCGGCTCGACCAATACAGGTACCAGATCGCAGGCAATGATCGATAACATACTGGCAATATATGTATTTGACGGTACGATCACCTCACTGCCCTTCGGTAGGTTAAGTGCCTTGAGTGCAAGAATAAGTGCATCAAGCCCGTTGGAAATGCCGGCGCAGTGTTTTACACCGTGGTACGCGGCAAATTCCTGTTCAAAGACTTCAAGCTGGTGACCCAGGATGTAATGTCCTTTGGCAAGGACAGCTTCGAAGCCGGCTCTCAGATCAGCCTCAAAAGGCTCGTTCAGACGTTTTAGGTTTTCGTATGGTATCATTGCTGTATTGTCGGTTCTATATGGTTGTAATCGGAATGGTCGTAGTGGGTGGACGATACGCCCATGAGGATTGCACCAGGGCTGAAATTGTGTATCATATGGAAGTCATATGGTTCCACGATAAGGCATTGGGCGCGGTCGTTCAGGAAGTATTCTGTCTTCGTTTTGCCATTGTTGATCATCACATTGAAAGTGCCATATACACAAAAAATGGCTTCCACAGTGATGTAGTGGGAGTGGCCGCCACGTTCCGCTTCGTTGCTTATTTCATCAATATAATAGAGGCGCAGGATGTCAAAGGGCAGTACGCCATCGACCGGGGTAAGACGTCCACGTTCATCGGTAAACGTTTTTAAACTAAGCATGTAGGCCATAACGGATGTTTTATGTTAAGACTTGTTTTTTTCGTCCAGTAAATCAAAAATTTTCTCGTCGGTATTTATGTCAAATTTCCTTCCGAACAGGCTGTCTGAGGCCATGATCCGGTCAAAGTCTGCTGTAGTAAATATATTAGGGCGGCTTCCTACCGGTGGCCAGTTAATGAAGCGAAGGTTATTATTTACTATACGGTCTTTTTAGCGTGAATTCAACAATATGCTCTGAAAAATAAATTCATCGCTGCCCCATGTGAACTTTAAAAATCGCCTAAGCTTTGGGTTCGAATCAATATAATCGACAACATACGTAGCGCACTCCTGGCTGAGTGTCCAGAAAGATTCCTGGCCACAGAGCTCCATATTGTTCACGGGGAATTTCCTCTTAGGGGTTATAATGTTGATCAGTTGTTCCAGCCTGGTTTTGCCTTTAAACGTAAAATCGTTCAAATGGTATTTCTCCACTCTTGCCTTCGCTTCTGTCCATTCCGTGTTGAAATATTTGAACGTCATAAACTCTTTGCCGATATTTTTGCCGAGAAAATCGGAAATATAGCGGGCTGATTTTATCGGATAGTCCTGGCCGCTGATCAGGTTGATAAAATCGTATTTTTTTCCAGAGTTTACAATTTGTCTTATACTGTTATACGTAGCTTCAACAGTAGTATTGCCACCCCATTTAATATCAACTCTATCCTTGATGAAAAATACATTCGGGATATCAGATAACTCCTTGTGTGTATCCAGGTCTATTTTTTTGTCGAGATGGATGTAAAAGTCGAAGTCGCCGTTATCAAGGCTTCTGATAAGCCTAATAGTTTGTTTTGGGGAAGTATAAGTAGCTATTATGACGGCAAATTTCACGTTTCCGGAATAGTATTAATGGTTGTCGTAAAAGTATAAAATTATTATTGAAAAAATAAACATCATTTCGTTACCGGGCATCGAAATAGTCGAAAACAGCTGAATCTATTGCCGCATCAAACTTTCGGGCGTAAAACTTGCCCGATTTTGTAAGTAGTTCTTTATCTGCTATCGTGAGGATGCGCGGACGATAATCCGGTTGCAGTTCCAGGTATCTTAGGTTGTCGTTTATTATTTTATCGCGCAGCGGAGAGTTGCAAAGAATTGTTTGAAAATATACCTCGTCCACACACCACGTCATTTTAAAAAACCGCTGAAGCGCAGGATGGTCTTTTATATACCTTAGTGCAAACGCTATGCACTCTGGTGTGATGGTGAGCCATTGTGCACGGCCATATGCTGTTAGGTTATAAGGCAGTTTCCGGTTTGGTAAGAGCTTACTCATCAGGCTGGCGAGGTAAAACCTTCCCGGAAACCCAAATTCAGCCAGGTCGTAATTGTTGATCCTGGCCTGCCCGTGATACCAATCATCAAATATCTTGTCATACCACATAAATGTTTTACCGGTGTTAGCAAACAGGAACTCATGTATGGTATCTGTGCGTTCCAACTGGTAATCGTTTCCACTCAGCAGATTTACGTGAGAATAGGTGGTGCCTGTTTCCAGTATTTCCTCCATGCCTATCAGCGCACACTCCAGCGTGCTATACTCGCCCAACATTACCTTAATTCGCTTCTTCGTAAAAAAAGTGTTTGGCAGGTCTCCAAGATGGGCAAACTGGGCAATATCGGTTTTACTGTCTAAATGAATATACACATCCGCATCCTTGTGACTGATACGTTTTACCAAACGTTCCAGTTGCAATGGATTATTGTGAGCAAGGATCAGATGGGCTAACTTCATTGTTGGCTTCCTGCTATTTGTTATTCAAAGTTGTTACCACTTTATTTATATCCGCGTCTGTCAGTTCATAAAACATAGGAAGCCTGAACAGACAATCGGTATAACGATCTGTTTCCGGTAATTCTTTGCCGTGATATTTGGATTCGTAAAAAGGGCTCTTATGCAAGCTCAGATAGTGATAAACTGAATTCACTCCATTTTTCTTGAGGTGCTCTATGATCTCGGTACGTTCCGCCAGGCCATGGCATACCAGGTAAAACATGTGGGCGTTATTGCTCGCATACGCAGGGATGACCGGCATTGAGAAGCGGTCCTTCATCGGCGACAACAGTTCCAGGTATTTATTCCAGATGGAGATGCGCTTCTTCTGAATATCCTCAACGTTTTCGAGCTGGGCATAAAGGAATGCAGCGATAATGTCAGAAGGTAAAAAAGAACTGCCTATATCACACCATCCGTATTTATCCACTTCGCCCCTGAAAAACTTGCTCCTGTTCGTGCCTTTTTCCCTGATAACTTCAGCCCGTTCAGCAAATTGCGGGTCATTTACCACCAGCATACCGCCTTCGCCCGACTGTATATTCTTGGTTTCATGAAAGGAAAAAGCGGCCATGTGGCCAATGGAGCCCAATGGTTTCCTGATGCCATCTTTGCCGGTATAGTAACTCTCTACGCATTGCGCTGCGTCTTCCACCACATAGAGGCCATGCTTTTCGGCAATGGCCATGATCTTATCCATATCGCACGCCACGCCGCCGTAGTGTACCGGCACAATAGCCTTAGTGCGCTTGGTGATGAGGCTTTCTATCTGGTCCTCATCCATTCCAGGATGGTCTTTGCGGCTGTCGCAAAAAATAATATTGGCGCCGCGCAGCACAAACGCTGTGGCTGTGGACACAAAAGTGTAAGAAGGCATGATAACCTCATCGCCTTCCTTAATGTTCAAAAGGATGGCAGCCATTTCAAGCGCATCGGTGCAGGAGGAAGTAAGCAGGCATTTTCTGAACCCATATTTCTTTTCAAAAAAATCGTGGCACTTCTTTGTGAACATTCCATCTCCCGAAATTTTGCCCGATTGTACTGCCTGGTATATGTAATCTATTTCCTTACCGGTAAGATAAGGCTTATTAAATGGTATATGCGACATGCTGTTTTCTATTAAAAAAATATTGTTGTTTTCAAGAGGGCTGTTGAAGGCAGGCAAAGGTAAAAAAATATGAGTAATATCTGAGGCGGATTCCGGAAAACAATCTTCTCAGACATTGTATTATTATAACATAGAATGTTGTTATTTCCGTTTTCTGTTTTTCTCTATAATTTCCTTTATTTCCGCATACCCCGCCGATAAGATGCCAGGTATGGTATAGTCCATATGCTTGCGTAGCTGATAGTTGCCGTAAATGATGGCAACAATGATAACCACATAGGTGCAAAGCGCTGCGCCATAAACATTGTGAAAGACCGCTATCCCCACAAAATCGAATGTGACAGTAAGGATAAGCATGATGATTATTTTGTAAAAATTGATCTTTGTGTTGCGGGTAATATCGAGGGCCACTCCGTTGAATCTGTCCAGCGGAAATAAAATTGACAATAGCATAAACAACCGTAGCACATTGGCGGCAGCGCTGCCATGGTATTTAGCGCCGCCCAGGAAATTGATCGGGATATCTGCCAGTAATATGGCGCAAACGATGATAGGTATCAGCGCTATGGTAAGCATACCGGTGTATTTCTTAAAAATATTGGTGGTTTGCGGCATGTCGTTCTTATTAAAGGCAATTGCCATTTCCGACATGCCTGTAGTAAGGAAAGTGCGTATGGGCAGCTCTACAAAAGCAATGAAGCGCAGTGCCAGGTTATAAACTGCTACCGGCGCGGGGCCCAGCATAAAGTTGATGATCCAGGTATCGGCATTGTTCAGCATTACAGAGATACTGGTGGTGCCAAGCGTATATTTGCCATAGTGGAACAGCTCTGTCATACACTCCTTCGACCGGTGTGTGATATATTTTACGCCGGACAAATTCCACATCATACCTACCAGGCTACATATCAGTCCAGAAAGAAAACTCCATAATAGCACATTCTCAACAGTCATTTTATGCAGTAAAATAAGCGCTGCATAAGCGATCAGGACGGACAGACTCTTTAGTACATTATATAGGAACATTTTAGTGTATTTCTGGTCTGCCTGAAGCCTCCACAAAACAACATCTGACGGTAGTGTAGCGAAAAAAGTGACGCCCACCCATTTTATACACAAAATAAGTTCTTCATTATGAGACCAAGGAAATACTCAAACTGTTGATCCAGATTAGCATTTTGGTTTATTTCGTAGAATCTTTCATTACGGTGTGAATCAGATAAATATTTATCAATTCGATGCTTCGCATCGGTTGGATCTTTGTTTTTTTCTTTTATGTACTGTTCAGCCATCTTGAATATTTTATTCTGGATTGAGTTTGGCGAAGCCGTACCGATGTAACTGTTTATACCAATTGGGCGTCAAAATTCGGCATGATTTTTGTTATAGATTAGTATGGCCAAATTACATACAATAGTTGTCAAAGAGTCGGTTGCTGAACTTACGAAGCGAATTGGCAATAGCACACTTT